>CAMFLH010000022.1 GCA_945957295.1 uncultured Uliginosibacterium sp.
GGACGGCACCTTCGTCAAGCTGGTGGCCTGGTACGACAACGAGTGGGGCTACTCCAACAAGGTTCTGGAGATGGTTCGCGTCGTCGCCAAGTGATTGGTCTGACTGCATGAACTGACACGGAGCTCCCGGCGTCTGACGCTGGGACCTCCGTGTTTTTTCTGGCCTCGACCCTCCGGTCGCCGCCCCTCAGCCGGTTTGAGTTTGCGCAACGTGCTCCGGCGCGCCCGCAGGCAGACTGGCGGTTGCGCAAGCGCTGACGCCTAGAGCGGCGCGCGGCCCCGGATTTTCACCCCTTGAAATCGAGAACATCGCCATGCAATTCAAGAAGCTGTCCGATCTGGACCTCGCAGGCAAGCGCGTATTCATCCGTGCCGACATGAACGTCCCGCAGGACGACGCCGGCAAGATCACCGACGACACCCGTATCCGCGCCTCGGTCACAGGCATCAAGCTGGCGCTGGAAAAAGGCGCTGGTGTGATGGTGACGTCACACCTCGGTCGTCCGACCGAAGGTGAGTTCAAACCCGATGATTCGCTGGCCCCTTGCGCGCAGCGTCTGTCCGAATTGCTGAACATGCCGGTGCGCCTGGTGCAGAACTGGGTCGATGGCGGCTTCGATGTGAAGCCGGGCGAAGTGGTCGTTCTCGAAAACTGCCGCGTCAACAAGGGCGAAAAGAAGAACAACGAAGAGCTGGCGGCCAAGATGGCGAAGCTCTGCGATGTTTATGCCAACGACGCCTTCGGCACCGCGCACCGCGCCGAAGCCACCACGCATGCACTCGCGATGGCCGCCCCGGTGGCCTGCGCCGGCCCGCTGATGGCCGCTGAGCTGGATGCGATCGGCCGCGCGCTGGGCAACCCGAAGCGCCCGCTGGTTGCGATCGTGGCGGGTTCGAAGGTTTCGACCAAACTCACGATTCTCGATAGCCTCGCAGACAAGGTCGATCAGCTGATCGTCGGTGGCGGTATCGCCAACACCTTCATGGCTGCCTCCGGCCTGCCGGTCGGCAAGTCGCTGATGGAAGCCGACCTGGTGCCGGAAGCCAAACGCATCATCGAGAAAATGGCTGCACGTGGCGCTGGCGTTCCGATCCCGACCGACGTCGTCGTTGCCACCGAATTCAAGTCGGATGCCGCGGCGACGACCAAGGCAGCTGCCGATGTCGGCGCCGACGAGATGATTCTCGACATCGGCCCGGATACGGCGGCTGCGCTGGCCGCGCAACTCAAGGCCGCGGGCACCATCGTCTGGAACGGCCCGGTTGGCGTGTTTGAGTTCGAGCAGTTCGCTGGTGGCACGAAGGCAATTGCTGAAGCCATCGCGAACTCCGAAGGTTTTTCGATCGCTGGCGGTGGCGACACCGTGGCTGCGATCGGCAAGTTCGGCATCACCGACAAGGTCAGCTACATCTCGACCGGCGGCGGTGCCTTCCTCGAGTTCCTCGAGGGCAAGACCCTGCCGGCGGTCGACGCGCTGATGAAGCGCGCCGAGGCCTGACGCGGATGAGCGCGGTGGCCTAGGTCGCCGCGCACATTTGGGGCAGACCTTAACGCTGCAAACTAGAATCAACGGTGCGCGGGAAGTGCGTTGCGGCGCTTTCCGCTCCCGGTTCCTCTCCCCCCTGATGACGGAATGACCGTCATGACATCCCCCCAAAAAGGAGCTCGGATGCAACGCCATACCAAAATCGTCGCCACCCTCGGACCTTCGTCGTCGGATCCGGAAACGCTTGAGCGCATGATCGCTGCAGGCGTCGACGTAGTTCGCATGAACTTCTCGCACGGCAAACCTGAAGACCACATCGCCCGCGCCAACATGGTTCGCGCTGCGGCAGCCAAGGTCGGTCGTAACGTCGGCATCCTCGGTGACCTGCAAGGCCCGAAGATCCGCGTCGGCAAGTTCGAGAAGAGCAAGATCACGCTGGCCAACGGCGCCAAGTTCATCCTCGACGCCACCTGCGAAATGGGTAACCAGGACCGCGTCGGCCTCGACTACAAGGAACTGCCGCGCGACGTGTCGCCGGGCACCATCCTGCTGCTGGACGATGGCAAGATCACGCTGGAAGTGGAGAAGGTCAAGGGCACCGAGATCCACACCAAGGTTGTTCAAGGCGGTGAGCTGTCGAACAACAAGGGCATCAACCGCAAGGGTGGCGGCCTGACCGCACCGGCGCTGACCGCCAAGGACATGGAAGACATCAAGACCGCCGCGCAGATCGGCGTCGACTTCCTCGCCGTGTCCTTCCCGAAGAGCGCGGCCGACATGTACATGGCCAAGACGCTGATGCGCGCGGCCGGCGGCCATGCGCTGACGATCGCGAAGATCGAGCGTACCGAAGCCGTTGAACTGAAGGCGCTGGAAGAGATCCTGAACTCCTCCGACGGCATCATGGTTGCCCGTGGCGACCTGGCTGTTGAAGTGGGCGAAGCCGCTGTGCCGGCACTGCAGAAGCGCATGATCCGCATCGCGCGCGAGATGAACAAGCTGACGATCACCGCGACTCAGATGATGGAATCGATGATCTCCAGCCCGGTGCCGACCCGTGCCGAAGTGTCCGACGTCGCGAACGCGGTGCTCGACGGTACCGACGCGGTCATGCTGTCGGCCGAAACCGCCGCCGGCAAGTTCCCGGTTGAAACGGTCGAGGTGATGGCGCGCGTTGCGACCGAAGCCGAGAAGTTCAACCCGATCACGCTCGACCAGCACTTCCTCGATCGCACCTTCAGCCGTATCGACCAGTCGATCGCAATGGCCGCGCTGTTCACCGCGCACCACATGGGCGCGAAGGCAATCGCCGCGCTGACCCAGTCCGGCTCGACCGCGCTGTGGATGAGCCGCCTGAACTGCGGCGTGCCGGTCTATGCGCTGACGCCGGATCAGGAAACCGTCCGCAAGTGCGCGCTGATGCGCGAGGTCTACCCGATCCTGACCCCGCCGCAAGACAACGTCGATCGCGAGCGCCTGCTCCGTGACGCAGAGAAGATCCTGCTAAAGAACAAGGTTGTGCAGCCGGGCGACATCGTGGTCTTCACCTGTGGTGACCCGGTGGGCCAGTCTGGCGGAACGAACAGCCTGAAGATCGTCCGTATCGGCGAAAACGGCTGATCCGGACCTCCCCATCCAACCCAGAGATTGGAAGAATCCATGTCCAAGATTTTTGATTTCGTGAAGCCGGGTGTTGTCACCGGCGACGACGTGCAGAAGATTTTCGAGGTCGCCAAGGCCAACAAATTCGCGCTGCCGGCCGTCAACTGCGTCGGTACCGACTCGATCAACGCCGTCATCGAAGCCGCCGCCAAGGCCAAGGCTCCGGTGATCGTGCAGTTCTCCAACGGTGGCGCCCAGTTCATGGCCGGTAAGGGCCTGAAGCTGGAAGGCCAGCAAGCCGCCATCATCGGCGCGATCTCGGGTGCGCACCATGTGCACGCGGTAGCCGCCGCCTATGGCGTGCCGGTCATCCTGCACACCGACCACGCCGCCAAGAAGCTGCTGCCGTGGATCGACGGCCTGCTCGACGCTGGCGAGAAGCACTTCGCTGCAACCGGCAAGCCGCTGTTCTCCTCGCACATGCTCGACCTGTCGGAAGAGTCGCTGCAAGAGAACATCGAGATCTGCGAAAAGTACCTCGCCCGCATGGCCAAGATGGGCATGACGCTGGAGCTCGAACTGGGCTGCACCGGCGGCGAGGAAGACGGCGTCGACAACAGCCACATGGACCAGTCGGCCCTCTATACCCAGCCGGAAGACGTCGCCTACGCCTACGAGAAGCTGATCAAGATCAGCCCGCGTTTCACCATCGCGGCTTCGTTCGGCAATGTGCACGGCGTGTACAAGCCGGGTAACGTGAAGCTGACCCCGAAGATCCTCGACAACTCGCAGAAGTATGTGTCGGATAAGTTCGGCGTGCCGGCCAAGACCCTGAACTTCGTGTTCCACGGCGGTTCGGGCTCGACCGCGCAGGAGATCGAAGATTCGGTGTCCTACGGTGTCATCAAGATGAACATCGACACTGACACGCAGTGGGCGTGCTGGGAAGGCATCCTGAAGTACTACAAGGACAAGGAAGCCTACCTGCAAGGTCAGCTGGGCAACCCGGAAGGCCCGGACAGCCCGAACAAGAAGTACTACGACCCGCGCGTCTGGCTGCGCAAGGGCCAAGAAACCATGATCGCCCGCCTGCAGCAGGCCTTCAAGGAACTGAACTGCGTCGACGTGCTGTAAGCACTCACCCGCGCTTCAGCCGAAAGGCGCCGTCCCGAAAGGGCGGCGCCTTTTTTCATACCCTTTTGGGCGGGCGACGAATTGCTGCCGCGGCCGAGTTATGGAAAATCCTGACGCGAATTCGCGGCCCAAATCAGCGAGAATGCGCGCCTTCGGTGCCCCGGCGCCTACCAACGATTGCCTGCGACATCCCCCCGTTTCGCGGCCTCACTACCCTGAAATGGAGAATCTCGATGCCTCTCGTCTCGATGCGCCAGCTACTGGACCACGCCGCGGAACACAACTACGGCCTGCCCGCCTTCAATGTGAACAACCTGGAGCAAGTCCAGGCCATCATGGAGGCCGCACAGGAGACCGGCAGCCCCGTAATCATGCAAGGTTCGGCCGGCGCGCGTAAGTACGCGGGCGAAGCCTACCTGCGTCACCTGATCCTCGCCGCGCTCGAAACTCACCCCGATATTCCGGTCGTGATGCACCAGGATCACGGCGCCAGCCCGGCGGTATGCATCCAGGCGATCCGCTCTGGCTTCTCCAGCGTGATGATGGACGGCTCGCTGCTGGAAGATGCAAAAACGCCGTCGAGCTTCGAGTACAACGTCGAGACCACGCGCAAGGTGGTCGAATTGGCGCACGCCGTTGGCGTTTCGGTCGAGGGGGAATTGGGCTGCCTCGGTTCGCTCGAAACCGGCCACGGCGAGGCGGAAGACGGCCATGGCGCCGAGGGCGCGCTGTCGCACGATCAGTTGCTGACCGACCCGAACGAAGCCGCCGAATTCGTGCGTGCCACCGGTGTAGATGCGCTCGCGATCGCGATCGGCACCTCGCACGGCGCCTACAAGTTCACCCGCCCGCCCACCGGTGCGGTGCTGCGTATCGACCGCATCAAGGAAATCCACGCGCGCATCCCGAATACGCATCTGGTAATGCACGGCTCGTCCTCGGTGCCGCAAGACTGGCTGGCGATCATCAACGAGTTCGGCGGCGACATGGGTAGCACTTACGGCGTACCGGTCGAAGAGATCGTCGAAGGCATCCGCCATGGCGTACGCAAAGTTAACATCGACACCGATCTGCGCATGGCCTCCACCGGCGCGATCCGCCGCCACTTGGCGAAGGACGGCAAGAACTTCGATCCCCGCAAGTACTTCCTCGAAGCGAAGAACGCGATGAAGGCGATCTGCAAGACACGCTTCGAGGCCTTCGGCTGCGCCGGCCAAGCGCAAAAGATCCGCGCGATCTCGCTCGACACCATGGCGGTGCGCTACAAGTCCGGCGAACTGGCGCAGAAGATCGCCTGATCGGTCAACCGGCAGCCCGGGGGCCCAGCCCCCACCCGCCTCGGCACGCTCTTGCTACGCGGGGTGTCGCGCCCCGCTGCCGGGCGGTATAGTCGGGGCGCGCAAATCGCGCGGCCCTCCCCCCGGCACACCATGACACCTGCAGGTTCTCCGCTTCACCGCGCCCGCGCGGCATTCAAGTACGGCCTCGAATGGGTCGAGTTTTTCGGCCTCGCTGTAGTCGGCGTCGCCACCTCCATCGCAATGGGCGAAGAGGTTGTGGCGATGTGGCGCAACAGTCGCGTCACGCTCACCGATCTGCTGCTGATGTTCCTCTACCTCGAAGTGCTGACGATGATCGCGCAGTACTTCAAGAGCGGGCAGCTACCAGTGCGCTTTCCGCTGTACATCGGCATGGTGGCCCTCGCTCGCTACCTGATTCTCGACCTCAAGGAACTCACCGAATGGCGCATGCTCGCCATCTCAGGCGCGATCCTGCTGCTGGCAATCGGCGTACTGGTGATCCGCTACGGCCATGTCCGCTTCCCGTACACCGAGGATCGCGATACGCCGGCCAAGAAACCCTATGTAAGGGAATGACTCCTGCGCAACGCGCCGACCGAGGCAGCAGTTCCTCTGACAGCACGCGGTAAGCCTTGCACTGCGGCACTTGCGGGGCTATACGAATGGAATGCGCAATGCGCATTCCCTCCCTCCGCATCCCCGAACGAGCAAGGAGCTTCCCATGGCGGGCGCCAAACGTGCACTCTGTGTCGGCATCAATCACTTCAAGAACTACCCCGGTGCGCAACTCAACGGCTGCGTGAACGATGTTGCGAGCATGCAGGACATGCTGGTGAAACAGCTTGGCTTCCCGGCCGAGGACATCCAGACGCTCACCGACGCGCAGGCAACCAAGGCCAAGGTGATGGGTGCACTGGGCAAGCTGGTCGACGCGGCGGTAGCGGGCAAGCTCTCGCATCTGGTGTTCAGCATCTCGTCGCACGGCACGCAGGTGCCGGATCTCAACGACGACGAGGCCGACAACGCCGACGAAGCCTTCTGCATGCACGACCTCGCGGAGAAGAACGGCGAGTGGGATCGCGACCGCGTGATCGTCGACGATGAGTTGCGCGCACTGTTCGCCAAGGTGCCGAAGACGGTGCTGGTGGAATGCTTCTTCGACACCTGCCACAGCGGCACCGGCCTCAAGGCGCTCGATCTGATCCCGACGCGCAAGCCGCGCTGGATGCCACCGCCCACGCCGATCGCGGTCGACAACATGACCGGGCGTAGCGCACCGGGCCTGCGTAAGCGGCTGGACGACGCCGGCATCGACCACGCCATCCTGTGGGCGGCGTGCAAAGCCAGCCAGACGAGCGCGGACGCCAAGATCGGCAAAGCCTATGCCGGCGCCTTCACCTACTACCTGACCGCCCGCATCAAGGCGGCCAAGGGCCAGATCAAGCGCAGCGAGTTGCTCAAACAGGTGCGCGAAGACCTCAAGACGAATCGCTACACGCAAGTGCCAGAACTCAATTCCGACCGCGCCACCAAGACCAAGCTGCTCGGTACCTGAGCACTGCAAGGCAGCCCCGTAACCAGGGCGCGCTACGGCGCGCCCTGTCGCTTGATGGCAGGCAAGGCGCTAGCGCCCGCGCCAGATCAAGCTCGCATCTCCCCCAAAACAGAGCACACAAAAATGGCCTTGATAAGACTGGACGAGCCCACCGTCCGCCCCAAAACGCCGCCCAAGGGCTTCGCGCTATTCGCCCTCGGCTTCCGCCCCTTCTATCTGCTGGCCGCGCTGTTCGCCACGCTGGCGGTGCCAATCTGGCTGGCACAGTTCCACGGTCTGCTGCCGGCACCGCCGTGGATGCCCGGTCTGTTCTGGCACGCACACGAAATGGTGTTCGGTTTTGCCGTTGCGGTGATCGTCGGCTTTTTGTTCACCGCAGCACAGAACTGGACCAGCCTGCCCACGCCGAAGGATGGGCCGCTCGCCGCCTTTGCCGCGCTGTGGCTGCTCGGCCGCGTCGGCATCTACGCTGCGCCGCCGCTGCTCGCAGCGATCCTAGATCTGGCCTTCCTGCCGGTTTCGGCGATCGCGCTCGGCCGTGTGCTGTGGCGCGCCAAGAGCCAGCGCAACTATTTCACCGTTGCGTTGCTACTCGCGCTGACCGCGGCCAACGCTCTGTTCCACGCCAGCGTGCATGGCCTGGTCGCCGCCGATCCGCTGAGCGTGATGCACGGCGCTTTGGCGCTGGTGATGATGCTGGTCACGATCATCGCCGGCCGCATCGTGCCCAGCTTCACCGCCAATGCGCTGAAAGGCGTGAAGCAATTCCAGAATGACCAGATCAACGCTTGCGCGATCGGTTTCACTGGCTGCGCGTTGGCGCTTTCGGTCGGCAGCGCCAACGGCGTGCTAACCGCCATCGTCGCGCTGATCGCCGCAGCCCTGCAGGCCGTACGCACCTGGGGGTGGAATCCTTGGGCGACCCGCAAAACGCCGCTGTTGTGGGTGCTGCATCTAGGGCACCTTTGGCTGCCGGTCGGTCTGGTCTTGCTTGCCATTGCGGCGCTCGGCAGTATCCCGCAGTCCCCGGCATGGCATGCGTTTGGCTTTGGCGCGATGAGCGCGCTGATCCTCGGCATGATCACGCGTACAGCGCTGGGCCACACCGGGCGCCTGTTGTTGGCTGGTCGCAGCGAAACCGCCGCCTATGCCTTGCTGCATGCAGGGGCATTGATCCGCGTCGCCGGGCCGCTGTTGCTGCCAAGCGCGATGGGTGCTGTGCTGGGGCTTGCGATGCTTTGCTGGAGTGGGGCTTTCGCCCTGTACCTGTTCCGGTACGCAGCGATTCTGATCAACCCACGTGTGGACGGACGTCCGGGGTGAAAAAGATTGGGGGGATCGGGTGAGGAGCGAAACCCTCACCCCCCGTAAGGGATTGGAGATGCACCTGAGTGTCGTTTTGGGCTGAGCGCCCACGGGCACCCGACAAGGACCTGCATGCCCTCAGCCCCGGGACGACGGCCCGGATTCAGTTGTGTTGCGCGTCGTGGCGCTGGCGCCAGATATGGCGGGACTGGCGGTTATCCGCACTCGCCACGCGGTGTTGTTCGCCAGCGCCGACGTAACCGTCGCTGCCGGCACGTGCGAGCTTGCGGTCGCCCGATGCCTGCTGGCGCTCCATGCGGCCCGCTTCGTGCGTCGTCAGGCTGCCATCGGCGAGCCCATTGCGAATCCGCGATTGCTGATTGATATCGCGAGCAATATCCTGCTGCATGCGCTGACTCGACGCAGAATTCGGATTGCCGCGCTGGGCATCATGTTTCTCGCTGTGGATCAGCTGGCTTTCAGCGTTCTGCGCCTGCTGAATGCGCGCCGCCTCCTTGCTGCTGACCCGCCCATCTTTGGCAGCATGGGCTTCCATCTGTTCGATCTTTGATTGCTGCTTTTCAAGGCGCGAGGCTTCACGGGTATTCAGTGCGCCGCTCTGCAGGCCTTGCTCGATGCGTTCCTGCTGTTTGACGTTGCGGTCCACCGCCGTCGTGTCAGCCGCCATCGCGGCGGCGGCAGGGAGGCCGGCAAACAGCACGGCCATCAGGCGAAGCGTCGTGTTCATTCGGGTCTCCTTGCGCGGTGCGCATGCTTGCTGCGGTTTCGCTGACGCCGGCTACCCGGTCGTCATCGCGTGACTGCATCGTGCCCGACTGCCGCGGCGCAGGCGTTTCGGCAGCGTGAGCCATTGCAACGCTTTGTAAGTGCCGTGGTACGGTATGCCGCATGAAGCCCCTGACTCGCCTCTCCCTCGTTACTGCGTTCGTCTGCCTGACCACCGCTTCGGTTCGCGCCGCCTTGCCGGAGGATGTCGCCCGTGCGCTGCGCGCCGGCAACATCCCCGAAACAGCGGTGTCCTTGTGGGTGGCCGCTCCGGAAGGCGGCAAACCGCAGTGGTCACACCGCAGCGACACCGCGCGCAACCCTGCGTCGGTGATGAAGCTGCTGACCAGCCTCGCGTCGCTCGAATTGCTCGGGCCGGCCTGGACATGGAAGACCGAAGTGCTGACGCGCGGCACACTGAACGCGGGCGTACTGGAAGGTGATCTGATCCTGCGCGGCGGCGGCGACCCCTTCCTGACCTGGGATCGGCTTGGTGGGCTGCTGCGCGATGTGCGCAGCCGCGGCGTCCGCGAGATCCGCGGCGACATCGTGCTCGACCGCAGCCTGTTCGCGCTGCCGCCACACGACCCCGCAGCCTTCGACGGACGCGCGGTACGGGCCTACAACGCGGCACCGGATGCGCTGGCGGTGAACTTCAACGCGATCACGCTGCGAATCAGCCCGCGCGCGGACGGCGGCGTCGATGCCGTGCCGACCCTGCCGTTTGCCGACCTCCAGATCGACAACGGATTGCGCGCGCAGGCCGGAGACAGCTGCCCGAGCTGGCGTGACCTGGTCGCGCCTGAGATCAGCGCAAAGGGCGAGACCATCAACATCCGCCTGCCGGGGCGCTTCCCGACGGCGTGCGGCGAGAAGATGCTGAACCTGGCGGCACCTGATCCGGTGCTGATGGCCAACGGCGTGATCCGCGCGATTTGGCAGGAACTCGGCGGCCGCTTCAGCGGGCATGTGCGGAGCGCACTCACACCCGCCGACGCGACCCCGCTGACAAGCTGGCAGTCGCCACCGCTGGCTGACACGCTACGTGAGACCGACAAGTACTCGAACAATCTGATGGCGCGGCAGATCTTCCTCAGCCTCGCACTGCCGGATTCGACAACGCCCGCGACACTGGAGGCTGTGACAGCGCGGCTGCGCAGCTGGATGCCAACGCGCGGGCTGGACCCGCAACAGTGGGTGGTCGAGAACGGATCGGGTCTCTCGCGGCAGGAGCGCACCACCGCGGCCCAGCTCGGTGCGCTGCTGCGCGCAGCGTGGGCGAGCCCGCGCATGCCAGAGTTCGTCGCCGCGCAGCCGGTGATCGGCATCGATGGCACGATGAAGAAACGGCTGCCGGGCACCCCGATCGCCGGGCGCGGCTACGTCAAAACCGGCACGCTGGACGGCGTGAAGAGCGCCGCCGGTTACCTGCTGGATGCGCGCGGGCGTTGGGTTGCCTTCGCGTGGCTGATCAATCACCCGAACGCCGATGCCGGAGACCCTGCGCTGGAGGCCCTGTTGACGCGCCTCTACGCCGCAGACTGAGTCATCTGCACTGCAGCCTCGCCTACTTCGAGAGTTGGGCGAACACCGCCATCAGCTCCGCATCGCCCATGTCGCGGGCCGAGGCGAGCTCGCCCGCGTTGGTGGCATGCAGCAGGCGGCCCTTTGCGTCGAGCACCGCAACCGCCGGAATTCCCTTCTTGCTCGGGTTGCCGTAGTCAGCGGCGACATCCTGATTCCGATCCCAGTTGCCGATGTTGACCTTGGTGACGATGTATTGCCGAGTCACATGTTGTGCCAGCGTGCCCTCACCCATCTTGCGCGCGAGTTCGCGGCAGTCCTTGCACCAGTTCGCGCCGAACACCAGCAGCACCTGCTTCTTCTGCGCCTTCGCGTGCTTCAGCGCGCTGGCGATGTCGGTGCGGGCGTTGGCGGTTTCATCGTAAGGCAGCGCATCCGTAGCTCGCGCTGACGACGCGAAACACGCGAAAACCAGCAAGGCATTCAGGGCAAAGCGTGAGGCGGGTAGCATGTGGGTCTGATTGTGGCCGGGGCAAAACGCCAATCTAGCACCGCTAGCGGCCCTCGTACGGAGAGCAAACATGGAATACCGTCGTCTCGGCCGCTCAGGCCTGCAAGTCAGCCAACTCTCGCTCGGTTCTTGGGTGACCTATCACAACCAGGTGGACACAAGCGCCGCACGCGAACTGATGGCCGCGGCCTTCGACCAAGGCGTGAACTTCTTCGACAACGCCGAGGCCTACGCCAACGGGCAGTCGGAGACGATCATGGGCGCTGCGCTACGCGAACTGGGCTGGTCGCGGGTGAAGTTCGTGGTGTCCACCAAGTTCTACTGGGGCCTGTCGGATGGCCCGAACCAGCGCAACACGCTCAACCGCAAGTATCTGCGGCAAGCAATCGATGGCTCGCTGCAGCGCTTCGGTCTGGATTATGTCGATCTGGCCTACTGCCACCGCCCCGACCCGCACACGCCGATCGAGGAAACCGTGTGGGCGATGCACGACATGGTGGAACAGGGCAAGGCGCTCTACTGGGGCACCTCCGAATGGTCCGCCGATGAGATCCGCGCCGCATGGGAAATTGCCGAGCGCCATCATCTGCACAAGCCCGTCGTGGAGCAACCGCAGTACAACCTGTTCCACCGCACCCGTGTCGAGCAGGAGTACGCCCGCCTGTACGACGATATCGGACTCGGCCTGACCACCTGGAGCCCGCTGGCTTCAGGTCTGCTGACTGGCAAGTATCGCAACGGCGTACCCGCGGGCAGCCGTGGCGCGCTGGAGAACATGGCGTGGTTGCGCGACGCGCTGACCGACCCGATCAGGAACGCAACGGTTGCCCGTTTCGCCGAGCTTGCGGCATCGCTTGGCTGTACCCCGGCCCAGCTCGCGATTGCCTGGTGCACCGCCAACCCGCGTGTATCGAGCGTGATCACGGGCGCCTCGTCACCCGCCCAATTGGCCGACAACCTCGGCGCGCTGGCCGTCTTGCCGAAGCTCGATGCAGCGGTAAGGCAGCAGCTCGACGCCATCTTCAAGGCCGACTGAGCGAAGTACGACATGGTCGAGCGCTTGTTGAACCAAGGCCCCCGCGCGGCGCATCGCCCCGCCGTGCTGCTGATCGGGCTGATGCTCTTCGCACTGGGTGGCTGTGGCGGCGGAGGTGGCGACGACACCGCCGCCGCGCCGCCCACACCGCCCCCCACGCCGCCCGCCAGCGGACGTTGGACGCCGACGCTGAACGACACCTGGCAGTGGCAGCTCAATGGCAACGTGAACACGAGCTATGACGCCAGCGTGTACGACATCGACCTGTTCGACACGCCGCAGGCCACCATCGACTTGCTCCATGCCGCAGGGCGTAAGGTAGCCTGCTACTTCTCGGCCGGCAGCGGTGAAGACTGGCGGCCGGACTATGCGGGCTTCGCTGCGGCCGATCTGGGCGCCGCGCTGGACGGCTGGGCCGGCGAACGCTGGCTCGACACCCGCTCTGCCAGCGTTCGCAGCGTCATGGCTGCGCGGCTCGATCTCGCGGCGAGCAAACACTGCGACGGCGTGGAGCCGGACAATGTCGATGGTTATGCCAATGCGAGCGGCTTCCCGCTCAGCGCCGCCACGCAACTGGATTACAACCGCTGGCTCGCCGCGCAAGCGCACGCCAGAAAGCTGGCCGTCGCCCTCAAGAACGATCTGGAACAGTTGGGTGATCTGCAGGGCGACTTCGATTTCGCCGTCAATGAGGAGTGCTTTGCACTCAATGAATGCGGCACTTACGCCAGCTTCATCACGCTCGGCAAACCGGTGTTCAACGCCGAGTACGCGGCGCGTTACCAGCAGAACACCAACGGCGCGCGCACGGCCCTGTGTGCCGCAGCAGAACAGGCGAAGATCCGCACGCTGGTGCTCGCCCAACAACTCGACGACAGCTACCGCTACGCGTGCCCGTGAAGGCGACGCCGCATCACGCGGCGCGGCGTTCCACAGCGAGTGCGGCGAAGCGAGCCTGTAGCGCATCGAACGGCAGATCACGCCCGATCAGCACAATGCGGTTGTCGCGCTGTTCGCCATGCGCCCACTCGCGGCCGTAGTCGAAACCGGCGATTCGATGCACGCCCTGGAAGATCAGTCGCCGTGCCTCGCCCGCGATCGACAGGATGCCCTTGTAGCGCAGCAGATCGTTGGCGTGCGTATCGATCAGCGACTCAACGAAACCGGATACCGCGTCGAGATCGAGCTCGCCATCTGCCTCCAGCACGATCGAGCCGATCGCAGCATCGTGGCGTGGCGCCTGAATCCCGGCCGCCCCCTTTGCACTCGGCACGAAACGATGGATTGGCTTGCGCGGCGGCAGGCCACGCTCGTCGAGCGAAAAGCCGCCGATGTTCAGCAGATCGCGCCAGTCCTCGTCAGCCGAGCCTGCCCGCAACAAAGGCGCACGGGCGTTGATATTGCGTAGCACGGGAAACAGCGCACTCGGCGCAAGCGCATCGGCACAATCGGCCTTGGTCACCAGCAGGCGATCGGCGTAGGCCACCTGCGCGCTCGCAACACGCTCACGGTCAAGCTGAGCGATCGCGTGGCAGGCATCGACCAGCGTGACGACGCCATCCAGCGCATAGATGTCGCGCAACGTTTCGTCCCAGAAGAAACTCTGGATCACCGGGCCCGGGTCGGCGAGGCCGGTGGTCTCGATCACCAACCTGTCGAACGCGATCAGCCCCATGTCACGCCGCTCGGCGAGATCAACGAGCGCGGCAGCCAGTTCACCCTGAACGCTGCAACAGATGCAGCCGTTCGAGAGCTCCACGACCGTCGTCGCGCCCGGGCCGACGAGATCACCGTCGATGCTCTCGGCGCCGAACTCGTTCTCCACCACCGCGATGCGCTCGCCATGTGGCGCGGCAAGCAGCCGATTGAGCAGCGTGGTCTTGCCGGCACCGAGGAAGCCGGTAAGCAGGGTGACGGGAATCGGGGCGACGTTCAAATTCATGGCGGTTTCCTTTGCGGAGTGCGCGCGGGTCTGCATCGCTTGCGGTGCAGGCCCCCGAGCACTCGGGGGGTGTTCAGCGGTTCAACAACACTTGCCGTTGCCTTTCGCGCCGAAGCGGGCGTCCTGACGTTCGCGGAAGAACTCCTCGTAGGTCATCGGCGTCTGTTCGGGATGCGTCAGGCGCATGTGCTGAACATAGGTGTCGTAGTCGGGCTGCCCCACCATCAGGCGGGCCGCCTGACGGAGGGTTTGCCCCATGCGAGCGAGGTCGCGAAACATCGTTCGCCTGTTTCAGTTACGCGGCGTTGGCCGGCATCGGCTGGTAGGCCGATTCCTGCACCGTCGGGTGAGCGATGCGGTAGGCGCGCAGCGCGGCACGGATACCGAACACCAGCACGGTGAGCACGACCACGATGAAGAGACCACAGAGGCTCGCATCAACATAGTCGTTGAAGATCACCTGTTGCATCTGCTCGATGCTCTTCGCCGGCGCCAGCACTTCGCCGCGTTCGGCTGCACCGCTGAACTTGGCAGCGTGCGCGAGGAAGCCCACCTTCGGGTTCTCGCTGAAGATCTTCAGCCAGCCAGCCGACAGCGTACAGGCCAGCAGCCAGATCGTCGGCACGATCGTGACCCAGGCGTAACGCTCGCGCTTCATCTTCACCAGCACCACGGTGGCTAGGATCAGCGCCACGGCCGCGAGCATCTGGTTCGCCACACCGAACAGCGGCCACAAGGTGTTGATGCCACCGAGCGGATCGACCACGCCTTGATACAGGAAGTAACCCCAGGCGGTAACGCAGAGGCCGGTCGCGAGCAAGTTGGCGACAAGCGACTCGGTGCGCTTGAGCGAAGGCACGAAGGTGCCCAGCAGATCCTGCAGCATGAAACGACCTGCACGTGTGCCGGCATCCACCGCGGTGAGGATGAAGAGCGCTTCGAACAGGATCGCGAAGTGGTACCAGAAGGCCATCATCGCCTTGCCACCGATCGCGCCGGAGAGAATCTGCGCCATACCCACAGCGAGCGTCGGTGCGCCACCGGCACGCGAGATGATGGTCTTCTCGCCAACGTCCGCTGCGACTTGCGTGAGCATTTCCGGCGTGACAACGAAGCCCCATTGCGAGATCGCGACAGCAGCGGTTTCCGCGGTCTTGCCGAGGACTGCGGCCGGGCTGTTCATCGCGAAGTACACACCCGGCTCGACGCAGGATGCGGCCACCAGCGCCATGATCGCGACGAAGGATTCCATCAGCATGCCGCCGTAGCCGATGAAGGCGGCGTGCTTCTCCGTCTCCAGCAGTTTCGGCGTGGTGCCCGACGAAATCAGCGCATGGAAGCCGGACACGGCACCGCAAGCGATGGTGATGAAGAGGAAGGGGAACAGCGGACCCGCCCACACCGGGCCGGTGCCATCGACGAACTTCGTCAGGGCCGGCATCTTCATGTGCGGCGCAACGAAGGCGATACCGATCGCCAGGCCCATGATCGTGCCGATCTTGAGGAAGGTCGAAAGGTAATCACGCGGCGCAAGCAGCAGCCACACCGGCAGCACCGAGGCGATGAAGCCGTAGCCGATCAGCAGCCAGGTGAGTTGCTTGCCGTCGAAGGTGAACATCGGGCCCCAGGTCGGGCTCGCGGCCACATCGCCGCCGAACACGATCGCGGCCATCAGCAGCACGAAGCCGACGATCGAGATTTCCCCGATCTTGCCCGGGCGAATGAAGCGCAGGTAGATGCCCATGAAAATCGCGATCGGGATCGTCGCGGCCACCGTGAAGGAGCCCCAGGGCGAATCAGTCAGCGCCTTCACCACGATCAGCGCGAGCACCGCGAGGATGATCACCATGATCATGAAGGTGCCGAAAAGCGCCACCACACCGGGGATCGGCCCGAGCTCGGACTTGATCAGGTCGCCCAGCGAGCGACCATCACGGCGCGTGGAGATGAACAGCACCATGAAGTCCTGCACCGCGCCGGCGAAGATCACGCCAGCCAGAATCCACAGCATGCCGGGCAGGTAGCCCATCTGTGCGGCGAGCACCGGGCCGACCAGCGGGCCGGCGCCGGCGATCGCTGCGAAGTGGTGGCCGTAGAGCACGTACTTGTTGGTCGGCACATAGTCCAGGCCATCGTTGTGTTTCCAGGCCGGCGTCATGCGGGAGCCATCGACCCCCACCACCTTGTTGGCGATGAAGAGGCCGTAGTAGCGATAGCCGATCAGATAAACCGAGATCGCGGCCACCACCACCCAAAGGGCGTTGATGGTTTCACCGCGGCTCAGCGCGACAACTGCAAGTGCGGAAGCACCCAGCAGGGCAAGTGCGGCCCAACCGAGGTGCGGCAAGAAGCGTTTCATGGTCTCCTCCAGTGCTGGCCCAGACAGCAGCCGCATGGGTTATCGATATCAGTCGACGTCAGCGCTCTAACTGCGACGTTGCCTTAAGTATCGATAAGCGGATTTGATTGCACATCCGCACGACTACCGAGCGGAGGCCAGTAGTTCTACGTAGCCAAACCCCATCCCACTCTGGTGATATGGGTATCCTTGATCCACACTGTTCTGATGAGCCCCACGCCAGATGAGGTGTAAATGAACCCCCGCAGCCCCTGCGAGCGCTCGGTACGGTGGCTGTGTATGGTCCTTGCATTGGCTGGCGGCCTGTTCGCGGCGGCGGCATGCGCGGCAGCACCGGCAACGCTCGAGGTCACGGTACGCGGCCCAGAAGGCCCGGGCGACACGCGTTACGACTACGACACCGGTGTGCTGCGTCTCGCACTCGAGAAAACACGTGCCCGGTACGGCAACTACCGCATCGTCACCGCGCCGCCGATGAACTTCTCCCGCGCGATCGCCTCCGCAAGCACGAACGCCTACCCGAACTTCTTCATCAAGCTGAGCTACGAAGCGCGTTACGCGGACGCGCTCAACTTGGACTACGTGCGCTTTCCGGTGGATCTGGGCATCGTCGGCTACCGGGTGTGCTTCACGCACCCAGACCTGAAAGCCGAACTGGCAAAGGCCACTAGTCTTGATGCGCTGCGGCGATTTACGATTGGCCAGGGGCGCGACTGGGCCGACGTGACCATCCTGCGCGGCAACGGGTTCAACGTCGTCGAGGTGGACCAATACGAAAGTCTGTTCCGCATGGTCGCCGCGCGCCGCTTTGATCTGTTCTGCCGGGGTACCAACGAATTGCTCGACGAGTACAACGCGCACCAGGACTTGCCGGGCCTGAGCTACGACGAAACGTTTTCAATCGCATACCCGCTGCCGCGCTTCTTCTACACCCACAAACGCAACGCCGCTGCGATCGCGCGCGTGCAGGAAGGGATCCGGCTCGCCCACAAGGACGGCAGTCTGCAAATTCTCTGGCGCGAGAAATACGGCGACAGCGTCGACCTTGTGCGACTCGATAAACGCCGTGTGTTCTGGATCGAGAACCCGTTGCTCAAGGACGTGGACTTCGACTACCGCCAGTACTTCTTCGACCCGCTCAAACAAGACCTGCGGACACCGCCACCGCGCCGCGGCAGAAGTAGCCAGCAGCCCTAGGCTCACCATCGCGGCACAACGCGAGCGGTAAAGCGCCGCCAGCCCCCTTGCGCACGAACCCCGACATGCGGCCGCAGCCCGGTTGGCGCCAGGCGTTCAGCGGACACACCACGCCTATCGCTGGTGCTATAACTGCGCGATCGCCTTTAACGCCGCACCATGCAACTCCGCCTGAAAGTCCTCATCCTCGCCGTAGCACCGTTGCTGCTCGCCATTGCCGCTGTTGCTGCCGTCGTGCGCATCGAATCGCGCGCGCTCGCGGAGGCCGAACTCGCTGCCGTTGAGCCGGTGCTGGTTGCCGCGCGCAAAGCCGAGTTGCAGCACTACGTAGAGCTGGCGCTTGGTGCACTGACACACTTGCACGATCAGCCTGACGACGCAGCAGCGCGCAATGCCGCACTGGCCACCTTGGGCAAACTGGACTACGGGCGCGACGGTTACTTCTTCGTCTATGACATGGCGGGCCGCAACCTGATGCACCCGCGCCAGCCGGAATTGGTGGGCCGAGACTTGTGGAACCTGCGCGATCCGCAAGGCACGCCGACGATCCAGCGCCTGGTCGCACAAGCCAAGGCCGGCGGCGGTTTCGTCGAGTTCATGTGGCAGCGCCCTTCCACCGGCCGGCTCGAACGCAAGCTTGGCTACGTGGCGCTAGAGCCGAAGTGGGGCTGGATGGTTGGCACCGGTATCTACCTTGATGACCTTGCCGAAGCCCGCGCACGAATCGACCGTGAAGCCTCGCGTGCGATTAACGCCACGCTGGGCGTGATCGCCGGCATTGCGGTTGTCGCGGCCCTGCTCGTTGCCGTAGGCGGGCTCGCCTTGAATCTGTCCGATCAGCGCGATGCCGAGGCGCGCATGCGCGCGCTGGCCCACCAGGTTGTGCGCTCGCAGGAAACCGAGCGCGCCCGCGTCGCCCGCGAACTGCACGACGGCGTGAGCCAGTGGCTGGTATCGGTGAAGTACATGTTCGAATCGGTCCAACTGCGCCTTGAAGCACTACGACATGACGATCTCGCCCCGGTCGCCGAATCGCTCGCGCGCGGCATCACGCGCCTCAACGAAGTGCTGCGCGAGATCCGCCGCATCTCGCACGGCCTGCGCCCCGCACTACTGGACGACCTCGGCCTTGCACCCGCGCTGACTCAAATCGTTGGCGAATTCGGCGCGCGCACCCAGATCGCGGTGCAATGCGACACCGACCGCGACATCCCCATCCCGGAAGCCGTGGCAACCGCCCTCTTCCGCGTGGTGCAGGAAGCACTGGCGAACATCGAACGACACGCTGGTGCCCACTCGGTCAGGGTCGACCTCTCCCGCGCGGAGGGTGGTGCACGCCTGCGCGTGATCGATGACGGCAAGGGTTTCGATCTCGAAGAGGTGCACGAACATCCGCGTGGCGGTCTGGGCCTCTCCAGCATGCGCGAGCGGGTCGAAACGCTGGGAGGCCGTTTCGACTTGCGTTCCGGCCCAGAGGGCACGACGATTGAAGCCCTGCTTCCCGAATCTGCGCTACGGCCCTGACACGATGACGCTTCCTTCCGGCACTTCCTCCTCCATCCGCATCCTGCTGGTCGATGACCACCCGCTGGTGCGCGACGGCGTCAGGGCTCGGCTCGAAGCGGTGCCCGGTTTCCGCGTCGTCGCCGAAGCGGGCACCGCGGGCGAAGCGCTGGCGATGGTCGAACAGCATTCACCCGATATCGCGCTGATGGATGTCGGCCTCCCCGGCACCAACGGCGTGGAACTCGCACGCCAATGCCACGAGCGCTTCCCCGCTTTGCGCATCGTCATGCTGACGATGCATGACCAGCCTCAGGTCGTTGTCGAGGCCTTCCGTGTTGGCGCGCGCGGTTATGTGTTGAAGGACAGTCCTGCGCAGGAGATCGTCGCCGCGATCGAAACGGTGATGGCCGGCCGCCGCTACTACTCCGCCGGCGTGGCTGACGCGCTGGCACATGGCGCAACGCCAGATCCGCTGCTGACGCAGCGTGAAAAGGAAGTGCTGGCGTTTATCGCGGAGGGCCTATCGAGCAAGGAAATTGCCCAACGGCTGGACCTCTCCGTGCGCACGGTTGAAACGCACCGCCTCAACATCAAACGCAAGCTTGAACTCGACGGCTCGGCCGCGCTGGCCCGCTTCGCGGTCGAACGCAAGCGGACGGGGCTTTGACGCTATCAGTGCCCGCCGAAATGCGAGGGCCGTAGCAACTCGATCTTGAACTCGGACTCGAACGGCGGCACGTGGCATTCCACGACATCACGGTCCGACAACTGCAGACATAGCCCGACCACATCAGCCTTCACTGGCAGCGACGCAACACAGCGATCCGCCAGTACCGCCGCGTGCACCGCCAGCGCGCCGCGCTGCGTCAGGTAGCCCAACACGCGCGCAAGGGAGTGCCCCTGGTAGAGCACATCGTCCACGACCAGCACGGTCGCACGCGAAAGGTCGCGCGCCGCGAACTCCGCGTTCTCGGTCAGCTGCGTATCGGCATGCAACAACGCCAGATCGTCGCCATAGCGTTTGAGCTTGATCTCGTAGCAAGGCAGGCTCAGCCCGTAGAGCGCCTTCAACCGCGCCTGCAACATCACCGCAAGCGGCCCGCCGCGCCGCAGAATGCCGAGCAGCAAGGGATCGCTCGCCCCCGCCAACAATGGAAACGCCTGCGCAGCCATCCAGTCCACAACCTTCGCCAGCCGCGGCGCGTCATATAGCGTGAACCGATCTCCGGGCACCGTGGTGTCCATGACATGCGCTCCCATCACCAGAACTTTGCATAGTGTTCTGCTTGCATTTGCCTGATGCAAGCTGCTTATGGCCCAGCAGGCGTCCTGGAGAATGCAAACTTTCGCAAGATCGCCTGACCTTCTGATGACGCCCAGTTTCGGGCGTCATCGATCGCAGATGAAGCGTGCACAATCCTCGCCGCACGCAGCCGACTCGGCACCTAGACCGAAACGGGCGCGCCAAGCTATCAAGGAGAAGAAAAGCAATGTTCAAAACCTCTGCCGCCCGCCTGGCCCCCGCCATGCTGGTCGTTTCAATGCTGGCCGGTTGTGCCGCCGGCGGTCTCACTATCCCGATCAAGGACCCGGTACCGTCAGAACACAAGTTCAGCGGCGAAGTTCGCAGCAAACAGAACCAATTGAACTTTGTCGATAACCGGCCTGCAAGCGACAAGGCCAGCTTCTCGACCTGGATCGTGCCGATGAACTTCGTTGCGAAGGGCAAACCGCTCGACCCAGTCGCCTTCGTCGCAGAGCACACGACGAAGGAACTCGCGGCGCGTGGCATCCCGGCAACTCAAGGCGCTGGCGACCAGGCAATGGAAATCAGCATCTCGAAGGTCGGGATCGACAACCATCGCGCGAGCGGATTCTCGCCCATGGTGACGCTGACCTTCTTGGTGGCTGACGTCGCGACCCCTGCCGGGAAGAAGCGAATGACGGCCTATGTAAAGCGCGCCAAGGTACCGGTTTGGGCCTTCGATGAGCTCAACGACCCGTGCTATAGCGAGCCCCTGAGCCTGATCACCAAGGAACTCGCAGCCAAAATCAACCGCGAGGTATATGGTCTCAAGTCCGACGACGTCGAAATCGACCGCTTGGTGGCAAAGATCAACGCTGAAGCTGCGACCAACCCGCTGAGCTACTTCGACGTCTATCAACTGGGATTCAGCAACAATTCGCGCGCAGTCGAGCCACTTGTAAAGCTGACTGCACACAGCCAGGAATACGTACGCCTTGCTGCAATTTCGTCGCTCGGCATCCTGAAGGCGACCAGCCAGCAAAAGTTGCTTGAGAACCTTTACAACGGCATCGGCGCAGACATCTGGCAGGACCGTGCCATTGCCCTTAAAGCGATTGGCGATCTCGACACGCCTGAGTCAAAAGCTTTCCTGCAAACGGAATTCGATCGACTCAAGGACAAGAACGATCGCGGCGCGGTGTGGACCAAGAAACTTATCGCGCTGTACCTCTGAACATCACAGAAAAACGAGAAAGGGGCGCAACGCCCCTTTCTTCTAACGCCAACGCCGATCCGAAAAAAAAGCAGCGCTATAGTCCGAGCTGCGACCACATCGCATCCACGCGCAGCCTCACAGCGTCGTCCATCACGATCGGCGTACCCCATTCACGCAACGTCTCGCCCGGCCACTTGTTGGTCGCATCCAGCCCCATCTTGCTGCCGAGCCCCGCCACCGGCGACGCAAAGTCGAGGTAGTCGATCGGTGTGTTATCGACCAGTGTAGTATCGCGCGTCGCGTCGACACGGGTTGTCATGGCCCAGATAACCTCCTTCCAGTCCCGCACATCGACATCGTCATCCACGACGATGATGAACTTGGTGTACATGAACTGGCGCAGGAAGCTCCAGATGCCGAACATCACGCGCTTCGTGTGGCCCGGATAGGCCTTCTTGATACTCACCACCGCAAGGCGGTACGAACAACCTTCCGGCGGCAGGTAGAAGTCGACAATCTCAGGAAACTGCTTCTGCAATAGCGGCACGAACACTTCGTTCAGCGCGAGCCCGAGCATGGCTGGCTCATCCGGCGGCTTGCCGGTGTAGGTGCTGTGGTAGATCGGATCGCGCCGCATCGTGATGCGCTCGACCGTGAACACCGGGAAGTCCGACACCTCGTTGTAGTAGCCGGTGTGGTCACCGTAAGGGCCTTCGGGCGCGACGTCGTCAGGGTGGATCACGCCTTCGAGCACGATCTCGGCCGATGCGGGCACCTGCAGGTCGGAACCGAGACACTTCACCAGTTCGGTCCTGGCGCCGCGCAAGAGTCCCGCGAACTGATATTCGGACAGCGAGTCAGGCACCGGCGTGACCGCGCCGAGAATCGTCGCCGGATCGCAACCAAGCACCACCGCAACCGGGAAGGGTTTGCCCGGATTGGCCTGCTGAAACTCGCGAAAGTCCAGCGCGCCACCACGATGCGCCAGCCAGCGCATGATTACGCGGTTCGGCCCCAACACCTGCTGGCGGTAGATGCCCAGGTTCTGGCGGTTCTTGTACGGGCCTCGGGTAACGACCAGCCCCCATGTAATCAGCGGCGCGGCGTCACCCGGCCAGCAGTGCTGGATCGGCAGGCGCGCCAGATCGACATCCCCGCCCTCCCACACCACCTCCTGGCACGGTGCGGAGCCGACCACCTTCGGCGACATGTTCATCACCTGCTTGAAGATCGGCAGCTTCTCCCAGGCATCCTTCAAACCCTTAGGGGGCTCCGGCTCCTTCAGGAAGGCAAGCAGCTTACCCACTTCGCGCAAGGTGGTTTTCCAGTCACCGTCCTCGCCCATACCGTACGCAACACGCTGCGGCGAGCCAAACAGATTGGCCAATACCGGCATCGCGCATGCACGCCCCTGGGTATGCGGCTTTTCGAACAACAACGCCGGCCCGCCCGCACGAAGCACTCGGTCGGCGATCTCCGTCATTTCGAGGTGGGTGTCCACCGGGTGGGCGATACGCTTGAGCTCGCCGCGGGTTTCGAGTTGCGCGATGAAATCGCGCAGATCCTTGTAACGCATTGCAGTCAGCGTCTTTCGACCAAAGTTCTGATATCGCGCCGATGATACCGCTGAGGCTCGGACGGCTAGCCAAACGGTAGACGGAATTTCTTACACCCTAATCGCCACAATCGACAGCTCGAACAAAAACATCAATTAATTCAACACGATAGACCATCGAATTTACATGGCACACAATCTGCTTACAAAAGTCGCGAATCAGGACATCGTCCTGTCACCCAACGACAACGAGGCTAAATCGTGAAAATGAAATCACTCGCTGCCGCCATCCTGCTGATCGGCGGTGCTGCAATCTCCACGGCCGCAAGCGCCGGCGCAGTCATCACCAACGGGACCGTCAGCCTTGGCGTTAACGACCTGGGCGCGCTGAACTACGGCGGCGTCGGACTGAAGTACAACGTTACCGGCGGCGACAGCACGGTGTACGGTTGCACCTGCGAAGGCTGGGGTGCCGCGATTGCTTCGACCGGCGTTGCGGGCTACCAGAACACCTCCGTCGGCACCGGTGGACTGAGCTTGGTGTCCTTCACCTCCACCGCGTCGACCGCCATTTCGGTTTCCCGCGTACTGAACGCCTCGGGCGCCGCCATTCTGGAAGTGACCCACAACTACCACCCGCTCTCCACCACGTCAGCGCTCTATGCTGACGACGTGTCGATCAAGAACCTGCAGACGTTTGCGATCGCATCTGGCGACCTGCGCTATCGCCGCGTGATGGACTGGGACATTTACCCGACAGCTTTCAACGAGTTCGTAACGATTCAAGGTGTGCCGGGCGCACTGGGCATTGCCAACGGCAGCAACCTGCTGCACACGACGCGTGACGGCTTCTCCTCCTCAAACCCGCTGGCCTCCAGCCACCGTCTGCTCGGCGCGACGGCCTGCGCCCAGGACGACGCCAACTTCACCGATTGCGGCCCGGATGACCACGGCGCGCTGTTCGATTTCAACTTTGCGGCGGTTGGTGCAGGTGAAACCATCAAGTTCACCACTTACTACGGTGCAGCAGGCACTGAGGCTGATGCCGATCTCGCCCGTCGCATGGTCGATGGCGATGCTTCCGACGTAGAAATCGGCATTTACTCTTACGGTCAAGCCAACGTTGCTGGTGGCCCGACGACCGGCGTGCCGAATACCTTCATCTTCGGTTTCGGCGCCTCGGGTGGCGTTTTCATCCCGCCGAGCGATGTTCCGGAACCGGGCAGCCTCGCGCTTGCAGGCCTCGGCCTCGCAGGTCTGGCCGCTGCACGCCGTCGCCGCGCGAAGTAAGTTTTCGCAGCAGTAAGCACAAGTACCCCTTTCCGGTTTCCGGAAAGGGGTATTCTTTTTTTGGTGTCCAGACTCCCGCCAAACATGAAACTCCGCCACCTCGCTGTCCTGCTTGCCTGCCTCACGCCCCTCGTGTCGATTGCAACACCGCTCCACAACTTCCTGGACATCCAGCCGCGTGCGACGGCCAAGGCGACGACGCCACTCGACAAAGCGTATGACGCCCTCAACGACGGCAAATACGACCAAGCCAGGCAACTCTTCAGCGAGGCGGCAAAAGCCGAGCCGGCCAATCCGCTGCCGCTGCTTGGGCTTGCTGATATCGCGCGACTGCAGCACAAGGACGTCGAAGCCACGGACTGGGTCAAGAAGGCCTACAAGGTGGCGCCGCAGTCGGTCGATACGCTGGTCGCGATGGCACGCCTGAACATGGCAACAAAGCAGTGGAAGGAGGCCGAACGCTTTGCTTTGGAAGCCGCGAAAGCCGATCCGAAGGCTGTCGCGCCGCAACTTGATCTCGGCGAGCTGTACCTGAACGTGCTGCACAAGCCGGATCTCGCGGCCGAGGCGTTCAAGAAAGCGTCTGAACTGAAGCCGGATCACGCTGGCGCGCGGTTCGGCCTGGGCATGGCTCTGCTGGCAAAACAGAATCCAGCCGATGCGGCGCGCGCAATGAACGAGGCCGTTCGGCTCGCACCCGAGAATCCACTCTCGCACTACGGCCTTGGGCAGGCTGAAGCGGCTCGCGGCGACTACCGCACGGCAGTCCGCGCCTACGACCGCGCAATTGCGCTCGACCCGAAATTCAGCACGGCGATGGTCGCTGGCGCGGAAGCACGACAAGCCGCCGGCGATCTCAGGACCGCGGTCGAGCTCGTCGACAAAGCCGCGGCGGTAGACCCGAATTCCGCGCAAGTTCGCTTCAAACAGGGCATGCTGCATCATGCGGCCGGCGACGCGGGCGGCGCCTACGCGGGCTATCTCGCCGCAATCAAAGCCGAACCGAAATTCGCGCTCGCCTACAACAACGCTGCGGCACTTGCGGCGTCACGCAAAGAACGCCTTGACGACGCGCTGGCCTGGGCTCAGAAAGCGGTCGCGCTGTCGCCGAACGAGAACACCTATCTCGACACACTTGCTGGCGTTCACATCGCACGAGGCGACCGAGCGGAAGCAACCAAGTTACTGGAAAAAATCGCGGCGACGGAACATCCGCAGGCCGACTCGCTGTATCAGCTGGGCCTCCTGCGCCAGGCTGCCGGCCAGAACAAGGAAGCGGTGCAGGCTTACCGGCGCGCGCTGCAGATCGACCCGGCCTTCGCTGGTGCGCGCGATGCGAACAATCGCATCGCGCAGCTCGACACGAAACGCTGAACCTCAGCGCACGCCGCGCAGGGCGTAGTCCAGCGCCAGCCCGGCAAATACTGCAGCACCGAACCAAGTGTTGTGCAGGAAGGCCTTGAAACACAGGGCGCGGTCACGCGCCCTGATCAATGTGTAGTGATAGACGGCGATACCGGCTGCGAGCGCGAGTCCGAGATTGAAGTAGAGACCACGCTGGAATAGCCAGCCAACCCATGCAAGCAAGCCGATCGTCGCCGCATAGCACAGCATCACCGCCGCCACATCAAAGCGGCCGAAGGTGATGGCGGATGTCTTGATGCCGATCTTCAGGTCATCAGGTCGATCAACCATCGCATACTCGGTGTCGTAGGCGACCGACCAGAAGACGTTGGCCAACAAAAGCCACCAGGCAACTGCGGGCACCTCGTTCCACAGAGCAGCAAATGCCATCGGAATTCCGAAGCCAAAAGCCACACCGAGGTAAGCCTGCGGGATTGCGAAGAAGCGCTTCGTGAACGGATAACTGGCCGCAAGAAAAACCGCCGGCACGGACATGTACCAGACCAGCCGCTCCAAGGGCAGGATCAGACAGAACGACAACACCGCCAGCACGGCCGCCAGCAGCAGCGCCTCAGCCGTACCGATGGCGCCAGTCGCGAGAGGGCGCTGCGCAGTGCGCTCGACATGCCCGTCGAAGTCGCGATCGGCGTAGTCATTGATGACACAACCTGCCGAGCGCATCAGCACGGTACCAAGCACGAAGATCCATACAACCCAAAGACTCGGCTTGCCCGCGCCAGCGAACCACAAGCCCCACAGGGTAGGCCACAGCAGCAGCAGAATCCCTATCGGCTTGTCGAGCCGCATCAGGCGTTCATACGTCCGCAGGCGTTCGTAAATCGTCATTTGAATAGCCTCGCCAAGGTCGGCAAGAAGACCTCGGTCACCAGAATCGGGCGACCGGCACGCTTGAACACACTGCGCCGAGCCCAAAGCGCCCCGCTCGGCACGATACCGCTCGCCGCCACGGCGCGCTGCCAACGCCGGTCCCGAGGATCAAGCAATTTGACGCGTAGCGGGCCGCGGCGAACTGACTGGTCAGCAAACAGCACCGCCCCGAGGGGCCGTGTTCCAAGACCGGCAACCAAATGCCAGGCACCGCGCAGATGTTGTGGCAGTACGACCGAGTGTGCGAACACGACGGGCACGCCGTCGGCACACAGCAGCACTTCGCGCACGAGCGCCGATGCATGCCAGCGCACACCGATCAGTCGGCGCTCGTCGGGCAGCGGCAAACCGAGCCGCTGCTGCAGCACGCGGACCTCAAAGTCTTTGCAGCGAGCGCGGATACGCGCGGTCAGCGATCCCCTGCCAGTAAGCCAGGCTCGCATCTCGGTACGTGGGACACAGGGGGTGTTCGCCATCCAGCGCTCGTGACGCGGGTGACGCAAGGTTCTTGGCATCATGCTGGGCGCGGATGATACCCGGATGAGCGCGGTTTCATCCTGTTTCAGATCCGCGAAGGGGGGCTTGGGGGTGCATGCTAAACTCCGCCGCATCCTAGGGCGCACGCCCATTCAGACACCGACAAGGGGGCCACGATGGACCTAATTGCCCATATCGCTCAGCAGTTTGAAGACAGCGCCAACGCCAAGATCGCGGCAGTTGACGCGATGGCAGCCCCGATCGCTGGCGCTATCGAAGCAATGACCCACGCGCTGATGAACGGCGGAAAGATCCTAGCGTGCGGCAACGGCGGCTCTGCGGCCGATTGCCAGCACTTCGCCGCCGAACTGATCGGCCGTTTCGAGCGCGAGCGCCCGGAACTCGCTGCCGTCGCGCTGACGACGGACACATCGGCGATCACTGCGATTGCGAACGACTACTCGTACGAACAGATTTTCGCCAAGCAGGTCCGCGGCCTCGGCCAGGCGGGTGACGTGCTGCTCGCGATTTCCACCTCGGGCAATTCCGGCAACGTGATGGCGGCGATCGAAGCGGCACATCAGCGCGACATCCGTGTCGTCGCCCTGACCGGCAAGGGCGGCGGCAAGATCGGCGCGATGCTGCGCGACGGTGACGTGCACCTGTGCGTGCCGCACGATCGCACGGCACGCATTCAGGAAGTCCACATCCTAGCGATCCATTGCATCTGCGACGGCATCGACTGCCTGCTTTTGGGATCCGAGGCATGAGGCTGCGCAACATCGCTTTGGCGCTGGCGCTGGCGGCATCGCTGCCAGCGTGCGTGCCCATGGTCGTCACCGGCGCCGCCGTCGGCGTCACTGCGACGATGGATCGGCGCTCCTACGGCGTACAGGTGGAAGACTCGACGATCGAGGCGAAGGCCTCGTCGGCAATCAGCACCAAACTCGGGCCGGCGGCTCGCGTGTCGGTCACCAGCTTCAACCGCGTCGTGCTGCTGAGCGGTGAAGTGCCTGACGAAGCAGCTAAGGCCGAGGCGGAACGGCAACTGCGTGCACTGCCTTATCAGATCAGAACGGTCTACAACGAGCTCACGATCGGCCCCCGCTCCAGTTTCTCGCAGCAGAGCGGCGATGCGCTGACCACATCCAAGATCAAGGCGCGCCTGGTCGAGACAAAGGAAATCTCGTCCACGCAGGTCAAGGTGGTGACCGAATCCGGCGTTGCCTATCTGATGGGCATCGTCTCGCCGCGTGAGCAGGAAGTTGCCACCTTCGTTGGCACCACGACGACCGGCGTGCGCAAGGTCGTGCGCCTGTTCGAAGTCCTGACGCCGGAACAGATCCGCCAGCTCGATGTGGTTCAGGAATCGCTGAACAGCAGCATGCCGGCGCCCACAAAGCCCGCTCAGTAGCCGTATCGCGACTCGCGGCCGTTTATTGGTCGCTCCCATCACGGGCCGCTTCTGCGGCCCGTTTTCATTGGTACCGCCGCAAGTCGAACGCAGCCATTTGACCTTCACTGCCACACAACCTAGAATGCGAACCATTCCTATTCATGTTGCCACATCCAATCTGTGAAGACGGGCTTGTGGCAATGCTCTCCACGGGACTAGGCTATGTACGTGTGTGTCTGCAATGCCGTCACCGAGCGGCAAGTCCAGCAAGCAGCCGGCAACGGTGCGCGTCGACTGCGCGACTTGAGCGCGACGCTGGGCGTGGCCACACAATGCGGCCGTTGCGCGCAGCATGCTTTGGCGTGCCTGCGCGATTGCCATGCCTGCCCCAACGCGCAAGCCCCTGCGCACGAACGGAGAACCCCACATGAAAGGCGACAAGAAGGTCATCCAGCTGCTCAACAAGCAGCTTAAGCACGAACTCACCGCCATCAACCAGTACTTCCTGCACGCCCGGATCTACAAGAACTGGGGCTTCGAGCGGCTCGGCTCGCACGAGTATCACGAGTCGATCGAGGAGATGAAGCACGCCGACAAGCTGATCGAGCGCATCCTGATGATCGAGGGCCTGCCCAACCTGCAGGACCTCGGCAAGCTGATGATCGGCGAGAACGTCGTCGAATGCATGCAGGGCGATCTGAAGCTGGAGCAAACCGCGCACGGCGACCTGAAGGACGCGATCGCCCACTGCGAATCGGTGCGCGACTACGTGTCGCGCGACATTCTGCAGGAGATTCTCGACGACACAGAGGAGCACATCGACTACCTCGAAACGCAGCTTGAGCTGGTCGAGAAGGTCGGTCTGCAGAACTACCTGCAGTCGCAGATGAAGGCGGCGGATTCCTGATTCGCCTCGCGGCTCAGGCAAGCGCCCCGCCCTGTGCGGGGCGTTTTCGTTTCGACGCGCGCCCGGTTAAGCCGCGCTTAATGCAGCGCCTCCAGCATCGCTTGCGTCCCGGCGTCAGACTGGGCAAAAGACACCCGAAACCTGGAGGAAGCGCAATGCCAACACCCTGCAAGTTCCGTCGCACCCTGTTCGCCGCAGCGATGGCGCTACCACTCGCGCTGAGCAGCCTGCCAGCCTTCGCGTCGGAACACGACGAGCACGAGGAACACGGTGCCGCTGTATCGCTGCGCGCACCCGATGGCAGCAAGTGGCCGACCGACGCAACGCTGCGCCAAGGCATGAGTACGATCGCGGGCACGCTGCAGCCGCACTGGCAGGCAATCCAGACTCACGCGCTGCCACACGAAACCTATCTGACGATCGCCGGCCGCATCGAGGGTGAAATCGCGAACACCGTGAGCCGTTGCCAGTTGCCCAAGGATGCTGACCACGCCTTTCACCAGATCCTCGGCGACATGAATTACGCCCTTGGCCTGATGCGCGGCGCAAAGCCTGATCTGCAACGCGCCGGCGCGCTCGCCTTGGCGCAGGCACTGCGCAACTACGGCGACAACTTCGAGCACCCGGGCTGGCGTGCGCCGCGCTGAGCCGGATCAGTCGAGCTTCGGATAGCCGGTGATGCGCTGGATCTCGGCGTAGAGCGGCGCGAGGCGCTCGTACATGTGGCGATAGACACGCGAGTACAGCGCCTCGTACAGCACCGCATTGGCGCGGATCGGTTCGAAGGTTTGCGCCACGCGGGTCATCGCCGCCACCGCGGTGTCGAAATCGCGGTGCAGGCCCAGCCCGACGGCGCAGTCGATCGCCGCGCCGAGACCCGAAGTCTCGTAGGTATGCGGCCGCGCAGTCGGCAGGTTAAAGATGTCGGCAGTCAGCTGCATCGCGGCGTCGGACTGCGAGCCACCGCCGGAGACCCGCAGCTCGCGCATCCCGACACCCCCGCGCTTCTCGATGCGCTCGCGCCCGTCGCGCAACGCATAGGCCAGGCCTTCGAGGATCGCACGGTAGAGGTGGGCCTTGGTGTGCACATCGCCGAAGCCGATCACCGCACCCTTGGCATCCGGGCCGGGGTGACGGATGCCGGGCGACCAGAAGGGCTGCAGCATCAGGCCCATCGAACCGGGCGGCACGGTGCCGACCATCTCGTCGAACAGCGACTCGGGCACGATGCCGGCCTGCTCGGCGGCGAGCTGCTCGGCCTGGCCGAACTGCTCCTTGAACCAGCGCACCATCCAGTAGCCGCGGAAGATCTGCACCTCGCTGCTGTACTGGCCCGGCACCGCCGCGGGATACGGCGGCACCCAGGGCAGCGCTTCGAAGTAGCGGGATGTGGTGACGTTCACCGTCGCGGTGGTGCCGTAGGACAGCGCGCCGACCTCCGGCGTCAGTGCGCCCGCACCGAGGATCTCGCAGGCCTTGTCCGCCGCCGCCGCGATCACCGGCAGGCCTTCCGGGATACCGGTCTCGGCGGCCGCAGCACGGCTCACCTGCCCCAGCGTCGCGCCGACCGGCAGCAACTCCGGCAGCAGCGCCGGGTCGAGCGCCAGCGCTTGCCACTTCCAGTCCCAGCCGCGCGCCCACGCGAGGCGTTTGAAGTCGAAGGGCAGATAGCCGACCTGCGCACCGATCGAGTCGACATAGCTGCCGGTGAGCCGGTAGTTGAGCCAGCCCGAAAGCAACAGGAACTTGTGCGTCTTCGCCCACAGCGCGGGCTCACACTCGGCGAACCAGTTGGCCTCCGCCTCGCGCTGGAAGTAGCGGATCGTGTCCGCCACGCCGGCTGCCTTGAACGCCGCCCGCCACCACGGCGCGATGCTCGGCAGCCGTTGCGCCTTGCGCTGGTCGAGCCAGATCAGAGCCGGATGCAGCGGCCGGCCCTCGCGGTCGACCGGCATCACGGTGCCGCGCTGTGCCGTCACTGCGACCCCGCGCACGGCGGGTTTCAGCTCGCCGTGCGTCGCCCACAGTTGCTGGCAGGCCTGCGCGGCACCCTGCCAGAAGCCCTCGACATCGTGCTCCAGCCAGCCCGGCTCCCGCGCGATGTAGTCGTCGAAGCGCACCTGCGCCTTGGCGACCAGATTGCCGCGCAGATCGAACAGCAGCGCGCGCACGCTCTGTGTGCCGCAGTCCAGCGAAAGCAGCAGCTCGTCGGGTTTCGCTCGGGTCATGACGCGGATCTTGCGGTAGCCGGCAGCGCGTAGCAACGCGCGATGAGGTCGCGGTAGCGGGTGAGCTCCTGCGCCCAGCGCGCGTCATCCCAGCCCAGCTCCTGCGCCACGATGGTCCGCAGCCGCGGCAGGATCGCGGCCGCGCCGTCGCGCAGCAACAAGCCCAGCCGCGTGCGGCGCAGCAGCAGATCGTCGAGATGCCGCACCTGCTCGCAACGCGCCGCATGGCGCAGTTCGGCCCACACCGTCGCGGTACCGGCGATCGCATCCAGTTCGCCCGGCTGCGCCGCGGCCAGCAGCGCGAGCGCGGCAGCCCCGTAGCGGCCGACAAGGCGTTCACGCAAGTGCAGAGGCAAGACTGAGAGCGCCGTTGAGGCGGGCGGCGTAGCGAACACCGGAGCGTCCGGGCCCGCCGCAGCCGGCAGGCGGGGCGCGAGACGCGCCAGTGCATCACGGGCAATCGCACGGAAGGTGGTCAGCTTGCCGCCGGTGACCGTCAACAGGCCGGACTCGTCAAGCAGCAGGTGGTCGCGTGTTTCCTTGGAC
>CAMFLH010000023.1 GCA_945957295.1 uncultured Uliginosibacterium sp.
GAGACAGGTTCAGGTGCGCTACATGCGCGAGCATGTTGCCCAGTATGAGGCTGCGGAAGTGATGCCGGAAATCCGCATCATTGCGCCGGGCCGTGTTTATCGCGTCGACTACGATGCGACGCACTCGCCAATGTTCCACCAGATCGAAGGTCTTTGGGTCGGGGAGCGCGTTAGCTTTGCGGATCTCAAGGGTGTGATCGCAGAGTTCCTGCGACGTTTCTTCGAAACGGATGCCTTGCAAGTGCGCTTCCGCCCCTCGTTCTTCCCCTTTACCGAGCCGTCGGCAGAGATCGATTTCGCGTTCATGAGCGGCCCGAATAAGGGCAAGTGGCTGGAGATTGCCGGCTGCGGCGTCGTCCACCCGAATGTGCTGCGTAACGGCGGTATCAATCCAGAGCGCTATACCGGTTTTGCCTTCGGCATGGGTTTGGACCGTCTGACGATGCTGCGTTACGGCGTCGACGACCTGCGTCTGTTCTTCGAAAACGATCTTCGCTTCCTTAGCCAATTCAGGTAAGCCATGCAGTTCTCTGAGCACTGGTTACGTACTCTTGTCAGCCCCGCGCTGGATTCCGCCGCGCTGGGGCATTTGCTCACCATGGCTGGCCTCGAAGTCGAGGAGTCCAAGGTAGTGGCGCCGGCCTTCTCGGGCGTTGTCGTGGCCGAGATCCTGGAAGCCAATCCGCATCCGAACGCAGACCGCTTGCGCGTGTGCAAGGTGGACGCTGGGGCCGATGAGCCCCTGCAGATCGTTTGTGGTGCGCCCAACGCGGCTGCCGGGATGAAAGTGCCCTGCGCGATCGTTGGCGCGTTGCTGCCGGGCGATTTTCAGATCAAGGCGGCGAAGCTGCGCGGTGTTGAATCCTTCGGCATGTTGTGTTCTGCGCGCGAACTCGGGATCTCCGATGCGCACGAAGGCCTGTTGGCGCTGCCGGCCGACTTCAAAGTCGGCATGAGCATTCGGGACGCTCTGGCGCTCGACGATGTTTGTTTCACGATCAAGCTGACGCCAAACCGCGCCGATTGTCTGAGCTTGCTCGGCGTTGCCCGCGATGTCGCGGCGCTGACGGGTGCCGCGCTGAGTGAACCGGTCGTTTCGACAATCGCGGCGAGTCACAACGCAAGCCGAGCCGTGCACCTTGCTTCGCCGGACGGTTGTCCGCGTTATGTCGGCCGCGTGCTGCGGAATGTTGATCCGACGCGTCCTACGCCGGACTGGATGAAGCAACGCCTTGAGCGCTGCGGTGTGCGTTCGATAAGTGCGATCGTCGATGTGACCAACTATGTGATGCTGGAGCTCGGCCAGCCGCTGCATGCCTTCGACGATGACAAGCTCAACGGCGACATCGTTGTGCGTTGGGCGCAGACCGGCGATAAGCTGCTGCTGCTGAACGGCCAGGAAGTTGAGCCGGATGAGCGCACCTTGCTGATCACCGATGCTTCCGGGCCGCTTGCGCTGGCAGGGGTGATGGGCGGCGAACTGAGCGGCGTGACGGATGCGACCCGAAATGTATTTCTCGAGAGCGCATTCTTTCAACCGGACGCGATTGTCGGTCGCGCCCGTGCCTACGGCTTCTCGTCGGACGCATCGCACCGGTTTGAACGTGGCGTCGACTTTGATCTGGCGCCACGCGCAATGGAGCGTGCCACCGAGCTGATCCTCGCGATCTGCGGCGGGGAGGCAGGGCCCGCTGTCGAGTCGGTTGCGACCGACGCCTTGCCCGCGCGGGAGCCGGTCTCGCTGCGCGTGTCACGCGCCTCGCAAGTCATCGGTATTCCGTTCAGCGCTGAGCAGATCGGCGACATTCTTGGGCGCCTTGGCATGCCTGTGACGGTCGGCGAGGATCGCGTCACCGTGACGCCGGCCTCCTATCGTTTCGACTTGCGGATCGAGGAAGATCTCATTGAAGAGATCGCCCGCATTCACGGTTACGAAAACATCCCCGAGAATCTGCCGCAGGGCACACTCGGCATGTTGCCGTTGTCGGAGTCGCGCCGTAGCGCATCCGCTTTGCGCCGTTTGTTGGCGGGCCGCGAGTACCAGGAGGTCGTGAACTACGCCTTCGTTGAAGAGGCGTGGGAGCGTGACTTCTGCGGTAACCAGGACCCGATCCGCCTGGCCAACCCGATTGCGAGCCACCTGTCGGTGATGCGCTCAAGCCTGCTCGGCGGTCTGGTCGGTACCTTGGCGACCAATCAACGCCGCCGTGCCTCGCGTGTGCGTATCTTCGAGATCGGCCGCTGCTTCGCAAAAGACGCGGCAGGTCAGCCCGTTGCAGGTTACCGTCAGCCGATGAGGCTGGCGGGCCTGGCCTGGGGGCCGGCAGTTGCCGAGCAATGGGGCTTGGCGACGCGGAAAGTGGATTTCTTCGACGTCAAGGCTGATCTGGAAGCGCTACTCGACGGTCGCTCGCTGGAGTGTGTACGACTGACTCATCCAGCATTGCATCCTGGGCGTGCTGCCGAGGTTCGCAGCGATGGCGTCGCGATCGGCTGGATCGGGGAGTTGCATCCGAATTGGGTACAGCGTTACGACTTGGGCACGGCGCCGGTCGTGTTCGAACTGGATCTGGACGCAGCGGCGTATCGGCCACTGCCGGCCTTCGTTGCGCCCTCGAAATTCCCGATGGTGGTGCGTGATCTTGCCTTGGTTGTTCGTGCCGAAACGCCGGTGGGCGAATTGCTTGCCGTGTTGCGCGACGCCCCCCTGAGTATCGTGCAGGCGATTGAAATATTTGACATTTACCAGGGCAAAGGTATCGATCCGGACAGCAAGAGTGTTGCCTTCCGGGTACGCTTCCAACATACTGACCAAACGCTTGAAGACGCTGAAGTCGACGCCGCAATCGATGTGTTGGTTGGTCGTGCCAGTGAGCGGTTGGGCGCCCAATTGAGGAGCTGATTGTGTCGATGACGCTAACGAAAGCCGAATTGGCCGATCTTCTGTTCGAGAAGGTCGGCCTCAACAAGCGGGAAGCCAAAGACATGGTCGATGGCTTCTTCGATGAAATCCGTAATGCGCTGGAGCGGGGCGAAACCGTGAAGCTGTCCGGTTTCGGTAATTTCCAGTTGCGCGACAAGCCGCAACGTCCGGGTCGTAACCCGAAGACCGGAGAGGAAATCCCGATCACGGCGCGCCGTGTGGTCACTTTCCACGCCAGCCAGAAGCTCAAGGCTGAGGTGGATTCATTGAGCGATGCAGAGGTCAATGTCGCAAACCAGCGCGCCGCCTGACGCGGCTGAACTGCCTCCGATTCCCGCCAAACGCTACTTCACGATCGGTGAGGTCAGCGAACTGTGCGGTGTGAAGCCGCATGTGCTGCGTTACTGGGAGCAGGAGTTCACCCAACTCAAGCCGGTCAAACGGCGCGGCAACCGGCGCTACTACCAGCACCATGAAGTGCTGCTGGTGCGCCGGATACGTGACCTGCTTTACAACGATGGCTTCACGATCAGTGGCGCGCGCAACCGGCTGGATGACCAGGCCGAACGTGAGCGTGAGCAGGCTGCACAGAGCGAACGCGAAGAAGCCTTGTTCGGCGCAATCCGCGGCGAGCTCGAAGATGTGCTCACACTATTGCGGAGCTAAATAAACCCAGCAAGGATCTCAAATCCTGCTATAATGCTTGCCGTGTCGGGGCGTAGCGCAGCCTGGTAGCGCACTTGCATGGGGTGCAAGGGGTCGCGAGTTCGAATCCCGCCGCCCCGACCAAATCTTCCCCTCCGGCGTCCTTCGGCGTTACTCAATACCTTAGAGCGCTCGGTCCATGCGAATCCTCCTCAGTAACGACGACGGCTACTTTGCCCCGGGCATCGCCGCGTTGGCCGAGGCGCTTTCCGGATTCGCAGAAGTCTTCGTCGTAGCGCCCGAGCGAGATCGCAGCGGCGCAAGCCATTCCCTTACGCTGGATCGTCCGCTATCGGTGCGTCGCGCGCCGAGCGGGTTTCATTTCGTCAATGGAACGCCGACGGACTGCGTGCACCTTGCCGTCACGGGTTTCCTCGGATTCCTGCCTGATCTTGTGGTGTCCGGCATCAACCACGGTGCCAACATGGGCGACGATACGATTTACTCAGGTACGGTCGCCGCGGCGATGGAAGGCTACCTGTTGGGGATTCCGTCTGTCGCCGTCTCTCTTGTGGGACGTGAGTTGCAGCATTTCGACACCGCCGCAGCAGTTGCGGCCGAGGTTGTACGTGCCTCTGCGGTTGAAGTTTCAACGGCGCCGTTTCTTCTAAATGTAAATGTGCCCGATCGGCCAGCCTCGGAGTTGATGGGGCGCAGGGTGACCCGTTTGGGCAAGCGTCATATGGCTGAGCCTGTGGTGCGTTCACAGAACCCCCGCGGCGAGACCATCTACTGGGTTGGTGCTGTAGGCGCTGCGCAGGATGCGGGAGAGGGCACCGATTTTCATGCCGTGGCCAACGGGTTTGTCTCGATCACGCCGCTGCAGGTGGATCTGACACAGTTTGCTGCCTTGCCGGCGTGGCAGGAACGCTTCTCGGCATGACGCAGCGGATCAGTGCCTCGGCCGTCACGGCGGTGCGCGCGCGCGCACGCATGATCGAACGCTTGCGCGAGCAGGGCATTGCGGACGTACGCGTGCTCGCTGCAATGAATCAGGTGCCTCGGCACTTGTTCGTGCAGGAAGCGTTGGCAAGCCGCGCCTACGAGGACACCGCACTGCCCCTTGGTTGTCAGCAGACGATCTCGCAGCCTTATGTGGTGGCGCGGATGATCGAGTTGCTCGCGCACGGGCGCGATCTCGGCAAAACGCTTGAGGTCGGGGCTGGCTGCGGGTACCAGGCGGCGGTATTGTCCTGCATGGCGAAAGAGGTTTACGCCATCGAGCGTATACGCACCTTGATCGAGCGCGCAAAGGACAATCTTCGCCCCTTGCGCTTGCCGAACTTGCGGTTGAAATACGGCGACGGTAGCGTTGGTCTGCCGGAGGCAGCTCCATTCGACACGATCATCGTTGCGGCAGGCACGGCCAGTGTGCCTAAGCCGTTGGTTGATCAGCTTGCTCCGCTTGGGCGGCTGATTCTTCCATTGGGTAGCGTGGACCAGATCTTGTTGATGGTCGAGCGCCTGGCGGATGGAAGGCTCAAGGAATCGCGTTACGATGCGGTTCGATTTGTACCGTTGTTGGCAGGAACCGAATGAGACTGTTTGTTGCCCGAAGTGGGCTATCCCTTGCCCTGATCGCCCTGATCGGAATCGCCGGCTGCACCAGCAGCGGCCGTGCGCCGGTGGAAGACCGCACATCGCCCTCGCGGCCTTCTGGTGCCGCTGTGGCGCCTGACGCCGCGCCGGTCGTGGCCCGGCCCGGTTACTACATCGTCAAACGCGGCGATACGCTGATCAGCATCGCTTTGGAGCATGGCCAGGACTGGCGTGATATCGCCAACTGGAACGCGATCGAGAACCCGAACCTGATCCTCGTCGGGCAAGAGCTTCGCGTCAAACCGGCAGATGGAACGGCCTCAAAGCCTGTCGTGTCTCCGACGATCGAATCCAAACCGCTTGAGCCGAAGACCACGACCGCAGCACCTGCCGCCAAAACGGACGACTCGCTGCGCCGCGATCCGAAGGGGGGAAAGGTCGCCTATTCGGATCAGGCGCTTGCGGCTGCCATAAAGGCTGACGAAGCCGCCCGGGCAGGTGCGAAACCCGCTGTCGTTGCGCCGGTGGCGGACGCGAAGCCGGTGACAGATACGCCCAAGAAGGACGACGCCAAGCCTGCGACTGATGATGAGTTCGAATGGGTATGGCCGGCGGCCGGCAAGGTGGTCAACGGTTTCAATGATTCGAGCAACAAGGGGCTCGACATTGGTGGTCAGATTGGCGATCCGGTGGTCGCTGCGGCAGCGGGCAAAATTGTTTATGTGGGTGCCGGCTTGCGTGGCTATGGAAATCTCGTCATCATCAAGCACAACGCGACCTTCCTCAGTGCCTATGCCCATAACCAGAAGATTCTGGTGAAGGAAGGGCAGTCAGTCAGGAAAGGCCAGGAGATCGCGGCGTTGGGTGACAGTGATGCGGATCGCGCCAAGCTGCACTTCGAGATCCGACGTCAAGGTAAACCCGTTGATCCTCTGAAGTACCTTCCTAAACGCTAAGGGTGGGATATGTACGATCCGGCAACCTTTTTCGACGACGAAGACGAAAAGGAACCGGATCTCCCACCTGAGATCGAAGCGTTCGGCGCCGAGCCTGTCCAGGCTCCGCCAGAAAACGAATTCCTCAACGACGTCACGCAGATCTATCTCAACGAGATCGGCGCGAACCCGCTGCTCACCGCAGACGAAGAAGTTGCGCTGGCGCGCCGTGTGCGCCTGGGCGATTTCTCTGCGCGGCAGAAGATGATCGAGCACAACCTGCGTCTGGTTGTGAACATCGCCAAGCATTACCTCAACCGTGGCATTCCGCTCCTCGATCTGGTCGAGGAGGGCAACCTGGGTTTGATCCACGCGCTGGAGAAGTTCGATCCTGAGCGTGGCTTCCGCTTCTCCACCTATGCAACGTGGTGGATCCGGCAGAACATTGAGCGCGCGATCATGAATCAGTCGCGCACGATTCGCTTGCCAGTCCATGTGGTGAAGGAACTCAACCAAGTGCTGCGCGCGCAGCGCTCGATCGAGTCGAGCCATGGCGGCGCGACGATCGAAGATGTCGCCAAGCGCCTCGAACGCCCGGTGGACGATGTGCGCGCGATCCTTGCGCTGAACGAGCACACCGCTTCGCTTGATGCACCGCTCGATATCGACCCCAACCTCTCGATTGGTGAGTCGCTTGCGGACGAAGCCTCTGACGGGCCGGAATCAACGCTGCAAAACGCGGAGATCGAGGATCTGGTGCGGCAGTGGATCGGGCAGCTGTCCGAGAAGCAGCGCATGGTGATCCAGCGCCGCTATGGGCTCGACGATTGTGATGTGCAGACGCTGGAGGAGCTCGCGCTGCAACTGGGTCTGACGCGCGAACGAGTTCGCCAGATTCAGCTTGAGGCGCTTGCGCAGTTGCGGCGCATCCTTAAGCGTCGCGGCGTGTCGCGAGACGTGCTGCTCTGACGCCGTATCGGCTGCAACAGGCGCTTATCCGCCCCGTTCTCGCTCAAGGCGGACTGCGGTGGCGAGATGGAATACCGCCATCGCGTAAAAGCTACTGCGGTTATAGCGAGTGATTACGTAGAAATTCTGATACCCGAGCCAGTATTCGGTCGCCGCCTCCAGTGAGACCAAATCGATCAAGGCCGCGGGTTTGTCTTCGGCCGCCGGCGTGTCGGCCGCGACACCTAGGCGCTCAAAATCCTGCTTGCGGAAACTCGGTGCGATACCCGCTTCTACCAGCGCTGTTGCTCGCTGTGGATCCATCACGCGAGCGGGTACTGCGACAGCGCCCCCGCGTTCCCATCCGTGCTGTTTCAGAAAATTGGCGACACTTCCAATGGCGTCGTCTGCGCTGGTGTCGAGCGAGACCTTGCCGTCGCCGTCGTAGTCGATGGCATAGCGCCGGATGCTGCTGGGCAGGAACTGCGGCAGCCCCAGCGCACCTGCGTACGAGCCTTTATAGCTGGTGACAGGCTTTGAGGTGTCGCGCGATAACAGGAACAACTCACCGAGTTCGCGGCGGAAGAGTTCCGCGCGCGGCGGGTAGTCGAAGGCGAGCGTGGCTAGCGCAGAGAGCGTCTGGAAGTTGCCCTGATTGCGGCCATAGATCGTTTCCACGCCGATGATGCCGACGATGATGTCGGCCGGTACGCCGAACTCGGCCTCCGCACGTGCCAAGGTGGCCGCGTGCTCGCGCCAGAACGCTGTTCCTGCAGCGATGCGGGTTCGGTCCAGGTAGCGGGCGCGGTAGCGCACCCACGATTTAACGCTCGGGCTCGCCGGAGGCAGGATTGCCTTGATCACCGCAGGCAGATAACGCGCTTCCGCGAGGCTAGCCAGCACCTGTGCTTCGTCGAGTGATTCCTTTTGCGCGAGCTCGTGCGCGAAGGCTTTGACTTCGTCGCGGTCGCCATAGGGCTGTGGTTCTGGCGCCGCGGCGCCATGCGCGAGCGCGCTGACGATGCCTAGCAAGACGGCGAGGACGAGAGTGCTGCGTTTCAGAAGGTGCGTGTGAGCCATGCGTTGATGTCGAGTCTGAGCGCTTCGGCTTCTGCTGCCGGCGCGGTGGGGCCGTATGTAAGGCGGGCGTAGCGAGCAGCAAAGTCCGCGAACGCTTCGTGCCATTCTGGATGGATGGTACCTGCACGTGCCGCGAAGGCAATCGGCCCTTCGCTGATTGCCGGTTCGATCCCGCGTTGTCCGAGCTTGCGCAGCAGCAATTGCCATGCGCGTTCGGCGGGTGTCTGCCGGCGACGGCTGCGGAACATACCCACCCATACGGCAGCCTGCCAGAGCGCGCCGCTGACAACGAGCCCGATCGTCAGGTTCCGCCAGTCTGCGTCGAAGCCCAGGCCGGCGAACAGGTCGCGCTGACGTTGCGCGTTGTAGCCGAGGATCCAGGTGTTCCATGCATGGGACATCGCTTCGGCGCGGTTACGGAGTGTTCGTAGCCATTGCGACTCGATCCGGACCAGGCCCGGAATCGGATCACTGGCGGGCAGTGATGCCGTTAGACCGCCGTCAATCCGCCTTGGCGCGGCGGCGGCGGTGGGATCGACGCGAACCCAGCCCCGTTCGGCGAGCCACACTTCAGACCACGCATGGGCGTCGGACTGCCGCACCACCAATGTGCCGTCGATTGGATTGACCTCACCTCCTTGATAGCCTGCGACGACACGCGCCGGTACGCCAGCGGACCGCATCAACACGGTGAAGGCGTTTGCGAAGTGTTCGCAGAAACCTTGCCGAGTTTCGAACAGGAAATCGTCGGCGGCGTTGCGCCCAAGGCGTGGCGGAGAGAGCGTGTAAACGAAATCGCCTTTACGCAGGAAGCTAAGCGCTGCCGCAACGCGATCTGCCGGCGCGGGGTTGTCCTGTCGCAGACGCGCACCGAAGGCAGCAACCCGCGGATTGCTGCCGGCGGGGAGTTCGAGGTTCGTTGCGAGATGGGCGGGCGAGATATCAAGTCCGATTCTGGCATCCGTGAAGCTCGTCAGCGCTGCGCGGACGCGTGTGCGCGCTGCGGCGCTCGCGAGCAGCACATTGGCGGCATCGAGCGTTTGGCCGTCTCGCGGTGTTGCGTGTTCCAGCGCGAACAGCCAGCGATTCTGGTTGGGCTCAAGAGTGATCACGTAGTCGATACGTCGGCTGCCTTGTGGCAGGCTGGCCGCGCGAATGGCTGGTCGACTTTGCCATTCCACACCGTTGAACTGACTCATCACCGGGCCGCGGAAGTAGCGTTCGGCGGGCGGGGGTATCGGGCCGGAAAACTCCACACGGAATGCGATTTCGCCTGACAGAGACAGGTCGGCGATGGTGCCCGGACGCATGCGGTCCGACATGCCGGTGGTGGCGCTGGCGCCATCGCTGGGCATGCTCCAGAGGGGTGAGTCGATCCGCGGGAACAGTACGAACAACAGGGCCGCAAGCGGCAGCGCGATGCCGACCATTCGCGCGCTGCCCGAGAGCGCTGGTTTGAGCGACAGATCGGGCTGCTCAACACGCAGCAGTGCAGTCAGCGCCAGAATGCATGCGGCAAAGGCGCTCAATGCGGTTACGACGCTTTGTTCGAGCAGGAAATAGCCCAGCTGCACGAAGAAGCACAGCTGAATCGTGATGTGGGCGTCGCGGCGTGTGCGAGTCTCCAGGAGCTTCAGCCCCAGCAGCATGGCGAGCAGTGCGAGACCTGGTGTTCGTCCGAAGGCTGTGCCGTAGCGGGCGACTGTCGCTGCAACGGCGACGATCGCCATCAGTAACAGCACAAGCCGATTCGGCGTTGGGGTGGGCGACGCGTTGCGCAGTCGCCAGCCTTGCCAAAGCAGTGGCAGGCTGGCTATGACACCGACTTCCAGCGTCAAACGCGGGAGCAGTGGCAGCAGGGTCAGCACCACGGCGGCCAGTATCCAGAGCTGGCCGCCTCGATCGACGGGGGCCGCCTTATGCATGGTCTGCGACTCCGTAGAGTGCCAGCGATTCAAGCACCTCGCGCAGATGGGCTGCGCCGCTGCCGGGTGGAATTCGGCGGCCCGGCAGCTCTAGCCCGAAGCGCTGTTTTGCCTCGTCTGCGCGAAGGGCCCAGGCGCAAAGGCGCGATAGGCGGGCTTCCGTGTCGAGCGTGGCGGGGCAGTCGATCCAGCGCAACCATTGCTCGCCGCCGGCCTCCGCTGCGAAGTGTTTCGTAGCCAGCGCGCCACCACGCGCGAGTTGCCGCCACGCGATCTGACGCGGCCTGTCCCCCGCGCGATATGGGCGCAGGCTATCGAACAGCACGCCATCGCCACCGGGAATAGGGCGACCTTCTCCTTCTCCCTGTTGCGATGGCGCGCTCGGCGCGTCGGCTTCCGGGGCGGGGTACACGAGTCCGAAGATGGCCGGCTCGAAGTAGCTCCAGGCCACGATCAGCCCGAGCGGATGGCGTGTCTCAAGTCGCAGCCGCCCAACGGCATGTCGCCCCCTTGGCAGCGCCGGGGCTGCAAGGCTCAGCGATTGTGAGGCCTTGGCGGGAATCGAGAAGGACGTCGGCGCCGACTCAGTGTGCATGATCGACAGTGACGGCCGCCCGCGGCCTGCTTGCTCCTGCATGACCAGCAACAAGATACGAGGCTCGCCTGCGAACACCGCATCGCAGCGTCCGCTCTGCAACGTGACGCCGAGCAGGTTGCGATGTGCACGCACCATCGACAGATGGCCGACGCCGGCGAGCACGAAGGTCAGCGCAAAACCGAGCGACAAGGTGTAGTTCAGGCTTGCCACCAACATCGCGAGCAGCAGCAGGCCGAAACTCAAGCCGGGGCCAGTAGGGAGCACGTAGATGCGTCGCTGGCCGAGCGTCACCGGCAGGCGCTCGGGGGCGCGGCCGCGCAGCATCCAGCGCTGCATGCGTTCGCGCAGGTTCTGCCGCATCGATGCGCTCACGCGACTGGCGTGCTTTGCAGGAAGTCGGCGACCATTGCATCGGGCAGATGACGGCCGTCTGTTGTGTGCAAGCGGTGCGCGGCGACGGCGTGCCAGACCGCCTGGACATCCTCCGGTGCGACAAAGTCGCGTCCCTCGGTGAGCGCGTAGGCGCGAGCCGCAGCCAGCAGTGCGAGACCCGCGCGTGGGCTCAGGCCCAGGGCGATCGCCGGATGGCTGCGAGTTGCGCTGAGCAGGCGTAACACATAGCGTGCGATCGGCTCGCCAACAAAGACATCGGCACAACTGGCCTGGAGTGCCATCAGCCTGTCACGGTCGGTCACGCGCGTTACCGCGCTGCGGTTGCGTCGGTCGCGGCCGGAAAGGAGAGCGAGTTCGGCGTCGGCCGGTGGGTAGCCCAGCGAGAGCCGCATCAGGAAACGGTCGAGTTGCGATTCCGGCAGCTCAAAGGTGCCCGCGTGGTGCGCCGGGTTCTGCGTGGCTATCACGAAGAAGGGGTCGGGCAGCGGATGCGTCGTGCCATCCACCGAAACTCGGCGTTCCTCCATTGCTTCCAGCAAGGCGCTCTGCGTCTTCGGCGATGCGCGGTTGACCTCGTCCGCCAGCAGCACTTCCGAAAACACAGGCCCGGGTCGGAAGGCAAACTGTACGTTCGCGCTCTCCCACACTGATACGCCGACCAGATCCGCGGGCAACAGATCGCTGGTGAACTGCACGCGCCGCCAAGCCAGTCCGCAGGCATCGGCAAGCGCGTGGGCGAGAGTCGTCTTGCCGACGCCGGGCACATCCTCAATCAACAGGTGGCCACGCGCGAGCAGACAGGCCACGGCGAGGCGGATCTGCGCGGATTTGCCGAGGATCGATTCGCCGACTGCAGTGGCGATGTCATGTGCGAGCGCGCGCGCTTCGCTGATGGGCAGTTTTTGTTGTGGGCTCATGGTGTCGGTCGGATAATATCGGGATGGGGGAGGGTCGTCGCGTTTGGTCGGCCCATTTGTTCAGATCAGAACGAGGCGGCGAGGGGCCACATGGCGACCGCATTCATCACGCATCCGGATTGCTGGATGCACAATATGGGGGCCATGCACCCCGAATGCCCGGATCGCCTCTCTGCGATCCAGGATCGATTGATCGCATCCGGCATCGATTCGTTCCTCAATTTTCATGACGCGCCGCAAGCGAGCATCGAGCAATTGTCGCGCGTTCACCCGCGTCGGCATGTCGAGGATCTTATCGGCAGCGCGCCGGAACGTGGCATCAAGCACATCGACCCAGATACGGCGATGTGCCCGCACACCATCCGCGCAGCCCTGCGTGCGGCGGGTGCCGGCGTACTGGCGACCGATCTCGTGCTGCGTGGCGAGGTCGACAACGCCTTCTGCGCTGTGCGCCCACCGGGCCACCATGCTGAGCGCGATCGGGCGATGGGCTTCTGTTTCTTCAACAACATTGCCGTCGCGGCGACCCATGCACTCGAAACGCATGGTCTGAAGCGCGTGGCAGTGATCGATTTCGACGTTCATCACGGCAACGGCACCGAGAATGTCTTTGCTGGCGACGAGCGGGTTCTGATGGTCAGCTTCTTCCAGCATCCGTTCTACCCATACACCGGGGCGGATCAGCCGGCGGCGAACATGGTCAATGTGCCGGTGCCGGCCGGCACGCGGGGCGACGCATTCCGCGACATCGTTACCGATGTGTGGCTGCCCGCGCTTCGCAATTTCGCGCCAGAGATGCTCTACATCTCGGCCGGGTTTGACGCGCACTACGAGGACGACATGGCCTCACTAGGCCTCGTTGAAGCCGACTATGCGTGGGTGACCCAGCAACTGCGTGTGTTTGCCGAGCAACACTGCGGTGGGCGCATCGTGTCGATGCTGGAGGGGGGCTATGCGCTATCAGCGCTGGCACGCAGTGCGGTGGCCCATATCAAGGCGCTGGCGGACCTTTGACGCTGATTTTCCACGTATGCGCTAGAATCCCCGCTTTGTCTTTGTGGCGGCAAACGCATGATTAAGGGTTCGATTGTCGCGATCGTCACGCCGATGCGTGACGATGGCAGCCTTGACCTGGCGCGACTGAAGAGTCTCATCGACTGGCATGTCGCAGAAGGAACCGACGGCATCGTCATCGTCGGTACGACCGGCGAATCGCCGACCGTCAACGTCGAAGAGCACTGCGAGCTGATCCGTACCGCGGTCGGCCATGCGGCGGGCCGTGTGCCCGTGATTGCCGGAACCGGGGCAAATTCCACGGCAGAAGCGATTGAATTGTCGCAATTTGCAAAGTCTGCCGGAGCGGACGGCATCCTGTCGGTGGTCCCGTACTACAACAAGCCCACCCAGGAAGGCTTGTACCAGCACTTCCGCACGATCGCCGAAGCGGTCGATATCCCGGTGATCCTCTACAACGTGCCGGGGCGCACCGGTGCCGACATGTCGAACGACACGGCATTGCGCCTGGCGGAGATCCCGAATATCGTCGGCCTCAAGGATGCGACCGGCGCGATCGACCGAGCTCTGGACCTAATTCTGCGTGCGCCGGCTGATTTCGCGCTCTACAGCGGCGACGACATGACGTCGCTGGCCTTCCTGCTGCTCGGCGGGCACGGCGTGATCTCGGTGACCTCCAACATCGCGCCGCGCGCCATGCACGAAATGTGTATCGCCGCTGCGGCCGGCGACCTGACGCGCGCGCGCGCGATCAACGCCAAGCTGGTGGGGCTGCACAAGCATCTGTTCTGCGAACCCAATCCGATTCCCGCGAAGTGGGCGCTTGAGCGCATGGGGCATATCGGTTCGGGTATCCGTCTTCCCTTGACGCGACTTACCGTCGCAAACGAATCCAAGCTGCTCGACGCACTGCGTCAGGCCGGCATTGAGGCCTGAGGAGTCTGCAGTATGTTCAAGCTGCAAAGCGTTGCACCGGTGTGCCTGCTCGTCGTGCTCGGCGCGTGCACGTTTTCAACCAAGGATGTGGGCAAGGTCGACTACAAGGCGGGCGCACAACAGCGTTCGACACCGCTGGATGTGCCGCCGGATCTGACCAAGCCGGGGCGTGACGATCGTTACGCTGTCGAAGGTGAGTCGGTCGCAGCGACCCTTTCGGAATACCAGGCCGGGCGCAAGCCTTCGGCTGGTGGCGTAGGCGTTGCCAGCGGTCCGGAAGTGGTGCCAGACGTCGCGAAAATGACGATTGGCCGTGCTGGTGCAGAGCGCTGGCTGGTGGTGCCGCTTACGCCCGCGCAGCTCTATCCGAAGCTCAAGACTTTCTGGCTGCAGAACGGCTACGCGCTGGTCGTTGATAGTCCGGAGGTCGGGATCCTTGAAACCGATTGGCTTGAGAACCGTACCAAGATCAAGCAGGACATCGTTCGCGATACGGTCGGCAAATTCCTAGATGGCATGTACAGCTCGCCGGAGAAGGATCGCTTCCGCACTCGCATCGAACCGGGCGTCCAGGCGGGCACAACCGACGTCTTCATCAGCCATCGCGGCCTCGAAGAAGTGCTGACAGGTGGTGTGCAGAAGGATTCCTCTGTGTGGACGTGGCGCAAGCCTGATCCGGGCATGGAGGCGGAGATGCTGCGTCGCCTCATGCTGTCGCTCGGCGCCACTGAGGATCGTTCGCGGGAGTTGATGGCCAGCTCGCCCGCAACCGAACGGGCGCGCTTTGAGCGCGCAGCAGACGGCGGCGCGGCGCTGATCCTTGCTGGCTCGATCGACGATGCTTGGCGTCAGGTGGGCTTGGCGCTGGATCGCAATGGTTTGCTAGTTGAAGATCGCGATCGCGATATTGGCTTGTTCGATGTGCGCGTGGCAGGAGCAAAGGTTGAGCCGAAGCAGGATAGTGGTTGGCTCGACAAGCTTGCGTTCTGGCGCAGTGCGCCCGCAGAGCCGGTCGTCAGCCCGGCTGCGCAGCTTCAGGCAGGCGCCGCTTATCGGATCTTCGTGAAGGGCGACGACAAGCGATCGTTGGTGCGTGTGCTCGATAAAGACGGCAACATCGACAAGGGCGAAGAGGCAGGCAAGATCCTCAAGCTGCTTTACGAGCAGCTCAAGTGACGACACACCGGAAACTTTGCTGCGTTAGCTGACAAGGCTCGCCGCTCGTTTGCGCGTCGCACGGTAGTTGGTGGTGAGGGCAAGCCGCAACGGTTGCCGGGTTAGCACCTTGTCGGGTGGGCGTGTTTCAATCAGATTCGTAGATTCGAGAGAAGGGGTCGGACGTCCTGCTGGAGACGCCCGACCCCTTTTTCATCTATTGCAGACGCGGAGCGTTAGGGGCCAACCGTTTAGCGATCGGTGAGCAGCTTCAGGGCGAGTGGATTGCTTGCGCCGGAGGCTGTGGAGCCGATTGCGATGGCGGTGTAGACCTTGCCTGCTTCGAGCGCGATGCTGGGACTGGTGAGGGCGGTGGTTGCGGTGCCTGCAACGTTGAGTTTGAAGACGTAGTTTCCGGCGGGCACTTCCAGGTACGCACTTGCGGTCTTGAACGGGACGTTGCTGAGCACCTTGGCGTCGTTGGCCAGCACATCGACGTTTGGCGCATCGGGCGAGGCGTGAATCACGCGCACGCGCGCCTTGTCCGCGACGGTTGTCCGGTCGTCCTCAAGCACCAGCGGTTCGATGCCGGCGAGCAGACCCACGGCGAAGACTGAGTAGGACTTGCCGCGAGTGAGCGTGGCGTCGGCATTGATCACCGTGGTGGTCGTGTTGGCAGCGTTCACCTTGAGGTTGTAGTTGCCAGCGAGCAGGCTGAGGTAGCCGGAGTCAGCGGGGAAGGGCACGTTGCTCAAGGTCTTCGCGTCGTTGACCAGCACATCGACAGCCGGTGCATCGGGCGAGGCGTGCATCACCCGCAGCTGCGCTGTGGCATCCGGCAGTTCAAGCTTTGGCGTCGCGCTATCGCGGGTCAGCACAAGCAGGCTGACCGGTGAGTTGCCCGTGCTGTCGGGCACTGCGAGAGCGACCAGATCCATACCTGCGGCCAAGCTGACCGTGCCGGAGTCGTAGGCCACGGTTTTGGTGCCCGCGAGCGTCACGCGGATGCGGTAGTCGCCCGCTTGCACCTGAAGCGCGTCGCTCACCGCCTTGTACGCAGCATTTGCGACTGCCGGTGTTGCACTGGCAAGGTCTGCGGCGGGGGGCGTCACATAGATGTCGACGGCAGGCACGTTGGGCGAGGCGTGGCCGGCACGCAGCTTGAACTTGCCACTCTCTGGCGCGGTTGCGCTTTCGGAGATGACCAGCGGCTCCACCGTGCCACCCGCGAGGCTGCCAACGGCAACGACCGTGGTGTAGCTGTTGGCGGCCAGATCCAGCGTGGCCTTGATCACCTGAGGTGTTGTCGCGCCTTCGGGTGTGACGATGACCTCCGGTTTGCCCGCGTCGACCGTGAGGAAGCCGGTGGCGTCCTTGTAAGCCACGCCGCTGAGCGCTTTGGCGCCCGCAAGATAAACGTCGACCTTCGGTGCATCGGCGCTTGCGTGGACGACGCGCAGGCGCGCCTCGGACTTTGCTGGGGGCGGCGCGGGGTCGTCGTCGCCGCCGCAGGCGGCCAGTACGCTCACCGACGCTGCGGCGATAAGCCAGGAACGGATCGAAATCATGATGGGCACTCTCCGTTGGTGTTTCGGTGTGGTTGAGTGAGGCCGTCGCCTCGGCTGTGTACTCAAAATTTCACAAAAGTACCGGTACGGATGTATTTATACTCATCAGTCACAAAACATACAAGTAGGTGTTTATGTGACTGCGTGGGTGAAAGTTGACCGGCTGCGCGCTACAATCGAGCCATGAACGCTCCTGCTACGGCCCGCCCCAGTTTCAAGCAACGCCAGTTCGAAGCGCGCGAAGACGCGATCCTCGACGCGGCGCATCTGCTTCTGGCGACGAAGGGCTATGACCAGACCACCGTGGATGAGGTGGCGGCCGAGGTGGGGATTGCGAAGGCGAGCCTCTACAAGCACTTTCCGTCGAAAGAGGCGCTTGCGACGGCGGCGATGAAGCGCACGATCCAGCGCGCGCTGGCGTTCATCGACACCTTATCGCCGACGCTGGCGGCCGATGAGGCCTTACGTGCGGTGCTTGAGTGGGCGCTGCGTTTGCGTCTGGCGGGTGGTTTGCCGACCTTGCCGTCGAGCAACTCGGCTTTGGTAACGGCGCTTACGCAGGACGAAGCCTATGTGGCGCTGGTTTCCGAGCTGACTGGCCGGCTCGGACTTTGGGTGCAGTTCGGCAAGGCGTTGGGCAAGCTGCGTTCAGACTTGCCGGATGAAGTCATCCTGCTCTCGTTCTACGCACGAACCTGTGATCCGACGATCGACTTCCTCAAGAAAAGCGGCTCGCTGGACGACGAGGCGATCGTCCAATCGTTGCTGACCGTCTTCTTCGACGGGATTCGGCGAAGCGCCTGATTACACGGTGCTGCGCGCGAGCCGAAAACGCGCCGATAGTTACAGTGTCGATGTACTGGGGAGCGTGCCCCGTTGCATGCGTCGCCCCGCGTCAAAAGGTATCGAGCTTGTCCTTCACTGAAGCGGCCTGAGCCCACAGCGCGTCGAGCTGTGGCGCAGGCATCTTTTGCAGTTGGCGATAGACCAAGGCCAGTCGTGGATTTCGGCCAAGGCTTTGCGACTGCCGCGCGAAGAAATCCCAGTACAGCGCGTTAAACGGACAGGCGCGCCCGCCGACTTTCGCCTTCTTGTCGTAGTGGCAGCCCTTGCAGTAGTCGCTCATGCGGTCGATGTAGGCCGCGCTGCTGACGTAAGGTTTGGTGGCGAGCCGGCCGCCGTCGGCGAACTGGCTCATGCCTACGGTGTTAGGCAACTCGACCCATTCGAACGCGTCGATGTAGATGCCGAGGTACCAGCGGTGCAGCGCGGTGGGGTCCAGCCCGGCGAGCAGCGCGAAGTTGCCGATCACCATCAAGCGCTGGATGTGATGCGCCCACGCGTCGTCGAGCGACTGCGTGATTGCGTGTTGCAGGCAGCGCATGCGGGTCTGACCGGTCCAGAACCATTCGGGCAGCGGCCGGTGGTGATCCAGCGTGTTCTGCGCCTCGTAGCCCGGCATGTGAGCCCAGTAGAAGCCGCGCACATACTCGCGCCAGCCGAGGATCTGCCGCACGAAGCCTTCCACCGCCGCAAGCGGTGCCCGCCCGGCGCGGTAAGCGGTTTCGGCGGCGGTGATCACCTCGCGCGGATTCAGCATCTTCACGTTCAGCGCGAAGGAGAGCTGCGAGTGGAACAGCCGGCGGCTGCCGCTGTGCATCGCATCCTCGAAGTCGCCGAAATGCGGCAGCGCTTCATCAATGAAGTGCTGGAGCCAGGCGAGCGCTTCGGCGCGGTTCAGCGGCCAGCGGAAGTGTTCGGCCTGCGGGGCGCCGAAGCTGCGCACACCGGCGGCTTCGATCATCTGCCATAGCGCGCGGTGGTCGTGGCAAGGGCGTCGGTCGGGCGGCGTGGGTGGGCTGCCTGGCCAGGGCTTTCGATTCTCGGGGTCAAAGTTCCACTGGCCACCTTCCGGTTCGCCTGAGGCGGTCAGCAGCACGCGGTGGCGCTGGCGCATTGCCCGATAGAAGTGTTCCATCAGCCACTGCTTGCGCCCGCGAAACTGCTGCGCCACGGTGTCGCGCGCGGTGAGGAAGTGCTCGCTGTCGGCCATCCGCGTCTCGAACGCTTGCGTGGCCGCCCATTCGCGCAGTTGCGCATCGAGCCGCCATTCGTCAGGCGCCTGCCATTCGAGGCGCGTCGCGCGGTAGTGCTGCATCAGCGCGGCAAGGTTGTCGGTCACGGACTGCCGGTTGCTCGGGTCGTCCAGCGCGATGTATCGCACACGGTGGCCCGCCTCGCGCAGCTGGCACGCGAAATCGCGCATCGCGGCGAAGATCGCGAGGATCTTCTGCGCGTGATGCAGCACATAGTCGGTCTCCTGCCGCACCTCCATCAGTACATGCACCACGCCGTGGTCGGGCTGCACGAACCAGCTGTGCTCGGGATTGAGCTGATCGCCGAGGACCAGCCGCAGCGTGTGCGCCGGGGTGCTCATCACAGGCACCCCCACTGGCGTCGGTAATCGCCACCGGGGTCGTAGGTCTCCGCCTGTTTCGCCGGGTTGAAGCGCCGCCCGCCTCGCGGGTCGGTGCCGCGGCCGGCGATGTAGAGCCAGTTTCCGTGATTGCTGTACACGTCGTAGTCGATCAGTTGGGTCTCGAACCAGGCGGCGCCGGCACGCCAATCGCCGCCCAGGTCGTGGATCAGGTAGCTGGCGACGATCTGCCGCATCCGGTTGCTGAGGTAACCGGTGGCCGCCAGCTCGCGCATGCCGGCGTCGACCAGGGCTTCACCGGTCTCGCCTGCGCACCAGTGTGCAAAAGCGTCGGCCTTGTGCGGCGGCAGCGGATGGTCGGCCAGCCCGCGCGCACGGTAGAGCCGCCGTCCGTGCTGAAGTTGCAGGAAGCGGAAGTAGTCGCGCCACAGCAGCTCGAACCACAGCCAGTAGCTGCCCTCGTTGGCGCCGGCCTCGGCTTCGAAGCGCCGCAAGGCTGCGAAGATTTGCCGTGGCGACAAGGCGCCGGTGGCGAGCCAGGGCGAGAATTTGCTGCTGCTGTCGATGCCTTGCAGCGCATTGCGGGTGGCTTTGTAGGTATGCGGCAGGCGCCGCGCGAGGTATTGAGCGAGGTGCGCCTGCGCCGCAGGCTCGCCGCCGTCGAAGGCGGGCTCGGCGTAGGGAAAGGCGCTGCGCGGGTCGTTTGCGGGCTGTTCCGCCAAGGGCGCGGGCGCTGCCAGACGAAGATCGCGCGCCGCTTCCGGCCACGGCGGCAGCGCCTTGGGCGCAGGCAGTGGTGCGGCTGGCTCAAGGCCAGCGGCCTCGACGGCTTGCCGGAACGCGGTGAAGTGCGCGGGCAAACGGGCTACGGGCAAGGGCAAGTGCTCGGGGGCGAGCAGGCTGCCTTGCCAGACCCCTTGCAGATCGAGCCCAGCGGCGCGCAGCGCGGCCTCCTCGTCGCCTTCCTCCGGGGCCGCATGCGCTTCGCACCACACGCTGCGGGCGCCGACGGCGCGGGCGAGCGCGGGCAGCACATCGGCCGGCGAGCCAGCGCATTCGAGCAAGGGGCAGCCCAACGCCGACAGCTGCGTTGCCAGCGCGCGCACCGCGGCACGACGCCAGTGCTGGCGATGCCGTCCGATACGTGGGAAGCCCCAGCGGGTTTCGGTGCCCGTGGGCAGATGCAGCACCACCGGCAGCAGCCGGTCGGGGCGTCGCGCGAGCGCGGCGTGCAGCACCCGCGCATCGTGCAGGCGCAGGTCGTTGCGGAACCAGACGATCACCGTGTTCATGCGGCTGCCTCGCCGCGATGGGTTCGGCGGCAGCGTTCGGAGCAGAACTTCACCGCCGCCCAGTCGCGCGCCCATTTCTTGCGCCAGCTGAACGGCCGGCCGCAGTGCACGCAGGTCTTGTGCGGCAGATCGTGTTTCTTGCTCATGGCTCAGAAATCCAGTTCCCGCTGCCGCGCGGCAGCGGCCGCCCCGGGCTTGCGGGCCGCCGGCCGGCGTAGCCGGGAGCCGTGCTTCTCCACGATGGCGGCCTTCGCCTCACGCACTTCGGCTTGTGCCCGCAGCGCGTGCACACGGGCTTTGGCGGCGCGCGTGGCGGCTTTCAGATCCACCCGCGGCGCCGGAATATCTTCGCCAACGCGCACACCGCAGCGTGCCTGCACATCGGCCGGCATGCGCCAGGGTTCGAACAGCCAGGCATCCGGCACGCGGCGCATCGCTGGCAGCCAGTGGCGCACGAAACGCCTCTGCGGGTCGTGGTCGCGCGCCTGCTTAATCGGGTTGTAGATGCGAGTCGTGTTTATGCCGGTGGTGCCTGACTGCATTTGCATCTGGCTCCAGTGGATGCCGGGCTCGTAGTCGATGAACTGGCGCGCCAGCCATAGCCCCACCGGCCGCCAGTGCAGCCACAGCGGATAGGCGGCCACCGAAACAAGCATCGCGCGCATGCGGAAGTTGAGCCAGCCGGTTTCCCGCAGCATCGCCACGCAGGCGTCCACCATCGGCCAGCCGGTACGGCCGGCGGTGAGCGCGGCAAAGTGGTCCTCGTTCCACTCTGTTTCGCGCAGGCCGTCGTAGCCGCGATGCAGGTTGCGGAATTCCAGTTCCGGTTCCGATTCGAGTTTCTGGATGAAGTGGCAGTGCCAGTGCAGCCGGCTCAGAAAGGCCGCAAGGCCCTGGCGCTGGCGGCCGTCGTCCGGCCCGCTCAGCGCCCCGATACGCGCGCGGGTGGCCTGCACCACTTCGCGCATGCCGAGGCACCCCAGCGCGAGATAGGGCGAGAGCCGCGAGCAGGCGGTGGGCGCCCCCAAGGGCGAGGAGATGCCGCCGCGGTATTGCCGGCTGCGCTCATCGAGAAACGCGTGCAGCACGGTCAGCGCCTCGCTGCGGCCGCCGTGCGGGCGCTGCGGTGGCGCGTCCTCGGCGAGCCCGAATCTGCTGCCGGCGGGCCAGCGTTCGGTGGGCCAAGGTAGAAGCCGGCCTTCGATGCGGGCCGGCGTGGGCACCTGCGGCGCGTGCATGTGCGCCTGCCAGCTCGCATGCCACACATCGCGCGTCGGCAGCCGGCGCACCACGCCATGCTGCGGCCATTCACGCCACACCACGCTGCTTGCGAGGCACCAGCGTGCGACCGTTTTGTCGCGTTCAAAGGTGTGGCCGTTGCCGGTTTCCTCGTGCGAGGCCAGCGTATGGAACGGCGCCGCCGCATGCAGCCGGGCGAGCACCTCGGGCACTTCGCCGATCGCCAGTTGCAAGTCGGCGCCGAGTGCTCGCAGGGCGCGGGCCAGGTCGCGCAGGCTCTCCTGCAGGAAGAGGTAGTGCTGCTGCGCAGCGTCCGGCTGCGCCCGGAGGCTCGGCTCCAGCACATACAGGCACAGCACCGGGCCTTGTTGCGCTGCGTGCGCGAGCGGCGCGTGGTCCGCGATGCGCAGGTCGCGTCTGAACCAGACGACGGTGTAGCTCACATGAAAGCTCCGGGGCGAATCGTGCGTGCATGTGACAGCGATGTTCGTCTGCAGGTTCGCGCGTTGACCGGGGGTGCGTTTTTCTGCAACCCGCTGAACTGGCCGAGGCGGTCGGGATCCAGCAGCGTTCAGGGGTTGCAATAGCCGCAATGCTGCGGCTCGGCGAACTGGCGGTCGGTGCGCGGCCGTGTTTCCTGATGTTCACAACGAAGGCACTGCCAGGATTCGCTGCGATAGCTGCTGGTCGGCAAGCCGCAGCTTGCGCAGGGCAGCCCCGGTTGTTGTGCGGTGACCCAGTAGCCGGGGGTGGCGCAGCGAGGGCAGAGCGATTGCAGGCGCTGCAACAGATCTGCCGCTGCTTTGCCGATTTGCTGCATCCGGCTCGGGTTGGCAAAAGCGCGCAGATCGCTCTCGATGAATACCTGGCCGTTGCTTGCCTTGGCCTTGCATGCTTCGAAGGTGTGCTTGAGCGTCGCCCAATCGGCGATCCCTTTGTGCAGGCGTGCATCATCCTGATGCTGTGGGCGTAGCACCAGTTGGTGCGCGGGAAAGTCGTGTTTTGCGGCAAACGCTTCCAGCGCCGCCCAGTCGCCGGTGCTCAAAGTGCCGCATCGTCCCGGCCCTTGGGCGACGCCAACGATTTCGATTTGCAGCCTGTCGTCGATCAGCACCAGCATCTCGACGTTCCAGGTGAAGAGGCCGGTAAACGGGTCGGGCCCGAAACTGCCTTCGCTCGCGAGCCCGATCGGCGAACCTGACAGCGACATGCCGATGCGCGCCTTCTTCCGCGCAGCTTCGAGCTGGCTGCCTTCGCGCGGCGTGTCACGCGTGAAGGTGCCCAGCTGGTCGGTGTCGAAACCGGTAACGAGCTCGACCTTGCAGCCGAGCGCGGGTTCGAGCACCGGTGCGATCACCGCCTCCTTGCCGTGCTGTGTCAGCAGGGCAAGCCGCTGTCCTGCGTAGGGCGGCATCAGGCCGCCTCCAGGCCGAGCGCTTGCCACTGCCCCTGCGCGTAGCGATGCAGCGTCGGCGAGCCGAGGTGCCACAGGTGCAGCCAGCCGTTGTCGAGCAACTGGCGTACCACGGCGTGCTTGGTGATGACCCGCTCGATCCCTGCGCGCGGCGCGTCGATCACGACGGTGAGCCGAAGCGGTTCATGCACCCAGCGCTCGCCATCGTGCAGCGACTGGTGCGACAGCCCGATGCGCAGATCGCCGCCGTTACCTTCGAAGACGCCGATCGTGCCGCCGACCACGTTGTGCAGCACCTTGTTGCCGCTGCCCAGATGCTCCGGATCGCAGGTGGACGCGTGGTACTGCCAGTTGATCCAGTGCGTGACCAGCATTGGCGCGGTCATCAGCAGTTCCAGCACGCTGCCATCGATATCCTGCGTGGCGTCGTAGTCGTGCAGGAAGCTGCGCCCCTCCAGCGTGAGCCCGCGTGTGCGCGCCCGCGGCGCGATGATGAAGGCTGCGTTGCCCGCGAGCCCCCATTCGGGCCGCGTCTGGGCGCCGTCGTTGGCGCGCCGGCGCAGTTGCGTCAGCAGCGCGTCGCGCGGCGTGGCGGGATCAAGCCCGAGGCTTGGCGCGCGTTCGCGGCGCACCCTGTCCGATGCCTCGGACAAGGTGGCCTGTAGCCCGTCCCAGCGCGCGCGGGCCTCGCTTGGGAGCAGGTCGAGGTCGAAGCCCTCGATCTCGTCGGTTGTGGTGTTGTGCAGGGCGGCGACGAAGCGCGTGTCGGCGGGGATCGCGATGCCGCGCGCCAGCAGGCCAGCTCGTACCGATTTCTCGTTGAGCAGTAGCGCCAGACTGCGTGCGTTGACCTCACCGGTCTGCCCACAGCAGGCGCCGCAGTCCAGCGCCGCAGCGTGTGCGTTGTTGGCCGACTGACTGCCATGCCCGACCAGCAGTACCAGCGGTGCCAAGTGGTGTTCGAGCCCCATCGCATGCAGCACACGGGCTGCGAGTGAGACTTTGGTATCGACATCGAGCGTGTTGAGCAGGGGCCTGCACACGGCGCGATAGCGGTGTGGCAGGCCGCTCAGGTCGTCGCGCGGCCGTGCCTGCGCCGAAGGCCGCAACCACTGGCCAAGCTTGCCGAGGTAAGCGATGCCGGCGGCCTCGACAAACGAGAAGGCAGCGCCCGGCCAGCGGCTTGCTGCCTGCCACTGGGCGGTGAGCCCTAGGCGCTCGCGCCGGCCGCGTGCGGCGGCGGCTTCTGCGGCATCGTCGGGGCAGCCTGCTTCGCCGGGGGCCGAATAGACTCGGTCGGTGACTTCCATGGCGGGGGCCAGCAGGCCTGGGAGTTGCGGGCGACGCGCGCCGCTGGCGAGTGGCGTGTAGGCGACCGGTAGCCCGAAGAACCCGGCGAATCCGATTGTCTGCACGGCAGGCGAGGCGGCTTCAAGCGCGCGGCGCATGGGTTCGCTCCGCACGTCGATACAGAACGCGGCCTGGACTTCGATCGCGGGCTGCGTGGGCGCCGTGCTTGTCACCGTGGCGAGCTTCTTCGCGAGTTGGCGCTGGTAGCCGGCTTCGAGCGCAAGTTGCCAGATTTCATCCACCACGAAACCGGCTTCCGCTTCGTCAAGCTGCGCGGCGGCACGGTGCCAGGACGCCTGCAGGGCAGCGAAGGCAAGGCGGGTGCTCGCGTCGTCCTTGCAGTCGAGCAGCACCGCGCCCCATGCGAGGCGGATCGCAAGCAGATCACGCAGGTTCGGGTCTTCACGCCCTTCCTGGCGGGCCTGCCAGCCCTGGTACGCACACCAGGAGGACCAGCCGTTCACCGTCAGCAGCACCGCTTCCAGGTAGTCGGCCCACACCGACTCGGGTAGCCCCAGTTGGCGCAGTGCCCAGCGTTCGGCGTCCAGGCGCGTGGCGGGCAGCACATCGAGCCGCCGCCCCAGATCGGGCAGACCCATCAGCAGGCCGATGCCGTGGTCGTGTTGCAGCGTGTCGCGCCAAAAAGCATAAAGGCCTTGATCGCGACTCGGCTGCCAATCGGCCTGGTGAGCATCGAAGTACGCGGCGCAGGTCTGGCTGACCTGGTGGGTGATCGCCTGGCGCCAGGAGAGGCGCGTGTGCCGCGCTGGATCATTGTCGAGCGTGTCGATCAGCAGCGGCAGGCGTGCCGGCAAGCCGTTGCGCTGCAGGGCGTCGATGCACTGCTTGGCTGTGAGCGAGCCGTCGACTTCGCCGAGGGTGGCCAGCGCTGCATCGAGGTCGGCGCGTGTGATGCGGCCTTCGTCCCAAGTCTGCCGCTGCGCCTCGCGTGACGGGAACACACGGATGCCGCCGAGCACCGCCATGCGTGCCGCAACCCGCCGCAGTGGCATACCGATGCGCGACCAGTGCGGATTCACCGCGATCGCGCGGTCCAGCGGCCAAGCGGGTGCGATGGTGCTGCATGCCTGTGCGCAGGCTGCTTCGATTTGCGCGTTGATTGCCTGTTCGCCGTGCGCCGAATCGGGCGCTCGCCGTGTGTCGGGAGCTGGCTTCTGCCGGGTCGTCTGCGTCGGTTCGGTAAGTTGCAGCGTGTCCATGTTCGTCTCCAGCAGGGGCATCGGGATCAGGCTTCGGCGCGGGCCGTGGCGGCGGCGCGATGGCCGTCGTGTGACGCAGGCGCCCAGCGCGTCGGCCACAGCCTCAAGGCGAGGCGGGTGTAGGACTCGTCGAGATAGAGGCCGGCGTAGCTCCAGCGCCGGCTGCGTGCGAGCGCTGCGGGGCGGCGCTGAACAGCAACGAGCCAGCCGTGCAGGCAAACCATGCCAAGAAGGGCAACAAGCCCCGCCACGGTATCTGGACGATTCGCCGTGCCTAGCGGCAGTTCGTGCGCCAGCAACGCGACGGCGGTGAGTCCCGCCACCATTGCAACGCCGGCCAGATAGTGAAGCGCGGTCTGGCGGAGGGTTTGATCGTTCCCTTGCGGCAGCCACAGCAGGGGCGCCCAGGCAAGGGCCAGCACGACACTCCACCACCACGGCCAGGCGTTGTAGTGGAACATCGCGAGCACCGCAAACACGCTCGCTGCGGTCAAGACCGGCGCGAGCGCCAAGCTCAAGGCTGCTGGCGAGCGCATTTCGTAGAGCGCCTGGATGCGCTTGTTCTGCACGGCGGCGGAGGCCGACAGGAAGGTGTGCGCCTTGTACAGCGAGTGACCGATCAGGTGCAGGGCCGCGAGCGTGTAGAGCCCCAGTCCGCATTCGAGCACCATGAAACCCATCTGCGCCGCGGTCGACCAGGCCAGTCGAACCTTGATGCTGATACGGGTCAGCATCACCATGCCCGCCAGCACGGCGGTACCGAGGCCAAAGGCAACCAGCAGCCAGCGCGCTGCGGCGGCGTGTTCGAGCAGTGGCGAAAAACGGATCAGCACATAGCCGCCGAGGTTGACCACGCCAGCGTGGAGCAGGGCCGATACCGGCGTCGGCGCCTCCATGACCTGAATCAGCCAACCATGCACGGGCAACAGGGCGGTTCGAAGCACCACTGCGAGCACCAGGCAAACCGCGCTGAGTTGCAGCGCCGTCGAGGCGCCCTCGCGGGCGAGGTGTGCCCAGAGATCCGACAAGGAACCGCTACCGACCACCCACCAGGCAAGTGCCGCAGCACTGAGCAGCAGAACATCCGCGAGCCGATCCGCAAGCCGCTTCTTGAACGCCGCCAACTGGGCGAACGGGCGGTTCGGGTAGAAACACAGCAGGTGTTGCAGCGCCATACCGACCATCGCCCAGGCCAGGATCAAGACAATCCAGTGATCCGCCAGCAACAGCAGATGCACGGCCGCCAGTACGCCGGCGAGCGCGGCCAGGTAGCGCTGCTGACCCGGCTCACCCTGCAGGTAGCGGCACGAGAACGCACCGATCAGTGTGCCGAGCAGTTGCACCAGCACAGCGAGCCAGCCCCCCAGTAGTGGCGCAGCCAACCCGGGCAGGGGCGACGCAGCCACGCTTGTGCTTGCGATGCCGCGCAGCGCAAGCCCGCAGCCCGCGGCGAGCAATGCTGCTGCGGACAGTGCGAGAAACCCTTGCCATGCCCGCACGCGAGACACGCCTGGCAGCAGGGGCAGCGCGATGCCCAGCACCATCAGCGCGAGGGGTGACAGCAGGCAGAAGATGAATACTTGGGGGAGGAGTTCCATGGCAGCGTCTCTTGATCCAAAACGTTGCCGAATCTTGCGTTGCGGCTGTTGTTCTGTAAATTACAATGATCCGAACGAAATAATCGTAAAAACAGAACAATGAAGCTTGAGCTGCTGAACTTCCATCATCTCTTCTACTTCTGGCGCGTGGCGCGGTTGGGGCATCTGACGCGTGCCGCGGCTGAGCTCCACACCTCGCAGTCCGCGCTGTCGGCGCAGATCCGCCAGTTCGAGGACCGGCTTGGCGAGCCCTTGTTCATACGCCAGGGGCGGCGCCTGCAGCTCACCGACACCGGGCAGCTCGTACTGTCTTACGCGGAAGACATCTTCGGCCTGGGCCAGGAGATGCTGGGCAGGCTGGATGGGCGAAGCGAAGGGCTGACCCGCTTGCGCGTGGGCAGCGTGGCGACCTTGTCGCGGAACTATCAGGAGAACTGGATCCGCCCCGCGCTTGCTGATCCAACGGTTGTGCTGACGCTTGAGTCGGGCGTGCTGGAAGGGCTGCTGACCCGTCTTCTGCAGCATCAGCTCGATGTGGTGCTGGCGAACGAGACGGTGCCATCGGACTCCGATCGGCCGTTGCATTGCCGTTTTCTCGGCAGCCAATCGATCTCGCTGGTTGGGCCCGCGAGCGTCTGGAAGGGCCGCACCCTGCGCATCCCGGAAGATCTTGATGGCCTCGATATCGCGCTGCCGGGGCCACGACACGCCTTGCGCACGCAGTTCGACGCGCTGTGTGCCTCCGCCAGCGCGCGGCCGCGGTTGCGCGCGGAAGTGGACGACATGGCGATGCTGCGACTGATCGCACGTGATAGCGGATGGCTGACGGTGCTGCCGGAAGTGGTGGTGCAGGATGAACTGCGGGCTGGCGTGCTGGTAACGGTTGGCCAATCGACGCAGTTGCAGGAGCGCTTTTACGCGATCACCACGCCGCGCCGACACCGCATCGAGGCCTTGGAGCGCCTGCTCGCGCAATAGCCGCCGTATGCAGAGGAGGCGCGGGGATTCAATGCCTCATCGTCACCCGCTCGGCGCGCTCAGCTGCGCATGCGAATGCGGTGGTGCGTACCGTTCGAGCGCCAGCAAAAAAGGGGCGGAGATTGCACTCCGCCCCCCGTGTTTGATTCAGGCTGTGTTTGCCGGCGCGGGTTACCGGGCAAACCGCAGGATGACCGGACCTTTGTGGATCGCGTGCCGAACCTGCGAATTGTCGAAAGCGGCGAAACCAAAGTAGTAGGCCGCATCGAGATCCTTGAACTGAACATCGTAAGGCGACGCCGTGGTCAGCTTGCGCGCGACGACATAGGTCCATTTTCCGTCCGCCCACGCGCCGGCGCCTGTCAGATTGCCGCGGTCGCCGGTGAATTTGCTGACGACGACCGACGCGACTTCATCCCCGGCCACGAACTTCGCGTCGTCGAACGGTACACGGTCCTCCAGCCGGATCCAGTAGCTGCCGCCCTTGTTGGCTGCCTTGCCGTCCTTGTTCATGAACTCGGGCTTGCCGCCGACCAGTCTGACCTCGTCATAGCCGCCGCCGGTGCTGGCGTCGGACTTGCGGCCCGAGTCGGGTGCCTTGTCCTTGTCGTAGCGGGTGCTGTCGACATACTGGTTGTCCGGCTGGCCGAGCGACACGCCGCCACGGACGCTGCGCATCTGCCAGATGTCGCCAATCTCACCGGCGTTCTTCGTGTACTTGTTGCCGTAGGGCTTCGTCGTCACCTCGTCGTGGCAGGCGGCGTAGCAGCCGCGCTTCTTGAAGCCCCTGATCGACGACTCGTCAATGTTCCAGAAGATCGCCCACTTGTCTTCGTAGTAGCGGTTGTTGTCGCCACCCTTGTCGTTCGGATCGGTCAGGCGTTTCCATGAACCATCGCTTTGCTTCTGGTAGGGGCTGTAGCGATAGGACTGGCTCGGGTCGTCATAGGTGAACATCAGATACAGCGTGTCGCTTGTATAGACCGCCTTGATGTTCGCGGTGGTCTTGCCATCCGCAAAGCCCGATCCGCTGTGCATGTGAATCGTGACCGGTTTGGCCGCTGACCACGCGGGGTCTGCTGCCAGCCGTTCGAGAACAGGGCCTTGTTCGACCTTCTGGGCAAGCAGGAAGCGTTCTGCGCTCGCGTCCAAAGAGATCAATAAAGATGCCGCAACCAGAGAGTGCTTGAGGAGCGTTTTCATTTGGAAATGTCCGGTCGGCTGAGAAGTCTGATCAGCCAAGGCTATGCCCTTGTCGAACCGGAACGTTGAGCGGCATCAATTGTCGCTGGCGCGACAATGTGCTTGTGCAATCGCTTGTGACGCAGGCCTCGCGTCGAGCGTCCTTCAACGCAAAGCACGGATGCGTCAGCACATCGCGAGGTGCCTGAAGGTGCTGACGCCGACCAAGGCGCAGCCCGAGTTGTGCTGTCGTGGCGGCGGGGCGGTCAGGCCCGGCGCATCGCGATATGCGTGCGGATCATGTCGCGGGCTGAGGTTCGGAACTCGTTGTCCTCACGGTCGACGATCCATAGCCGAACCAGACCAAACAGGAATGCATAGGTGTCGCGCGCCATCGCATCGGGCGCAAGCCCGGCGCGCAGGCAGCCCTTATCCGCGGCTCTCTGATAAGCGATGTGAAGGCGCTCACTCAGATCGTGCGAGCGGCGCATCACGCATTTGAGCGCCTCGCCGAGTTCGCCGGTGTATTCGCACTTGTTGATCAGCACTTCCAGCGTTTGCCGCGTGGTCAGATCAGATTCCAGGCGTTCCACATAGGTCGTCAGGAAGCACTCGATCGCGCCGAGCGGGTCGGAGCCGGCATCAACCTCAAGCGCCGCTTCGAGCACATCCATCAGCGGCATCGCCACGTCGTCGCGCAGCGCAACGAAGAGCTGGGCCTTGTTCTCGAAGTGCCAGTAGACGGCACCGCGCGTTACACCAGCGGCGGCCGCGATTTGTTCCAGCGATGTGCGACTGACGCCGCGCTCGGAAAACACATTGCGCGCGGCGTTGATGATGTCGCGCCGCGTTTGCTGCATGTCTTCCTTGGTCTTGCGTGCCATGTGTGACTCACCGATGAGATTGCTTGTAATTATACATCCGTGAATGTATAAATTCGCTTTTTCCCAGATCGGCCCATGCGCTACCGCGCAAAGGGCCGGCAGCGCCGCACCTGACCCGCTAGGCTGAAGCTATCGCTCAGTCGCCGCGGGGCGGCCTGAAGCATAAAACCCCTCGAGGAGCTCCGGATGTCCGTCCGTCGCATGATTTCGCCGCACTATCGCGGCATGCTGGTACCCGCTTTCTCCGCTGTTTCGCTCGCGCTGCTGATGTCGGCCTGCGCCCCCAAGGACCAGGTCGGTGGCCCGCCGCAGGGGCCGCTGCCAGTGGGAGCCATCGCGGTCGAAGCGACCAGCGCGCCGGTATGGGTGGAGGCGGTTGGCCAGACCGAAGGTGCGCGCGAAGTAGAGGTGCGTGCGCGGGTTGGCGGCGTGCTCGTCAAACGCGGTTACGAGGAAGGTGTGGCGGTGCGTGAGGGTCAGTCGCTCTTCGAGATCGACCGCGCACCGCTTGAGGCAACGCTGTCGAGCGCCCGCGCGCAGGCCGCCGATGCGGCCAACAAGCTGGAGCAGGCGACGCGTGAGCTGGCCCGGACCCGTGGCCTTTCCTCGCAGGATGCCGTGGCGCGCAAGGAACTGGACGACGCTGTCACCGCCGAAGCCACCGCCCGCGCGCAGCAACAGGCAGCGCAGGCGAGCCTGCGTACCGCGGAACTCAACCTCGGCTATGCGGCCGTGCCGGCACCTGTGGCCGGTATCAGCGGGCGGGCGCTGAAATCTGAAGGCAACCTTGTCGCGGTCGGTGACAGCCTTACTACGGTTGTTCAGCTCGATCCGATCAAGGTGCGTTTTGCCCTGTCGGATGCCGATCAAGCCGGCTTCCCCGGTGGTCGCTTTGACCCGCGCAAGGTGCAAGGCGCGCAGATCGTGCTGCCCGACGGCAGTACCTACAGTGCAAAGGGTGCGCTGGACTTTGCAGCAACCCAGATCGACCCGAAGCTCGGCACGCGTTCTTTGCGTGCGGCATTCCCGAACCCCGATGCGGCGGTGCTGCCGGGCCAGTTCGTGCGCGTGAAGCTGCAGGTAGGCACGCGTGAGGGCGTGTTCCGCGTGCCGCAGTCGGCGGTGGTGCAGACGGATCAGGGCTTCATCGTGATGACGGTGGGCGAGGGCGACAAGGTTGCGCCGCGGCCGGTGCAGGTGGGCAATTGGGAGGGCAAGGACTGGATCATCACCGGCGGCCTGAAAGCCGGCGACCAAGTGATTGTGGATAACCTGATCAAGCTGCGCCCCGGCATGCCGGTGAAGCCGATGCCTCCTGGCGCAATGCCACCTGGGGCACCGGGTGCCGCGGCCGGCAAGAAGCAAGGTTGAGGGGCTGATCGATGTTTGCTC
>CAMFLH010000024.1 GCA_945957295.1 uncultured Uliginosibacterium sp.
CGTTGCTCGCCAGGTGGGGCAATAAAGATGAAAGCCAGCGAACTCAGGGCTAAAGAGCCCTCTGAGCTGAACAAGGAGTTGCTTGATCTGTTGAAGGCGCAGTTTTCCCTGCGCATGCAACTGGCAACCCAGCAGCTGAACAACCACGCCCAACTGGGTAACGTGCGTCGCGATATCGCTCGTGTGCGTACGATTCTTCGCGAGAAGGGAGCCGCAAAATGACTGATGCCATCAAGCGGACTTTGAGCGGCCGTGTTGTCAGCGACAAGATGGAACGTACGGTTACCGTGCTGATCGAGCGTCGTGTGAAGCACCCGCTCTACGACAAGGTGATCATTCGTTCGAAGAAGTACCACGCCGACGTTGATACCGGTGTCGCTGCAGAAGGTGACCTGGTTGAGATCGAGGAGTGTGCGCCGGTCTCCAAGACGAAGGCGTGGCGTGTGACGCGAGTGCTCGAAAAGGCTCGCGTAATTTAATACTTGCGGAACCCGCCGGGGCTCTGCTAGAATCTCGCGCTTCACCGATTGGCGTTCGGGTGGTTTCATCCGGACGCCAATCTGTTTCCACCCGAACGGGTTCCAAGACTGACTGCCGCTTCCGCGGTGGATTAAGTTGGAGTTAAGCAATGATCCAAATGCAGACCATTCTGGACGTGGCCGATAACACCGGCGCGCGTTCGGTTATGTGCATCAAGGTGCTCGGCGGCTCCAAGCGCCGCTACGCTGGTGTCGGTGACATCATTAAAGTGAGCATCAAGGATGCCGCGCCGCGCGGTCGCGTGAAGAAGGGTGACGTTTATAGCGCCGTGGTGGTTCGTACCGCCAAGGGCGTTCGTCGTCCGGACGGCTCGCTGATCAAGTTCGATACGAACGCCGCGGTGCTGCTCAACAACAAGCTCGAGCCGATCGGTACGCGCATCTTCGGGCCGGTTACGCGCGAGTTGCGTACCGAGCGTTTCATGAAGATCGTCTCGCTCGCGCCGGAAGTGCTGTAAGGGCCGAATATGGACAAGATCCGCAAGGGTGACGAGGTCGTAATCCTCGTCGGAAAAGACAAGGGCAAGCGCGGTTCCGTGCTGGTCCGCGTGGACGATCAGCATGTTGTGGTCGAGGGCGTGAACCGTGTGAAAAAGCACGTTCGTCCGAATCCGGTGCGTGGCCAGGTGGGTGGGATTGTCGAGAAGGAAATGCCGATCGACATCTCCAACATCGCGCTCTTCAATCCTGCGACCCAGAAGGGTGATCGCGTTGGCTTCCGCGTCCTTGAGGACGGCCGCAAGGTCCGTTTCTTCAAGTCGAACGGCGAGCTGGTCGATCGTTAAGGAGTGGTGATGGCACGCCTGCAAGAGTTTTACAAATCGACCGTTGTTGGTGAGCTGACGAACAAGTTCGGCTACAAGTCGGTGATGGAAGTTCCCCGTATCACCAAGATCACCCTCAATATGGGTGTTGGTGAGGCGGTGGGCGACAAGAAGGTGCTCGACAATGCTGTTGGCGATCTGCAGAAGATCGCTGGTCAGAAGCCGGTTACCACGAAGTCGAAGAAGTCGATCGCCGGCTTCAAGATTCGTGACGGCTATCCGATCGGTTGCATGGTGACCCTGCGTGGTCCGCGCATGTTCGAGTTCCTGGATCGCCTGGTGACGATCGCGATGCCGCGTATTCGCGACTTCCGCGGGATTGTCGCCAAGGGCTTTGATGGTCGTGGCAACTACAACCTCGGTGTGAAAGAGCAGATCATTTTCCCCGAGATTGAGTACGACAAGATCGACGCGCTGCGCGGTCTCAACATCAGCATCACCACGACTGCCAAGACGGACGACGAAGCGCGCGCACTGCTCGCGGCGTTCAAGTTCCCGTTCAAGAATTGAGGGTGTTATGGCGAAACTCGCTCTGATCAACCGTGAAGAAAAGCGTGCCAAAACGGTCGCAAAGTTCGCGGCAAAGCGCGCCGAACTCGTCGCGAAGATCAATGACAGCAAGCTGACGGACGAAGAGCGCGCAGAAGCGCGCCAGAAGTTCCAGGCTCTGCCGCGCAACGCGTCGCCGTCGCGTCAGCGCAATCGTTGCGCGCTGACCGGTCGTCCGCGCGGTGTGTTCCGCAAATTCGGTCTGTGCCGTAACAAGCTGCGTGATATTGCTTTCCGCGGCGAAGTTCCGGGCATGACCAAGGCCAGCTGGTAAGGAGACGGAAGAATGAGTATGTCCGATCCGGTCGCCGATATGCTGACGCGCATTCGTAATGCGCAGTCGTCGCAGAAGGCATCTGTCTCTATGCCGACGTCCAAGCTTAAGGTGGCTATCGCTGAAGTCCTGAAGGACGAAGGCTATATCGATGGTTTCGTGGTGCGTGGTGAAGGTGGTCAGCGCGAGCTGGACATCTCGCTCAAGTACTACGCTGGCCGTCCGGTTATCGAGCGCATCGAGCGCGTGAGCCGTCCTGGACTTCGTATTTACCGTGGTAGCAACAACCTGCCGAAGGTCATGAACGGCCTTGGTGTTGCCATTGTCTCGACGCCGCGTGGCGTCATGACCGATCGCAAGGCACGCGCTTCCAATGTGGGCGGCGAAGTGCTCTGCATCGTGGCCTAAGGAGGGGTGCGATGTCTCGTGTAGCAAAGAACCCCGTCGTGCTGCCGCAAGGTGTTGAAGTTGCGCTGGCTGCTGGTGAAGTTTCGATCAAAGGCCCGCTGGGGTCGCTGAAGCAGAAACTCCACCCTTCGGTGACCGTCGAGCGCGATGGCGACAAGCTGGTGTGCAAGGCGGTTGCGGGTGCCGAACTGGGCAACGCGCTGTCGGGTACGACCCGCGCGCTGGTGGCGAACATGGTTAACGGCGTGACCAAGGGTTTTGAGCGCAAGCTCAACCTGGTTGGCGTTGGCTATCGTGCGCAGGCCCAGGGCGACAAGCTCAACCTCACGCTGGGCTTCTCGCACCCGGTCGTTCACCAGATGCCCGTCGGCATCAAGGTCGAAACGCCGACTCAGACCGAAATCCTGATCAAGGGTATCGATAAGCAATTGGTGGGTCAGGTTGCCGCTGAAGTGCGTGCGTACCGTTCGCCGGAGCCCTATAAGGGCAAGGGTGTGCGCTATGCCGACGAGGTGGTGGTCCTGAAGGAAACCAAGAAGAAGTAAGGGCGGAAGATCATGAACAAAAAGGAAACGCGTCTGCGTCGGGCCCGCAAAACCCGCGCCGTGATTGCCGAAAAGAAGGCGGTTCGCCTCACTGTGTTCCGCTCCAATTGCCATATCTACGCCCAAGTCATCTCGGGCTGCGGTTCGAAGGTTCTCGCGGCGGCATCGACCGTCGAGGCCGACATCCGCAAGGATCTGTCGAATGGCGGAAACGCCGCGGCAGCAGCTGTAGTGGGCAAGCTTATTGCCGAGCGCGCCAAGGCGGCCGGTATCGAAGCGGTTGCGTTTGACCGTGCCGGGTTTAAGTACCACGGCCGCGTCAAGGCGCTTGCTGAGGCGGCCCGCGAAGGCGGCCTCAAGTTCTGAGCGGGGACGTCATGGCTAAGCAACAGACGAAAAAAGCACAGGCTGGTGAAGAGCGCGATGATGGCCTGCGCGAGAAGATGGTGTCGATCAACCGGGTCACCAAGGTGGTCAAGGGTGGTCGCATCCTCGGTTTCGCAGCGCTCACGGTGGTTGGCGACGGCGACGGCGGAATCGGAATGGGCAAGGGCAAGTCCCGCGAAGTTCCGGTCGCAGTGCAGAAAGCCATGGAAGAGGCTCGCCGCAAGCTGTTCAAGGTTTCTCTGAAGAACGGCACGCTGCAGCACCAGATCATCGGTAAGCATGGCGCATCGGTTGTTCTGATGCAGCCGGCACCGACCGGTACCGGCATCATCGCAGGCGGCGCAATGCGCGCGGTCTTCGAAGTGATGGGCGTGACCGACGTGATCTGCAAGTGCCTCGGTTCGACCAATCCGTACAACGTCGTGCGTGCAACGCTCAACGGTCTGTCGGCGATCAATACGCCGTCCGAGATCGCAGCGAAGCGCGGACTGACTATCGAACAGATCCTGGGGTAAGTCATGGCTGACAAGACGATTCGTGTCACGCTCGTGAAGAGCCTGATCGGCACCAAGCAGGACCACCGCGCTACGGTGCGCGGTCTGGGTCTGCGCCGTATCAATTCCACGGTCCAGCTTGAGGACACGCCGGCTGTTCGCGGCATGGTTCGCAAAGTTGCGTACCTGGTGAAGTGCGAGGGCTAAATGGAACTGAATAACCTTAAGCCGGGCGCCGGTTCCAAGCACGCGAAGAAGCGTGTTGGGCGTGGTATCGGCAGTGGTCTGGGCAAGACCTGCGGTCGCGGCCACAAGGGACAGAAGTCCCGCGCTGGCGGTTTCCACAAGGTTGGCTTTGAAGGCGGTCAAATGCCTTTGCAGCGTCGCCTGCCGAAGCGTGGTTTTAACTCGCTGACGGCTGCGCGCAACGCGGAAGTTCGCCTGTCCGAGATCAATAAGCTGGATGAGGCGGAAATCGATCTGCTGGTGCTGAAGAGCGCTGGCCTGATTTCCGGCGACGCACTGTCTGCCAAGGTCATCCTGTCGGGTGAAATCGGTCGCAAAGTGGTCCTGCGTGGCGTAGGTGCCACGAAGGGCGCGAAGGCTGCGATCGAGGCCGCCGGCGGCAGCGTGGCCGAGTAAAGCCAGGACGCAATGGTGGCGAATCCTTCGGCAACACTCGGCAAGACCGGCAAGTTCGGTGACCTGAAGCGGCGCCTGTGGTTCCTGTTGGGTGCGTTGATCGTTTATCGGATTGGCGCACACATCCCGGTTCCCGGCATCGACCCTGTCAGGCTCGCCGAACTGTTTCAGTCGCAGAAGGGCGGAATCCTCGGCGTGTTCAACCTGTTTTCGGGTGGTGCGCTGTCTCGCTTTACGATCTTCGCGCTGGGGATCATGCCGTACATTTCGGCATCGATCATCATGCAGCTGCTGTCGGTTGCTTCGCCGCAACTTGAGCAGTTGAAGAAGGAAGGCGAGTCGGGGCGTCGCAAGATCACGCAATACACCCGCTACGGCACCGTAGCCTTGGCGCTGTTCCAAGCGTTTGGCATCTCGGTTGCGCTGGAAGCTCAGGCGGGTCTGGTATTGGACCCGGGTCTGACATTCCGCTTCGTAACGATCACCACTTTGGTGACCGGCACGATGTTCCTGATGTGGCTGGGTGAGCAGATCACCGAGCGCGGTCTTGGCAACGGTATTTCGCTGATCATCTTTGCCGGTATTGCGGCGGGTTTGCCGAACTCAGTCGGTGGCCTGTTCGAGCTGGTGCGGACGGGGGCGATGCATCCGGTTTCGGCCTTGTTCATTTGCGCACTGGTTGCGGTGGTGACGGCGGTCGTTGTATTCGTCGAGCGCGGTCAGCGGAAGATTCTGGTCAATTATGCAAAGCGCCAGGTCGGTAACCGTGTTTATGGTGGACAGAGCTCGCATCTGCCGCTGAAGTTGAACATGGCTGGAGTGATTCCTCCGATCTTCGCATCGTCGATCATTCTTTTCCCGGCAACGCTGGGGCAGTGGTTTGGCGGTGCGAGTGAGTCGTCGGTTGCTCGGTTCGTCAAGGATCTCGCGGCCACGCTGTCTCCGGGGCAGCCGGTTTACGTGCTGTTGTATGCATCGGCGATCGTGTTCTTCTGCTTCTTCTATACGGCCCTCGTCTTCAATTCGAAAGAGACGGCGGACAACTTGAAGAAGAGTGGCGCGTTCGTGCCGGGGATTCGCCCGGGTGAACAGACGGCTCGGTACATCGACAAGATTCTGACGCGGCTCACGCTGGCTGGCGCTGTGTATATCACGGTCGTTTGCCTGATTCCTGAGTTCCTGATTCTGAATTGGCATGTGCCGTTCTACTTCGGTGGGACTTCGCTGCTGATTATCGTGGTCGTTACGATGGACTTCATGTCCCAGGTTCAGGCCTACATCATGTCGCACCAGTATGAGAGCCTTCTCAAGAAGGCTAACTTCAAGGGTGCAGGGCTGCCGACCAAGTAGGAATGAGCAAGGAAGACGTCATTGAGATGTTGGGCGAGGTCGTCGAGACCTTGCCGAACGCGACGTTCAAGGTAAAGCTCGAAAACGGGCACGTCGTGTTGGGCCATATCTCCGGAAAGATGCGGATGCATTACATCCGCATCCTGCCGGGTGACAGGGTCACGGTACAACTTACGCCCTACGATCTGACCAAAGGTCGCATCGTCTTCCGGGCCAAATAGTTTTGGAAATTAGGAGCGAAACATGAGAGTTCAGGCTTCGGTCAAGCCGATTTGTCGGAAGTGCAAGGTCATCCGTCGCAAAGGTGTGGTGCGTGTGATCTGCGAAGATCCGCGTCACAAGCAGCGCCAGGGCTAATGCCCCGCGCTTTCGGTACAACACGTTTAGCGTATTTGGGGTAACAGCATGGCCCGTATCGCTGGGGTTAACATCCCGAACCACAAGCATTCGGAAATCGCACTGACGTCGATTTTCGGTATCGGTCGCACCCGCGCACAGAAGATCTGTGACGCCGCGGGCGTGGCACGCACGACCAAGGTCAAGGATCTGACCGAAGCCGAGATGGATCGGCTTCGCGACGAGGTCGGCAAGTTCACCGTCGAAGGCGACCTGCGTCGCGAAGTGACGATGAACATCAAGCGTCTGATGGACTTGGGCTGCTATCGCGGCGTTCGTCATCGTCGCGGTCTGCCGCTCCGGGGGCAACGCACCCGTACCAACGCCCGTACCCGCAAGGGTCCGCGCAAGCCGATCGCCGGCAAGAAATAATCAGGGGCTAAGTAATGGCTAAGACCGCTGCGAAGGTTCGCAAAAAAGTCAAAAAGAACGTGGCTGAGGGCATTGCCCACGTCCACGCGTCTTTCAACAATACGATCATCACGATCACCGATCGTCAGGGCAACGCTCTGTCGTGGGCGACCGCCGGTGGCGCAGGCTTCAAGGGCTCCCGCAAGAGCACCCCGTTTGCTGCGCAGGTTGCGGCTGACCAAGCCGGCAAGGTAGCGGTCGAGTGCGGGATCAAGAATCTTGAAGTCCGCATTACCGGCCCCGGCCCGGGTCGTGAGTCGTCGGTGCGCGCGCTGAATGCGCTCGGCATCAAGGTGACCTCGATCACCGATATCACGCCGATTCCGCATAACGGCTGCCGTCCGCCGAAAAAGCGTCGCATTTAAAGGAGTTCAAACGTGGCTCGCAATCTAGATGCCAAGTGTCGCCAGTGCCGCCGCGAAGGCGAGAAGCTCTTCCTGAAAGGGGAGAAGTGCTTCACCGATAAGTGCGCGATCGAGCGTCGCGCCTACGCGCCGGGTCAGCACGGCCAGAAGTCCGGACAGCGTTTGTCTGGCTATGGCGTGCAACTGCGTGAAAAGCAAAAAATTCGCCGGATCTACGGCGTGCTGGAACGTCAGTTCCGCCGCGTGTACTCCGAGGCGGACCGTCGCAAGGGTCAAACCGGCGAAAACCTGCTCCAGCTGCTAGAAGGCCGCCTGGACGCTGTTGCGTATCGCATGGGTTTCGGTGCTTCGCGTGCTGAGGCTCGCCAAGTGGTCCGTCACAACGGCGTGCTGGTCAACGGCAAGCGCGTAAACATCCCGTCGTACTCGCTGCGTCCGGGTGATGTGGTTTCGCTGGCAGACAAGACCCGTGGTCACCTGCGTGTGAAGGCCGCCCTTGAGGCTGCCGAGCAGCGCGGTTTCCCCGAGTGGCTTGAGGTCAATATCAAGGAAGGCAAGGGCACGTTCAAGGCCTATCCGCAGCGCGCGGAATTGTCGTCCTCGATCAATGAAGGCCTGGTCGTCGAACTGTACTCGCGTTAATGGCACGGCGCGCCCTCGGGCGCGCCCCCACACGAAGGATTGCCCATGCAAAGCAACACTCTTCTGAAGCCGCGCATCATCGACGTCCAAAACGTCTCCCCGGTGCATGCCGTGGTCGTGATGGAGCCGTTCGAGCGCGGGTTCGGTCATACCCTGGGCAACGCGCTGCGACGCATCCTGCTGTCGTCGTTGCCGGGTTATGCGCCGACGGAAGTGCAGATCGAGAACGTGCTTCACGAGTACTCCACGCTTGATGGCGTTCGGGAAGATGTCGTCGACATCCTGCTGAACCTCAAGGGGATTGTGTTCAAACTGCACAATCGCACCGAGGCCTCGCTGAAGCTGTCCAAGAACGGCGAAGGCGTCGTGACCGCGAGTGATATCGAGACGACACATGACGTCGAGATCATCAACCCGGATCACGTGATTGCTCACCTCGCTCCCGGCGGCAAGCTGGAGATGCACCTGAAGGTTGAGCAAGGTCGTGGTTACGTACCCGGCAACATGCGCCCTGCTCACGCAGACGCTAAGGTGATCGGCCGTATCCTGCTGGACGCTTCGTTCAGCCCGGTGCGCCGCGTCAGCTATCAGGTCGAAGCTGCGCGTGTCGAACAGCGTACCGACCTTGACCGTCTGGTGATGGACATCGAGACCAACGGTGCGGTTGATCCGCAAGAGGCCGTCCGCTTTGCGGCTGGCGTGTTGCGCGATCAGCTCGAGGCCTTTACCGACCTCGGCCCGACGGTTACTGCGACCGAAGCACCGGTGCAGAAGACGACGGTTGACCCGCTGCTGCTGCGTCCGGTGGATGATCTTGAGCTGACGGTGCGTTCCGCGAACTGCCTGAAGGCCGAGAACATCTACTACATCGGTGATCTGATCCAGCGCACGGAAACGGAGCTGCTGAAGACGCCGAACCTTGGCCGCAAGTCACTTAACGAGATCAAGGAAGTGCTCGCTTCGCGCGGCCTGACCCTTGGTATGAAGCTGGAAAACTGGCCGCCGGCCGGGCTCGAAAAGCTCGGTTGATCGCTGTTAGGCCAGACTGAAAGAGGAATACGAAAATGCGTCACCGTAACGGTCTTCGCAAGCTGAACCGCACCAGCGCCCATCGTCAGGCCCTGTTGCGCAACCTGTCGAACGCGCTGCTGCGTCACGAGGTTATCCAGACGACCCTGCCCAAAGCGAAGGAACTTCGCCGCGTGGTAGAGCCGATCATCACCCTGGGCAAGAAGCCGAGCCTGGCAAACCGCCGTCTCGCTTTTGACCGCCTGCGCGACCGCGAGATGGTCGTGAAGGTTTTTGATGACCTCGGCCCGCGCTTTGCAAGCCGTAACGGTGGCTATCTTCGTATTCTGAAGTGTGGCTTCCGTGTCGGTGACAATGCACCGCTCGCGCTGGTGGAACTGGTTGATCGTCCGGAAACGGCCGAAGTGGTGACCCCGTCGGAGGCTTGATCTCCACGGCGTTGCTGCGTGAGTAGCAGACGGTGCAAAAAGGCCGGAGAGCGATCTCCGGCCTTTTTTATTGGGTCGTCGCGCCATTCTGGCGCGAGACTGGCGCGTCGGAGAGTTGATGGATAGACGTTCACTGATCGCCGCCGCCGGTGCCCTGCCTTTGTTGGCGTGTTCGTCGGGCATAGGCAGTGCGGCGGTGCCTCCCGGGATATGGCTTGGGCCAAACCCCGGCGTCGGTCATCGGCTACAGACGGGCGCGTCATTCGATCGTTTCGATGAAGCGGTCGACACCGAGACCTTGATCGCCGGTGGCGGCATGGGTGGGCTGACCGCTGCTTGGTGGCTGGCGCGGCGTGGCCGGACGGACTTTCTTGTCACTGAACTGCAGCCCGCCGCGGGTGGTAACGCGCGAGGCGGCGGAAACACGATTTCGCGCTTTCCGCTTGGCGCGCACTACCTGCCGCTGCCGACGCGTGAATGCGTCACCTTGCGATGGTTGCTGGCTGAACTGGGGGCGCTTGAGGGGGATCCCGATTCGCCGAGGCCGCGCTACGCCGAGCGGCTGTTAGTCGCCGCACCGCAAGAGCGGCTTTATCGGTTCGGCCTTTGGCAGGACGGGGTGATACCCGAGGCCGGCTTGAGTGCTCGCGAACGTGCTCAGATGCAGGCGTTCTTCGAGCTCATCGCGCGGTTTCGAAAGCGTGGCGTGGTGGGGAAAGCCTTCGCGTTGCCGATGGCGATGAGTCAGCTTGATGACGAGGCGCTAGCGCTCGATCGCATCAACTTTGCGACATGGTTGCGCACGCAAGGGCTCGATTGCAAGCCACTCCATTGGTACGTGGACTATGTATGCAGGGACGATTTCGGCACGCCGGCGGCGTTGGTGTCAGCGTGGGCCGGCCTGCATTACTTCGCCGCGCGGGACGGTGAGGCTGAGGGTGCCACAAGCGATGTTGTGCTGACGGCACCGGAGGGCAACGGTTGGATTGTTGACGGGCTGGTCGCGCGCATTGGGCGCGAGCGCATTCGTTGCTCAAGCGTCGTGCGGCGCGTCGAGCGAATAGGCGGCGGCTATCAGAGTTGGATTGAAGACGCGGCGAGTGGTCGCATCTGTCGCGTTCGCTCGAAAGCGCTGATATGGGCGGCGCCCTTGTTTCTCGCGCCTCGTGTCATCGAGGGCTTACCGGATACTGCCAGGGACTACGCCGCGGCGATCGACTACGCGCCGTGGGTGATGGCCCAGATCTCGTTGCACAGTTCGCCTCCCGAACGCCCGGGTGCGCAACGCGCGTGGGACAACGTGATCTACGGTTCGCGCTCGCTGGGCTATGTCGTTGCGACACATCAGCGTCTGTCGGCCGCACAGGCGCCAAGCGTGTGGACCTGGTATCACGCGTTACAAGGAGCTCCGAGCAAGTTGTTGCGGCGTGAGCTCTTGAGCCAGCCGCGGGAGTTTTGGGCGGCGCAGGCCTTGCGCGAGCTGGCGCCTGCGTACCCCGAGCTTGTCGAGCATGTGGAACGGATCGATTGTGTCCGCCACGGACACGCGATGGCGCGCCCACTGCCGGGTTTCCTCTCTAGTCGGGCGCGCCACTGGTTCGCGCGCGGTGACGCGATGCTGCAGTTTGCACATGCCGATATCAGCGGATTCTCAATCTGTGAAGAGGCCCACGCTCGCGGCGTGTCCGCAGCTGAGCGTGTCGTCGCCGCACTAACAGGGCGACGCCCGGAGCGGCAGTTCGTGTTCGACGTTTGAGCGCGGCGGTAGCGCCGCCTTCCTGCGATAATCGCGCACCATGAAAACGTTCTTCCTCTATCTGCTGCTCGGTGCGAACGCCCTGCTCGTGCTGATGAACATGACGAGCTTTTCCGCCGCCCCCGGCGGAGAGCCTGACCGCCTGTCGAGCCAGCTTCACCCGGAGAAGCTGAAGATCGTCGGTCATGGTGACGATGCGCCAGCGGCGGAGCATGCGGCTACTGGGGCGCCCGCGGCGGAACCCGAGCCCGCAGCCGCGGCCAGCGAAGTGGTGCACGCGACCGAGTCCGCGCCGGCCGAAACGCCGCCAAGCAAGCCACTGTCGCTTGCCTGTGTAAGCTGGGGCGGATTGACCAAAGCGCAGGCGGACGCCATTTCCCTGCGCGCGAAGGGGCTGAGCTTCACGGCAAAACAGCAGACGGTCACCGGATCGAGTTCATGGTGGGTGCATCTGCCGCCCCAGGCGGACCGCGCTGGCGCAGACAAGAAGGGCGAGGAGTTGCGGGCCTTAGGCGTCAGCGACTTCTTCATCGTCAAAGATGCGGGCGCCAACCAGAACGCGATCTCTCTTGGCCTTTACAAGAGCGAGGAATCTGCGAACCGGGCGCTTGAGGCATTGAAGGCCAAAGGCGTACGTAGCGCAAAGATCGAGGCGCGTGACGCTTCCAGCATCAAGCTCGAGGTGACCGGCCCAGCTGATCAACTCGCCGGCTTCTCCAGCGATACCTCGTCGCGCGTCCCCAATGCGCCGCGCGCGAATTGCACGCCCGCGCGCTGATTGACGTGTTGGTACGCCCTCTAGTCATCGGCCTGACCGGCGGAATCGGCAGCGGAAAGAGTGCTGCGGCCGAGCGCTTCGCTGCATTGGGGGCGGCGATTGTCGATACGGACCTCATTGCGCACCAGCTGACTGCGCCGGGCGGCGACGCGATTCCTGCGCTGCAGCAAGCGTTCGGTGCGGCGGTGATTGGCGCCGATGGCGCACTCGATCGCGCGGCGATGCGTGCACTGGTGTTCGGCGATGCGTCGATCCGTCAGCGCCTTGAGGGCATTCTTCACCCGATGATCCGCGCGCGCAGCGATGCCGCAGTGGCCGCCGCGAGCACCGCGCCTTACGTGGTGCTGGTCGTCCCTTTGTTGGTGGAGTCGGGCAGCTACCGTGCGCGTTGCGATCGGATTGCCGTCGTCGATGTGCCGGAATCCGTGCAGGTGGAGCGCGTCATGCAGCGCAGCGGCCTGAGCCGCGAACAGGTCGAAGCGATCATGGCAGCCCAAGCCTCGCGAGCCGCGCGGTGTGCAATTGCCGACGATCTGATCGCCAACAATGGCGACATTGCTGCACTGCATCGTCAAGTCGATGCGCTTGATCGCCGCTATCGTGCTGAAACCTCAATACCGGCGCGGCTTTCGTGACAAATTCCCTGCTATGATTTAAAGCACTTTCTCAAGTTTCGCGTTTTACACAACGACAAACGGACGCCGGAATCGCGCAGTGATCACCTACGAATATCCGCTGAACGAGCGCATTCGCACACTGCTGCGGCTTGAGGACCTGTTCGACAAGGCGCTTCACTTCACTTTGTCTGACGGGCCATACGAACACCACACCGCGCTGGTCAGCGTATTCGAGATTCTCGATGTCGCCAGCCGCGCCGACCTCAAGGTCGATCTGGTGCAGGAACTTGAGCGCCAGCGCCAGATCCTCGTGTCCTTCCGCCACAACCCGGATATTTCGGAAGAGGCGCTGTCTGGCGCGCTCTACGAAATCGAACAGGCCAGCGCCGCGCTGCTCGCGATGGCGGGCAAGATCGGCCAATACCTGCGTGAGAACGAGTGGCTGATGAACATTCGCAGCCGCGCGGCGATTCCCGGCGGCGTGTGTGAGTTCGATCTGCCTTCCTATCACTACTGGCTGCATCGCAGCACTGAAGCCCGGCAGGCAGACCTGCGTGGCTGGATCGGGCCGATGACGCCGATCCGCGAAGGGCTCGCGATCGTGCTGCGCCTGCTGCGCGCCAGTGGGCGGCCGGACAATCTGGTCGCACACCGCGGCCAGTTCCAGATGATGATGGGCGGGCGCAGCGCGCAGATGCTGCGTATCCGGCTCGCCCAGGACGAATCCTTCGTGCCCGAGATCAGTGCCAACAAATACGCGCTGAACGTGCGCTTCGTCGGTGCGGCCAGCGTGGCCCGCACGCGGCAAGCTGAATCTGATGTCGAATTCGAACTGACCTTCTGTAATCTCTGATGGCTATGCCGGAACCTCCGGCGCGCCACGTCGCTCGAATCCCTTAAACTCGCGCGTTCCAAAAGAGCCGGTATCGCGGCGCAACCGCCGCCTAACCGAGCCTGGTCGGGCCACGCCCGTTCCTTCCCCTGACTGGAGTTCTGATCATGACGAAGCCACAGATCGGCGTCATCGGTATGGCCGTGATGGGCCGCAACCTCGCGCTCAATATCGAAAGCCGCGGCTATACGGTGGCGCTCTACAACCGTTCGTTCGACAAGACCGACGAGGTGGTGCGCGAGAATCCGGGGCGCCAGCTGGTGCCGACGCGAACGCTGGAGGAGTTTGTGGCCACGCTCGAAACGCCGCGGCGCATTCTGATCATGGTGAAGGCGGGTGATGCGACCGATGCGACGATTGCCGCGTTGCGCCCCTTGTTGGCGCCGGGCGACATCCTGATGGATGGCGGCAACACGTTGTTTACCGACACGATCCGCCGCAACCGCGAGCTGGCGACGACCGGCATCAACTTCATCGGCATGGGCGTTTCCGGTGGCGAGGAGGGGGCGCTGAAAGGGCCGTCGATCATGCCGGGCGGGCAGCGCGATGCCTACGAGCTGGCGGCGCCGATCCTGCGCGAGATTGCCGCGCGCGCGCCGGATGGCGAGCCCTGCGTCACCTACATCGGCCCGGATGGCGCAGGCCACTACGTGAAGATGGTGCACAACGGCATCGAGTACGGCGACATGCAGTTGATCGCCGAGGCCTATGCCTTGCTGAAGGGCGTTGCCGGGCTGTCGAACGATGAGCTGGCCGACACCTTCGCCGACTGGAACACCGGTGAACTGGACAGCTTCCTGATCGAGATCACCGCGCAGGTGTTCCGCAAACGCGATGCGGAGACCAGCGGTTACCTGGTCGACGCGATTCTCGACAAGGCCGGCCAGAAGGGCACCGGCAAGTGGACCTCGCAGTCCGCGCTGGACCTGGGCGTTGCGCTGCCGTTGATTACCGAATCGGTATTTGCGCGCTGTATTTCGGCCTTGAAGGATCAGCGCGTCGCTGCGAGCGCGGTACTCGCTGGCCCGAAAGCAAGCGCGTTCGACGGAGATCGTGCCGCCTTTGTCGAATCGGTGCGGCGGGCGCTCTACCTCTCCAAGATCATTTCGTACGCGCAGGGCTTCGCACAGTTGCGCGCTGCGTCGGACGAGCACGGTTGGGATCTGCAGTACGGTGAGATCGCGAAGATTTTCCGCGCCGGCTGCATCATCCGTGCGCGCTTCCTGCAGCGGATTACCGACGCCTATCAGGCCAATCCGGCGCTGGCGAACCTGCTGCTCGACCCGTATTTCGCCGGTATTGCCGCGGACTACCAGGCCGCGCTGCGCGATGTCGTGTGCCACGCGGTGCGCGCCGGCGTGCCGGTGCCGACCTTTGCTTCCGCCGTGGCGTACTTCGACAGCTATCGCGCGGCGCGCCTGCCAGCCAACCTGATCCAGGCGCAGCGCGATTTCTTCGGTGCGCACACCTACGAGCGTACCGATCGCGCCGGCATCTTCCACTCCGATTGGCAACACGCATGAGCAGCCCGACCCCACGCACCGTCAAATGCCCGACCTGCAGCCAGCCGGTGCTGTGGGCGCCCGAGAACCGCTGGCGGCCGTTCTGCTCCGAGCGCTGCAAATTGATCGACCTTGGCGCCTGGGCCGACGAGAAGTACCGCGTCGCGGGCCAGGAACCGCTTGCGGACGATCTGCCGCCTGGCGCCGATCCGCGCAGCTGACGCGGCGCCGTAGCAGCGCCACCGGCGTTGTCGCGGCTGCTCGCAGCATGACCCGTACGGAAAGAGCGGCCGCGCCTCTCCCACACAGGGGCGCTGCGCGCCGTTGCCTTTCGTTCGCGCTTCTTAGTGTGGCCCGCTGCTTCGGGCGAGTTTGCGGCGGGCCAGCGCGTCGACCAGATCCGGCAGCAACAATCGCAGCCAGCGGCCAAGCTTGCCCTGGCCGGTCATCACGCATTCGCGGCTGCGCCGCGTCATCGCACGCAGGATGAGGTTTGCGCAGGTCTCCACCGGCATCGCGCGGCCTTCATCGAGCCCGCTCTTGCCTGCCGGTTTGCCGTCCGCACCGTAGCCGCGATAGCGGATTTCGGTGGCCACGACGCCGGGGTAGGCGATCGTGATGCCGACCCCCTGCGGTGCCACTTCGATCCGCAGCGCTTCAAGGAAGCCGGTCATCGCGAACTTGCTGGCGCAGTAGGCGGTGCGGCCCGGAACGCCGAAGAGGCCGGCGAGGCTCGATACGCCGACGATCTGCCCGTGCCGTGCGATGAGGTGCGGTAGCGCATGGCGCACGCACCACAGCGTGCCGAAGTGGTTCACGCGCATCATGTCGTCGTACCAGCCGAAGTCGCTGACTTCGCTGAACATCGCATGGCCGGATACGCCTGCGTTGGCCACCAGCACATCGATGCCACCGAAGCGTTCGACGGCTTTGCGTGCCAACGCCGCACAATCGGCTTCGACGCCCACGTCAGTCGGCACGCACAGGACCAGCGCACCGAGCGCGCTGCACTGCTTGCCGACTGCTGCGAGCTTGTCGGCGTTGCGCGCGGCGAGCACCAGTTTGGGCCGCTGCGAGGCGAGCTGGCGTGCGAGTTCCGCGCCGATGCCGTCCGACGCTCCGGTGATCACCACCACCTTGTCGGTGTAGCGCGGCTTCATGGGGCGTTGCGGTGCCAGACGCTACGGATCGCAGCGATGCCGTGTGCTCCGTAGCCACGCGCGGCATCCATGTCGGCCGGGATCAAACCGCCGATCGCAAACACCGGCATTGGTAGATCGCGCGTCAGCATGTGGAAGGCGCCCCAGCCGATGCCACTGGCTCCGGGGTGCGTGGCGGTCGGCAGAACCGGGCCGAGCAGGGCGTAGTCGAGTTCGAGCCGGGCCGCGGCTTCCAGGTCGGTGCGCGTGTGGCAGGAGGCGCCGACCCATTCGAAGTCCGGGCGGCTTGAAAGCTCGGCAAGTTGCGCAGCGCGCAGATGCAGCCCGTTGGCACCGACGGCGGCGGACAGCGCAGGGTCGCCATTCACCACTGCGATGGCGCCGTGCGCATGGCAGCGCGCTACCGCTTCACGGGCAAGCTGCGCACGTGCGTCTGCGGCGAGTGTTACGTCGCGGATCTGTAGCAGCCGCAAGCCAGCGCCAAGTGCGGCATCCAGCGCCGCGAGCTGAGCATCAATGCCGATCTCGGCTGCGTGCGTTACACCCATCGTGCGCGGCAGGCGCAGCGATTTGAGGATCGGGCCGTTCGCCGGCAGCATCGGCGATACGCTGAGGGCATCGGCCTGTTGCCATTCGAGCGCCGAGTGCACATGGTCGTTCGGCGTGCCGGACCAGTCGCAGACCTCGAAGAAATGCAGCCGCACATGCGCGTGCTCGTACAGGTGCTCGCGCGTGATCCACGGGTTCGCGCGGTGTACCGTGATGCCAAGCTCCTCCTGCAATTCGCGAATCAACGCGGCGTGGGCGGTTTCGCCCGGCTCGACCTTGCCGCCCGGGAATTCCCAGTAGCCGGCATAGAAGGTGTCTGGCGCGCGCTGGCCGAGCAGGAAACTGCCATCAGGCCGTGTGATGACGGCGGCGGCCACTTCAACGCGTTTGCGCATCGCTGCTCCCGAAGAAACGCGCCTGCAGCCAGGCGCCAATGAAAATTCCGCCGAGCGCCCACAGCAGATCGAGGTTGCCAAGCCCGAGGCCGGCGATCGCGGGGCCGGGGCATACGCCGCACAGGCCCCAACCGGCGCCGAAAATGGCGGCGCCGATCACCATGCGGCGCGAGAACGGCGTCTGGCGCTTCTCGAAAAAGCGGCCGGCAATCGGGCGCGGCAGCAGGCGTGGCCCGATCTGATAGGCGATCAGCGCCACGATGACTGCGCCGCCGAGTACCAGCAGCAGGCCGAAATCGGTAAAGCGCAGGAAGGCCAGAACGACTTCCGGTTGCGTCATCGTCGCGAGCGAGAGCCCGAAGCCGAACACCGCACCGCAGACCAAGGCAATCAGCAGGCGGCTCATGGCAGCAACCCGGAATGGGCAACGAGCTGTGCGGTAATGATTGCGGTGCTCAGAAAGGTGATGACTGCGACGAGCGAAGGCCAGCGCAGCGATGCCAAGCCGCAGATGCCGTGGCCGGCTGTGCAGCCATCGCTAAGCCGTGCGCCGAAGCCGATCAGCACGCCGCCCGCCAGCAGCACCAGTGGCGGCACCCGCGTGCTGGCGCCGAACTGGCCAAGGCTGACTGCGAACAGCACACCGCCAAGCACCAGGCCGGTGGCATAGGCGAGCCGCCAGTCGCGGCTTTCCAGCAACTTGGGCTGCTGCAGGGCAGGCAAGCGCGAGACCCAGGAGAGGCTTGCGCTGAAGAAGGTCGACAGTCCGCCGACGAGGCCGGCGAGCAGATAGAGCGCGCCGATCGCGCTGCCGATCAGCAGGCCGCCGGCGAGGTAATGCCACGGCCCATTGGGGAAGAGGGTGTCGATCATTGGATATTGTTTTCTCTGTGACTCAGGGGGCTGCGCGACCCGCGACGTCGCGCGCGAACTGCCAGGCGACTCGCCCGCTGCGCGAGCCGCGCATCAGCGCCCACTGCAGGGCCTCGGTGCGGAGCGCCTCGCTGGCGATCTGGGCATCGGCCACGCCAAAAGCGCGCAGCCAGTGATACACCACCGACAGGTATTCGTTCTGGCCGAAGGGGTAGAACGAAATCCACAGCCCGAAGCGCTCGGACAACGAGATCTTTTCCTCGACGGCTTCGCCTGGGTGCAACTCGTCGCCCACCTTGTGCGTCTGCAGGTTCTCGGCGAAATACTCCGGCATCAGGTGACGCCGATTGCTGGTGGCGTAGATCAGCAGGTTGTCCGGCGGCGCGGACAGGCTGCCGTCGAGCACGCTCTTGAGCGCCTTGTAACCGGGCTCGGAGTCTTCGAATGAGAGGTCGTCGCAGAACACGATGAAGCGCTCGTGGCGCCCGGCGACCAGATCAACGATTTCGGGTAAGTGCAGCAGATCGCTCTTGTCGACTTCGATCAGGCGCAGACCGGCGGTGGCGTACTCGGCGAGCATCGCCTTCACCAGCGAGCTCTTGCCGGTGCCGCGCGCGCCGGTCAGCAGCACATTGTTGGCGCGACCGCCGCGCACGAACTGGCGCGTGTTCGCATCGCAGCGCGCTTTCTGGTCTTCAATATCCTGCAGATCGGCAAGCCGGATGCGGTGCGGATGGTGCACCGGCTCCAGCCAGCCACGCCCGTTTCGGCTGCGCCAGCGGTGGGCCGGCGCACTCCAGTCCGGCGCCGGCGCGTTCGGCGGCAGCACGGTTTCCAGCCGCTCCAGCAGCGCCTCGGCGCGTGCGATCAGATGTTCAAGGTTGGCCATCGCGGGGCGTCTCTCCGGGGTTCTTGTTTTCGATGCGCGCGGGATCTCTTTTCGGCCAGGTGGCCCACACGATGATCAGCAACAGCGCGAGCGCAACGCCCGCCTCAAGAAAAATGACCCACATGCCTCATGGCCCCGCGCGTGAGAGGAAGGGGGCGACGGTTATACTGGCCCGCGCCACGAACTCACAAGTTTAGCCGAACGATGCTTCGTACCCGCCCAGTGCTGCGTGCTGCCACGCCCTTGTTGCTAGCCCTGTTGTCCGCCTGTGCAACGGTGCCGGAGACAGCCCCCGCTACCGCCGAGTGCCCGGTGTGTCCGGTTTGCCCGACGGTGCCCGAGAAACCGCCGGAGAAACCCAAGGTTGAACCGCTTCAACCGGCGAGCTGGGCCGACGTGAACGGCTGGGCTACGGACGATGTCTCACAGGCCTGGGGCGCGATGCTTTCCTCCTGTCGTGCGATGAAGGCGCCGGTCTGGCAGGCCAGTTGTCAGGCCGCCCGTGAGCTGGGCGACAAACCGAGTGCGGCGGCTGTACGGGCCTTCGCCGAGCGCGAGTGGCAGCCGTGGCGCGTGGTGAACGCGGATGGCAGCGGCGAGGGACTGATCACTGGCTACTACGAGCCGCTGATCCGTGGCAGCCGCACCCGCAGCAAGCAGTACGACACGCCGGTCTACGCCGTGCCGGACGATCTGCTGATCATCGACATGGGCGAGCTCTACCCCGAGCTGAAGAACATGCGCCTGCGCGGGCGCCTGGAAGGCCGCAAGGTCGTGCCGTATTACTCGCGCGCGCAGATCGAGGCGCGCCCCGACAAACTTGGCGACAAGGTCTTGCTGTGGGCGGCTGACCCGATCGATTTTTTCTTCCTGCAGGTGCAGGGTTCGGGCCAGGTACAGCTCGCGGATGGAAGCCGGGTCCGGATCGCCTATGCCGACCAGAATGGTCATCCGTATCAGTCGATCGGCCGTTGGCTGATCGACAAGGGCGAGTTGAAGATCGAGCAGGCGGGCATGGAAGGCATCCGCAACTGGGCGCGCAATAATCCGGCGCGGCTCGATGAAATGCTCAACGCGAATCCAAGTTTCGTGTTCTTCCGCGAGCAGCCGGCGAACGGTGACGGCCCGAATGGCTCACAGGGTGTGCCGCTGACGGCGGGGCGCTCGATCGCGGTGGATACGCGCAGTGTGCCGCTCGGCGCACCGGTGTTCCTTGCTACGACTCTGCCAGGCACCGACAAGCCGATGCAGCGCCTGGTGGTGGCGCAGGACACGGGCGGCGCGATCAAGGGCGGTGTGCGCGCTGACTTCTACTGGGGCTTTGGCGCCGAGGCCGGCGCGCAGGCGGGCAAGATGCGCAGCCGCGGCCAGATGTGGGTGCTGTGGCCTAAGGGGCAGACACCGCCCGGCGCGAAACCGGGCACCTGATTCGTGCGCGGGCAGCAGGTGATGCACGGCGCCGGTGCAGAATCCGCGTGGATGCACCGGCGTAATGCGCAGATCTCGGCTTTGCGCCTCGCGGGTGCGTTTAAGCCGTTGATTTTATAGAAAACGCCAAATTGGTGCGGTTGTTGCTTGTTGGTGCGCCATCTCGTTATGGAGCCCCTCATGGAGCAACTCAAGACATCCAGCGACGTGCTATTCGTTCTGCTGGGCGCCATCATGGTGCTGGCGATGCACGCCGGTTTCGCGTTTCTCGAACTCGGCACAGTGCGCAAGAAGAACCAGGTCAACGCCCTGGTCAAGATCCTCACCGACTTCGCGGTATCCACGATCGCGTATTTCTTCATCGGCTACGGCGTCGCCTACGGCATCCACTTCTTCACGGGTGCCGAAACTTTCGTGCAGCGCGGCGGCTACGACCTGGTGAAGTTCTTCTTCCTGCTGACCTTCGCGGCGGCGATTCCGGCCATTGTGTCGGGCGGCATTGCGGAACGTGCGCGCTTTCTGCCGCAGCTTGGCGCGACCTTCCTCATCGTCAGTTTCGTGTACCCCTTCTTCGAAGGGATCATGTGGAACGGCAACTTCGGCGTGCAGAAGTGGTTTGAAGCAGGCTTTGGTGTGCAATTCCATGACTTTGCAGGCAGCGTTGTGGTGCATGCCGTGGGCGGCTGGATCGGCCTGGTTGCGGTGTTGATGCTCGGCGCCCGTCGCGGCCGCTACAACAAGGATGGCGCCGTTGCCGCACATCCGCCCTCAAACATTCCCTTCCTCGCGCTCGGCGCCTGGATCCTCGTTGTCGGCTGGTTCGGCTTCAACGTGATGAGCGCGCAGAGCATGGACAAGATCTCGGGCCTCGTTGCGGTGAATTCGCTGATGGCGATGGTCGGTGGCACGCTCGCCGCGCTGGCGGCCGGCCGTAATGACCCGGGCTTCGTGCACAACGGGCCGCTCGCAGGTTTGGTCGCCGTGTGTGCGGGTTCCGACCTGATGCACCCGATCGGGGCGCTGTTTGTCGGCGCGATCGCAGGCGGCTTGTTCGTGTGGATGTTCACGCTGACGCAAAACCGCTGGAAGATCGACGATGTGCTCGGCGTATGGCCGCTGCACGGGCTGTGCGGCGCCTGGGGCGGTATCGCGGCCGGCATCTTCGGCAGCAAGGCGCTTGGCGGGCTTGGTGGCGTCAGCCTGCCGGTCCAGGTGTTCGGTACGCTCGGGGGGATCGTTGTGGCGCTGGTCGGTGGCGCGGCGGTGTATGGCGTGCTCAAGCTCGTCGTTGGTATCCGCCTCGATGCAGAGGAAGAATTCAACGGCGCAGACTTGTCGATCCACAAGATTTCCGCAACCGCGGAGCGCGAAACCCTGTGGTAATTGGCGGGGCGTAACGCGACGCTGGCCCTTGTGTGGGCCTGGCCGCGCCGTAGCATCAACAGAAGACCCACGGCAAGTCGTGGGTCTTTTGTTTTTGTCGGGCGTGGGTCGGTCGCCGTTGCGGCGGCTCGTCGCGTCGCGTCAATTTGCGGGGTAAGCCGGGGCGGATCAAACGCGGCCGCCTGGTTCTGTGAGATATGAGATGGTTGCACTTTCCCCGCCACAACCCGAAACCGTATGGACCACCATCCGCTCCATGAAGGCGAACTCAAGCGCGGCTTGAAGAATCGCCATATCCAGCTGATCGCGCTCGGTGGCGCGATCGGAACGGGCCTCTTCCTCGGCTCTGCCGGTGTCATGAAGTCTGCCGGCCCTTCGATGCTGCTCGGCTATGCCATCGGCGGCTTCATCGCCTTCCTGATCATGCGTCAGCTTGGCGAGATGATTGTCGAGGAGCCGGTCGCTGGCTCCTTCAGCCACTTTGCCTACAAGTACTGGGGGGATCTGCCGGGCTTCATGTCCGGCTGGAACTACTGGGTCCTGTACATCCTGGTTGGCATGTCGGAACTGACGGCGGTGGGTAAGTACGTGCAATACTGGTGGCCGTGGATTCCGATGTGGGCGACGGCCGCCGCCTTCTTCGTGATCATCAATCTGGTGAACCTCGCCAGTGTGAAGGCCTACGGCGAGACGGAGTTCTGGTTCGCCCTCATCAAGGTCGTGGCGGTGATCGGCATGATCTTGCTGGGTGGCTATCTGCTGCTTTCCGGCCACGCGGGCCCGGACGCCACCGTGCGTAACCTGTGGGAGCGCGGTGGCTTTTTCCCCAACGGCTGGGGCGGTCTGGCGATCATGCTGCCGATCATCATGTTCTCGTTTGGCGGCCTAGAGCTGGTCGGCATCACCGCCGCTGAAGCAAGTGATCCGGGCAAAACGATCCCCAAAGCGATCAACCAGGTGCTCTACCGCATCCTGATCTTCTACATCGGCGCGCTGGCGGTGCTGTTGTCGCTGACGCCGTGGGATACCCTTGTCGCAACGCTGGCCCAACACGCCGAGGCCGGCGACGAATACGGCGGCAGCCCGTTCGTGATGGTGTTCTCGATGCTCGGCAGCGATGTGGCGGCGAACATCCTCAACTTTGTCGTGCTGACGGCGGCGCTGTCGGTGTACAACAGTTGCGTGTATTGCAACAGCCGCATGCTGTACGGCCTCGCGGACCAGGGCAACGCCCCGCGCGCGCTGATGAAGGTGGATGACCGCGGCGTGCCGATGCTCGCGATCGGCCTGTCGGCGCTGGTGACAGGCCTGTGCGTGGTGGTGAACTATGTGATTCCGGCCAAGGCGCTGGAGTTGCTGATGGCGCTGGTGGTTGCTGCGCTGGTGATTAACTGGGCAATGATCTCGCTGGCGCATCTGATGTTCCGCAAGGCCAAGGCGCGCGAGGGGGTGACGCCTGCTTTCAAAGCGCTGTGGCATCCGCTCGGCAACTACCTGTGCCTTGCCTTCATGCTCGCGATCCTCGCCGGTATGTACATGATCCCGCCGCTACGCCCATCGGTGCTGGCGATTCCATGCTGGATCGCGCTGCTGTGGGCGTGCTACCACGTCAAGACCCGGCGCACCTGAATTGGCTGTTGGCATGAAGGGCGCAGCAGGTGGCCGGTCCCTTCATGCCTCACCCAGCCAGGCTCGCCCCGGTCGGCAGACGCCAATTCCTAAATGGTGCATGCCCCGGTTTTCTGCACCGGAAATGGGCCAGTTGATTACCGTCAGAGTTCGCCTGCGATGCGAGGCATAGGCTTGCACCATCTTCTACCGTGGGCATATGCCCTCAAGGCGGTCCATCATGCCGTTCGGCGCTGCAGCATTCTTCTATCGTGAAATGGTTCATCGGGTCGATGAACGTTCGCCTTCCGATCACGCCTTGTCGCAGCCGCAGCTGCACCATGGCATTCCGGAACGAGACCGCGGTCGCGATGATGAACTGATTGCCGCGCTTGAGCGTGATCGCGCCGAGGCGACGGCCGGAATCGCCTGAGCGGCGTGCGGTGCGCGCTTGGCGCACCGCTCATTCCGGCGTTGTGCGGGGCAGTTCGATGGTGAGTGTAGTGCCGTGGCCGGGTTCGCTGGCGACGGCCACATCGCCATCGAGCACGCCGGTCACGATGTTGTAGACGGCGTGCAGGCCGAGCCCGCTGCCGCCTTGCCCGAGTGCGGTGGTGAAGAAGGGATCGAAGATCCGTTCAAGGTTGTCGCCTGAGATCCCGATACCGTCATCGCGGATACGAATCGTCATCCGCGACGCATCGGCGTCTGCGGTGATCACGATGTTTCCGCCGTCGCGGCTGGCAAACGCGTGCTGATAACAGTTCGCGAGGCAGTTGAGCAGCATCCGCTCCCATAGCGCGGGGTAGCTGTCGACTTCGATTGGCCCGACGGCCTTTACTTCGGTTTGTACATCCTGCCGCTCGGCGCGGATGCGTGCCAGCACGGCGCAGTCCTGCAACAGCTCGACGACGTCGAAGCGGCGGCGCTCACCTTCGCGCCGGTCGGCCGCCGTGTCGCGGAAGCGCACCACCAGTGCGGCGGCACGCTCAAGGTTACCGACCAGCTGGCGCGCACTTTCTTCCGTGGCTTCCAGGTATTCAGCCAGTTCGGAGCGGCGGATGCCGCCATCCAAGGCTGTGCGCATTTGCCCGGTGCGGTCTTCCAGCGCTGAGGCCAGCACCTTCGCGTTGCCGATCGGGGTGTTGAGCTCATGTGCCACGCCAACCACCACTTTGCCGAGGCCGGCCAGCTTCTCGGTGCGGACAAGGCGTTGGCGCGTGTGGTTCAGGGTTTCGATGGTCTCCGAGAGTTCGGTGTTGCGTTCCGCCAGTTCCTGCGTGCGGCGGGCGACACGTTGCTCCAGTGTTTCGTTGAGCTCGCGTACTTCGCGCTGTGAGCGTTCAAGTGCATCGATGCGCTCGTCGATCGCACCCGCCATGGTGTTGAACGACGCGGCCAGTTGCGCATATTCGTCGCGCCCGTGTTCGTTCACATGCCGGCTGTAGTCGCCGCCGGCGATGGCCTGCGCGGCGCGTACCAGGCGCCCCAGTCGTCGCGAGAGGCGAAAGCCGGTCAGGCCGAAAAACGCCGCGGCAAGGATAAAGCTGAAGGTCAGGATCAGCAGGCCATCGCGCAGCAGGCCGTTCACCAGTTGCTTGAAACCGCCCACACCAAGACCGTACTGCAGGGTGCCGACCTCGTTGGCAGCGAGCAGAATCGGCTGACGCACATGCATGACACCCTGCTGCACCGCGTGCGCGATGTCGTCGGTTGCGGCGGGTAGCGTACCGGATGGCACGCGGCCAGCGGTGACGATGGCTTCGCCCTTGGGGCCGATCACGACGAGGTAACTCAGGCCGGATTCACTGTCCGACTCGGCGAGCAACTCGCGCAGATAGTCCTGCAACAACTCAAGCCGCCCCTCACCGGCGTACGGGGCGATCGTCAGGTTGATCAGCCGCGACATCTGCGCGGTTTGCTGGCGCAGGTCGCGGTCAAGGGCCGCACGGATCAGCCGGCTAGAGTTGAAGCCAAGGGCGAGCGCGAAGGCGAGCAGGATGGCGAGGCTGGCCAGGGTGAGGCGAATGCCGGACGATCGCCACCAGCGGACTTGAGAAAGGTCCGCCGGCACGGGCTTGGCGATGTCAGGCGTGGGCGTATTGCCCATGAACATCCTCGTCGGGGCCGCTGGCGGGGCCCATGATCCGACTACGGAAGGGGGACGGAAATCTTGAGGGCAGGGGCGTTTGCCCCCGCCGCATTACTTGCCCTTGGCGGGCTTGTTCTTCTCGGCCTGCGCGATCGCTTCTTCGAGTTTGGCGCGCGGCAGGAAACCGCCCAGGCGCGAACCGTCGGCAAGGAACATGGTCGGCGTGCCGTTGATGCGCAGCTTGCGACCCAGCGCGACGTTCTTCTCGATCGGGTTCTCACAGTCGGCGGCCTTCGCTGCCTTGCCGTCGATCATCCAGCCCTGCCAGGCCGCCGAGCGATCCTTGCTGCACCAGATCGCCTTGGACTTGTCGGCCGAGTCCGGCGACAGGATCGGGTAGAGGAAAGTGTAGATCGTCACATCCTTGAGCTGCTGGGCCTCGGCGACAAAACGCTTGCAGTAGCCGCAGTTCGGGTCTTCGAAGGTGACGAGCGTGCGCTTGCCGTTGCCGCGGACGGTCTTCACCGCTTGCGTGAGCGGCAACTCGTTGATATTCACCTTGTTGAGTGCGGCTTGGCGCTCGGCGGTGATATTGGTGCGGCGTTTCAGGTCAATAAGCTGGCCGTCGATGAAGAAACTGCCTTGCTCGTCGGTATAGACCAGTTCGCCTGAGTCCATTACCACCTCGTACAGGCCTGCGTACGGCGTGCGCGTGACCGACTGGATCGCCTCCTGACCGATGAATTCGTTAACCGCCTTGCGGATTTCCGCTTCGCCGCCAAAGGCGGGGGCAGTCAGGGTGGCGAACAGCGCCGTGGCGGCGACGAGATGCTTCATCAAGAACTCCGAAGGTCAGATCAGGCCGGCCGCGTAGCGCACGAGGGCGCTGCGCACGACCGGCAGTTGGTTGGTCAGCTGCATACCGCGGTTACGCAAGGCGGCGAGCAGCGGGTTACGCGGACGGAAGAGCCGGTTGAGGGCGTGGGTTACGCCCTGCATCAGCCGCACTTCCTCGTTGCGCGCCCGGGCATAGCGGCGCAGGGTACTCAGCTCACCACAATCACGGTGTGCCGGTAGCCCGTTGAGCAGATCGGCCAGCACGCGGGCGTCCTGAAAGCCGAGGTTGATGCCGTGCCCGGACAGCGGATGGATCGCATGTGCGGCATCGCCGATCAGCGCGACGCGCGGCGCCACCACCTGCGGTACCTGCATCAGCCGCAACGGGAAACCTGCCGGCGGTGTCAGGAGTTCCAGCTTCCCGAGCCGGTTGTCGCCAGCCGCCGCCACCTTTTCGCAGAACGCCTCGGGTGCCAGCGACAGCAATTCCTGCGCGTGTGCTTCGGGGGTGGACCACACCATCGACATTCGGTTCTCAGGCAGCGGCAACCACGCAAGGATGCCGTCGTCGCGGAACCACTGGAACGCGCTATCGTGGTGCGGCGCTTCGCAGCGGAAATTCGCAACCACGCCCAGCTCGCCGTAGGGCGTGGTACGCACCGGCAGGGCTGCGGCGGCGCGCACCCACGAATCGGCGCCGTCGGCGGCAACGACGAGGCGGGCGCGGATGCGCCGCCCGTCGTCGAGCGTTACGGTTGCCGCGTCGGCGTCGGCGTCGACATCCAGCGCGCTTGGCCGGGCCGGGCACAGCAGTGTGAGGTTCGGCTGGCGGCGCAGCGTCTCCCACAGCTCGACTGCCAGGGGCGAGGCTTCCAGGATCCAGGCCAGCGCATCGAGACCGGCGTCGTAGGCAGAGAACTCCACCTTGCCACCGCGGTCGCCGAACACTTGCATGGCTTCGACACGGTTGGTGCGGCTCGCGTCCAAGTGCGGCCAAGCACGGATTCGTGTGAGGAAGTCGACGTTGGCCGGGCTTACGGCATAGACGCGCGCATCCCAGCCCTCGGCGCGACGCGGTGGGCGCGCCTCGAGCATGCCGATGCGCAGCGGGCTGCCCGCCAGGGCACAGGCGAGGCTACCACCGGCGAGGCCGGCACCGACGATCAGGACATCCAGTTCCATGGGGCGGAATCAGCGCGAGGCGTGAGGGCAAGACCCGCCATTCTGCCCGAGCCGGCCCTAACTTTGAATTTGTCGCAAACAGCAAAATTGGTTGGGTGGGGCCGTGGCAATGCAACCTAAAATCTTCGACTGCGTCTTATGGGCGCCGAAACAATTTTTATAAGAGGTGGATCAGCATGCGAAGTGAGCTGAAGCGACGGATTCTGGCGTCTTGCCTTGCCCTGGCCGGGCTGGCCGCCTGGCCGGTTTGTGCCGAAACGCCCGCCGCCCCCGCGGCCAAGGCGCCCGCTGCCGTGGCGGTACCCGCAACGGTCGATGGATTCTCCGACGTCGGCCCGGTGCCGTTCGCGCCGGTAGACAGCGGCCTCGCCCCCGACTGGTACAAGAAAGGCGTGTTTACCGAGATCCTGGTGCGCGCTTACCAGGACAGCAACGGCGACGGCATTGGCGACCTCAAGGGGCTCACCAGCCGGCTGGACTACCTGAAATCGGTTGGCATCACCGGTATCTGGCTGATGCCGGTCTTCCGCAGCAGCGACCACGACCATGGCTACGCGGTGGAAAACTACCGCGAGATCGAACCGGACTACGGCACGCTGGCCGATTTCGATGACTTGATTGCCGAAGCGCACAAGCGCGGTATCGGCATCATCGTTGACTACGTGATGAACCACAGCTCGGCCGATCACAAGCTGTTCGATGCGTCGGGCAAGGTCAAGTCGCCGTATCGCGACTGGTATGTCTGGGCGCAGCCGCATCCGGAAGGCTGGACGACTTTCTCTGGCGACCCGTGGCGCGAGATGGGCGACTGGTACTACTACGCCGCCTTCGATGCCGGCATGCCTGACTTCAATCTCCGCAAGCCGGAAGTGGTCGACTTCCACATGAATAACCTGCGCTTCTGGCTCAACCGTGGCGTGGATGGCTTCCGCTTCGATGCGGTTGGCGTGCTGTACGAAAACGGCTCGATCGCGTGGGACAACCAGCCGGAAAACCATGTGCTGATGAACAAGGTTCGCCAGCTGCTGGATCAGTACGGCAAGCGCTACATGGTGTGCGAGGCGCCGAGTGACCCGGTGCCGTTTGCCGGCGAAAACTCCTGCGGTAGCGCCTTCGCCTTCGGCCTGCAGAAGCACATTGTGCACAGCGTGAAGATGGGCCGTGTGATGCCGGACTTGCTCTACACGCTGCAGACCTTCCCGGTGGCGCGCATGGGCACGATCCTGTCGAACCACGACTGGTTCGCCGGCGCGCGTCCGTGGCGTCAGTTCAACGGCGACGTGAAGAGCTACAAGATGGCTGCGGCCACCTTGTTGACGCTGCCTGGCATGCCGTTCATCTACTACGGCGAGGAAATTGGCCTCGGCTTGTCAGACGAGAGCTACCACGACGACCAGAAGATTCGCGGCCCGATGGCCTGGGACGGCAACAAGCCCTTCGGCGGCTTCACCGAGTCGGATTCGGCGTTCCGCCCGCTGGTGCAGAACTGGAAGACCAACAACGTTGCCACGGAAGACGCCAACCCTGCCTCGCTGCTGAACTGGTATCGCGGCCTGATTGGCCTGCGCGACCATGAACCGGCGCTGTCGGTGGGCAGCTTCAAGCCGATTTCCGCGCAGGACGAGCAGATTTTCGCCTTCGAGCGCGAGTACGACGGCACCCGCATGCTGGTGCTGCTGAACTACGCCTACCGCGACGGCAAGCTCGATCTGCCGGCCGGGTTCGACGCGAGCAAGTGGCAGCCGGTCTTCCCGGCCGGTGGCCAGCTCAAGATCGTGCAGAAGAAAGTGAAGAAGGGTGAAGCGCCGGTGCAGGAGCTTCAGATGGGCACGCAGGAAGTGCTGATTCTGAAGGCGGTCAAGTAAGCCGGTCCCCCTGTACTGTGAAAAACGCCCCGCATCGTCGGGGCGTTTTTTTGGCCAAGGCGCCGTGCTCAGGCCGCCGTGATCAGGCTACTGGCCGGCGGTCGCACTGCGCCAGCGTTTCAGTCAGGCGTTCCACGAACGCGCGTGTCTTGGCGGGCACCCAACGCCGGCTTGGCATGACGGCCCATGCGGTAACCGCTGGCGCAGCCCAGTCGGGTAGCACCCGCACCAGTTCGCCGCGTGCGACGTGTCCGGCGACGAAGTCCTGCGGCACAAGCGCGATACCCGCATCGCGCAGCGCAAAGGCGATCATCAGCCCCATTGAGTTTGCAACCAGGCGCCCCGGTGGGGTGCCTTCCCAACTCTCACTGCCGCGCCGCAAGCGCCAGCTAGCAGGTTCGCCGTCGCGGCTCAGCAGGAGGACTGCGCGCTGCCGCAACAGCGCCGGAGCCTCTGTGGGTGTGCCGTGCGCGGCCAGATAGCGTGGCGACGCGAACAGGGCAGGTCGTACATCGGTCAGGCGGCGCGCGACCAACGTCGCGTCGTCGGGCAAATCGCCCATGCGCACCGCTAGGTCAAAGTTCTCGCCGACCAGATCGACCCGGCGTGGGGACAGGTCCAGCTCTACCGTGACCGCGGGGTAGCGCTCGGCGAAGTCCACCAGCATGTCGGCAAGCACTGTCGCCGCGAAATCGGCTGGCATCGACACGCGCAGGCGGCCGCTGGGCTCGCTCTGCCGGTGTTCGGCCAGCGCGGCCGCGGCGTCCACTTCTTCGGCCAGCCGGTTGGCGTGTTCGAGCAGGCCTTGGCCGAAATCGGTCAGCGTCAGGCGGCGCGTGGTGCGGGTCAGTACGCGTTCGCCCAAATGTGCCTCCAGCGCGGCGATACGGCGCGACACGGTGGATTTCGGCAGGCCGACGCGTTCCGCGGCGCGGCTGAAACTGCCACTCTCGGCGACGCGGGCGAACAGCAGCAGATCGTTGGCGTCCGGTTGCATGGCCGCTCCAGTTCAAGAACACAAAGCCGGATTGTTGCATTGATGGAACGATGTTGTGCGTTTTACGGGCTTCTGGTGCAAATCAGTCCGCAATAAAGTGCCTCCACACCACAGCGCTTGCAGCCCTCCCGGCTCGGCGCCCAACCGAACGGAGACTCAAATGAACATCCTGCAGATCAACACCAGCGCCAAACGCAATGCTTCGGAATCCACCCGTCTCGCCAATCGCATCACCGAAAGCCTCGTTTCCAAGAACACCGAAGCCACGGTGACGGTGCGCGACCTCGCGGTGAATCCGCTGCCCGCGATCGACGAAACGATCCTCGGTGCGTTGTTCACGCCGGCGGATGCCCGCACCGCGGCGCAGAACGAGATCGTCGCCGCGAGCGATGCGCTGATCGCCGAACTGCAGGCCGCGGACGTGCTGGTGCTGGGCGTGCCGATGTACAACTTGGGCGTACCGGCGCAGGCCAAGCACTGGATCGACGCGATCGCCCGTGCCGGCGTGACCTTCCGTTACACCGCCAACGGCCCGGAAGGCCTGGTCAAAGGCAAGACGGTCTACCTTGCGCTGACCCGTGGTGGCATCTACCGTGATACGCCGATGGATACGCTGCTGCCTTACCTGCGCACCGTGCTGGGCTTCCTCGGCATGAGCGATGTGCGCCCGGTGTTTGCCGAAGGCCTGGCCATGGGGCCGGACGCCGCTGCCAAGGCGTTTGCCGACGCCGAACGCGAGATCGAAGCACTGGTCTGAACCCGCAGAACCCCCGCGGCCGCCCGCCAGAAGGCGGCCCGGATCCCCGACGAAAGGAATCATCATGAATGCGCCTGAAACTTTCACGCTGACCCGCTCACGCAAGGTCGAACGCCTTGTCACCGGTGTACCGACTTCCGACGGTGCCGGGGTCAAGCTGACCCGCGTGCTGACGCAGCCGCTGCAGCGCCGGCTCGATCCCTTCCTGATGCTGGATGCCTTCGGCAGCGAATCGGCCTCCGACTACATCGCCGGGTTTCCGCCGCATCCGCATCGTGGCTTCGAGACGATCACTTACATGCTCACCGGCCGCATGCGTCACCGCGACAGTGCCGGGCACGAAGGTCTGGTCGAAGATGGGGGCGTGCAGTGGATGAGCGCGGCGCGCGGTGTGATCCATTCCGAGATGCCGGAGCAGAACGAAGGCCGCATGGAGGGTTTCCAGCTGTGGCTGAACCTGCCCGGCGCGCACAAGATGGATGCGCCCTGGTACCGCGACATTCCGGGCGCGGCCATCCCTGAGTTCGTCGACGCGGGCGGTGCCACCGTGCGTGTGCTCGCCGGCGAGAGCCAGGGCGTGGCCGGTGCGATGCAGCGGCCGGACACCGAACCGCTGTACCTGGACGTGCATCTGCCTGCCGGCAGCCGCTTCGCGCAACGCATCCCTGCGGGGCACAACGCCTTCGTCTATGTCTACCGCGGCGAAGTGGCGCTGGGCGCCGAGCAGGACCTGTCTCTTATACACATCTCCGAGCCCACGAGACCG
>CAMFLH010000025.1 GCA_945957295.1 uncultured Uliginosibacterium sp.
ACAGGAGCAGCATTACCTCACCCCACTCTTTGCGCCGCAGGTCGTCGCAATCATCGGTGCCACCCCACGCGAGGGCGCCCTCGGCCAGGTTCTCGTCAAGAACATGCAGGAGAGCGGCTTCAAGGGCAAGCTCTATGCGGTGAATCCGAAGTATCAGGATGTACTCGGTGCGCCCTGCGTGCATAGCATTGGCGACGTGCCGCAGCGGGTGGACCTCGCGGTGATCGCCACCCCGGCCCCAACCGTGCCCGACGTGGTAGCCGCCTGCGGCCGTGCGCGGGTGCGCACCGCGGTGATCCTGTCGGCCGGATTCTCGGAAAGTGGTGCCGATGGCGCAGCGATGGAGCGCGACATCGTGCGCCTGGCCGAGAAGCACGGCGTGCGCATCCTCGGCCCCAACAGCCTTGGCATCGCACGCGCGATCGCGGGCCTCAACGCCACCTTCGCGCACGCAGCGCCGAAGGCAGGCAGCATCGGATTCGTGTCGCAATCGGGCGCGCTGTGCGCGGCGATTCTCGACTGGGCCAAGACGACCGGCGTCGGTTTTTCAAACGTCGTGTCGCTGGGCGGCTCCTGCGATCTGGATTTCGGCGAGATCCTCGATTACCTGATCTGGGACTTCCGCACCGAGAGCATCCTGCTGTACATCGAAGGCATCCGCGATGCGCGGCGCTTCATGAGTTCGCTGCGGACCGCTGCACGCGCCAAGCCGATCATGGTGATCAAGGTCGGCCGCCATCCGTCCGGTTCGCGCGCGGCACACTCACACACCGGCGCGATCGTCGGCGAGGACATCGTGTTCGACGCGGCGCTGCGCCGCGCCGGCGTGATCCGGCTGAAGTATCTGACGCAAATGTTCGCCGCCACGCAGGCGTTGTTCACCCGTTTCCGCCCGCGCGGCAACCGGCTCGCGATCATCACCAACGGTGGCGGCCCCGGCGTAATGGCGGCGGACCGCGCCGGCGACCTCGGCATTCCGCTTGCCGAGCTTTCACCGCAAACGGTCGCTACCCTTAATCGCGACCTGCCACGTGCCTGGTCGCACGACAACCCGATCGACATGGTCGGCGATGCTGACCCCGACCGCTACGCCCGCACGCTGGAAACCGTGCTGGCCGACCCCGGCGTCGATGGCGTGCTCGCAATCCTCACGCCGCAGGCAATGACGCAGCCGATCGAGGTTGCACAACGCGTGATCGAGATCGACAAGAAGGCCGAGAAACCCGTCCTTTGCTGCTGGATGGGCGAATCCCAGGTCGCGGCGGCGCGCGAACTGTTCGTCGCCGCAGGTATACCAAGCTTCCGCACACCCGAGCCGGCGATCGACCTGTTCTCGCAAATCTCGGCCTACTACCAGAACCAGAAGCTGCTGACCCAGGTGCCGGCACCGCTGTCCGACCTTGAACCACCGGACGTGGCCGGCGCACGGGAGCTGATCGAAGCCGCCATCGAGAGTGGGCGCACCACGCTGACTCGTAGCGAAGCGCGACAGGTGCTCGCAGCCTTCCGCATTCCGGTGCGCCGTACGCTGGTGGCAAAGACAGCGGCACAAGCGGTCACGATGGCCTACGACATCGGTTTTCCGGTCACCATGCGTCCCAACGCGATGCTGCAGCAACGCATCAGTTCAGGGCCGAAACGTTTTCCGGCCAGCGCGGTGGCGACGCACCTGGCATTTGAAGAGTTGATGGATGACCTGCGCAACCGCGATGACGAGAGCACCTCGCACGGCATCACGATCGAGCCGCGCGTCGATGTCGCCAGCGCGCGCGGGCTGCTGCTCGGCGTTTCGCGCGATCCGGTATTCGGGCCGGTGATCTCGTTCGGCGAACATGGCGTGGATGCCGAGAGCCTGGAAGGGCGCACCGTCGCGCTGCCACCACTGAACGATTTCCTCGCCAAGGATCTGGTGCGCTCACACCGCATTGCAGCCAAGCTGGGCGACTGGCGAGGCCAGCCAGCGATTGCGATGGATCGGCTCGAATTCGTGCTGCTGCGCCTATCCGAAATGGTCTGCGAACTGCCGTGGGTGCGCTCGGTCGACATCCAGCCCCTGGTGGCAGACGAGCAGGATGTCGTCGCCGTCGATGCCCGCATCGTGGTCGGCCGCGTGCCGAAAAAGGCGGGCCGCTACGACCACATGGCAATTCACCCTTACCCCGGCAACCTGGTGCAGCAAGTTACGCTGCGCGACGGCACGCCGGTCGTGGTGCGGCCCATCATGCCGGAGGATGCGGTCCTCGAGCAGGCCTTCGTACGGCGCCTGTCGCCCGAGACGAAGTACTACCGCTTCATGAGCGCATTGTCAGAACTGCCGCCACAGATGCTCGCGAAGCTCACGCAGATCGACTACGACCGCGAGATGGCCTTCGTGGCCACCACCGAGCGTGACGGCGCCGAGTACGAGCTAGGCGTATGCCGCTACGCCGCGAACCCTGACGGCAAGAGCTGCGAGTTCGCGATCGTAGTGTCGGACGACGCCAAAGGCAGCGGCCTTGCGCAGCGCCTGATGGACATCCTGATCCTCAGTGCGAAAGAGCGCGGCCTGCTCGAAATGAAGGGCATCTTCCTGACCGACAACGACCGCATGCTGCGCTTCGTCCGCAAAATCGGCTTCAAGCTCACCAACGATCCGGAAGACACCTCGATTAAACTCGGCAGCCTCGATATTCAGGCCTACCAATCGCCCGGAGCCCCAGCATGAGCAAGCCCCGCATCCACGTCATCACCATGGCGGAGATCGTGCCCCAGCACGAATCCGAGGTCATCGAGGTGTTGCGCACTGCGGCTGTACTAACCCGGCAGGAAGATGGCTGCCTGCGCTACGACCTGTACCGCGACACCACCAACCCGATGCGCATCAACACCATTGAAGTGTGGGCCGATGAGGCGGCGCTGAATCGCCACATGAACGCGCCGCATGTGAAGCAAGCCATCATGAGCCTGATCGGCAAGCTCGCAGGCATTCCGCAGTTCCGCGTGCTGCAGGCGATCGACGAGTTCGAGGCCTGACGACGTGTGCGAGGCCTCCAGCCGCTGCACCTGGGTCACCGCTGACCCGCTTTACCTCGAGTACCACGACACCGAATGGGGTGTCCCACTCGCGGATGCCAACGCATTGTTCGAATGCCTCACGCTTGAAGGCGCTCAAGCGGGGCTTTCGTGGCTGACGATCCTGCGCAAGCGCGAAGGTTATCGGCGCGCGTTCGCCGCCTTCGACCCTGCGAAGATCGCGGCCTTCGGCGACGACGATGTCACCCGCCTGCTCGCCGATCCCGGCATCGTGCGCCATCGCGGCAAGATCGAGGCCACCGTTGGCAATGCACGAGCGTGGATCGCGTTGCAGGATTCGGGCGTCGATCCGGTCGAATGGCTGTGGTCCTTCGTCGACGGGCGCCCGCAGGCCGGCTCGTCACAGCAAGCGAGCAATACCACGTCGGACCAGATGAGCCGCGCGCTGCGGAAAGCCGGGTTCCGCTTCGTCGGCAGCACGACCTGTTACGCATTCATGCAGGCGGTGGGTATGGTGAATGATCACGCCAAGGGTTGTTTCCGCCGTAGCGAGGTCGCACAATCCGCCGCCAGCTTCAGTCTCTAAGGATTTTCCCCCAATGAACGACGCCGTCCAGCACATCGAATTCAACGGCCTGCCCGCCATCCGACTCGCCGCCCCCGATGGCGCGCAGGTCACGATCATGCGGCACGGTGCACAAGTCATCAGCTGGATTCCCGCGCGCGGCGAGGAACGCCTTTTCCTCAGCGAAAAAGCGCGCTTCGAAGCCGGCGTACCGATCCGCGGCGGCATTCCAGTCTGCTTTCCGCAGTTCGGATCGCGTGGCCCCCTGCCCAAACACGGTTTCGTGCGTGCAGTGAGCTGGGATGTTGACACCACACGTGCCGAGAAGGATTTCGCCACGGCGACCCTTTCGATCAGCGACAACGACGTTTCGCGCAGCATCTGGCCGCACGCCTTCCGCGCCGAACTGACGGTACTCGTGACTGGCCAGCGACTGGACGTGGAACTGGGCGTACACAACCCCGGCACCGAGCCAATGCACTTCACCTGCGCCTTGCACAGCTACCTCGCCACAAAAGAGGTTGAGGAAAGCAAAGTGGAGGGACTGCGCGGCTTGCGCTACCTCGATGCGACGCGTGGCACCGAGCACAAGGAAACCGGCACCGAACTGATGATCGAAGCCGAAACCGACCGGATCTACTTCGATGCAAGCAAGCCGCTGCTGTTAAGCGAACGCCGGCGTGCGCTTGGCATCTCGGCCGAAAATCTGCCCGACGCGGTCATCTGGAACCCGTGGGAGCATCTGTCTGCCGCGCTGCCGGACATGACGCCGCTGGGCTTTCGCCGCATGTTGTGCATTGAGCACGGCGCGATCGGCAAGCCGGTGGAACTCGCCCCCGGCGCCGAGTGGTGGGGCCGCCAGAGCCTCGTCGCACTCTGATTCCCAAAAACGGGGCCTTCGGGCACCGATGTTAGAATTAGCGGTTTTTCCGACATTCTGAGTCGATGCCCGAATCCGACGCGCCCGAGGCGCCCACCAAGCTGCTGCGCCCCCTGCTGATCTGGCTACCGCCAGCTGTGCTGCTGGGCGCTGCACTCTGGCTGCTTCACGTGGACGCCAATGTGCCGGTGTTCATTGCCCTCAATGCCACCGCCCAAAGGCTGCCAGAGCATTTCTGGTCGTGGGCGACGGCGCTGGGTACGGGCGCTTGCGCCTACGCGCTGATCGCCCCGACGCTATCGAAGCAGCCACGCCTGATGGCCGCCGCGCTGCTAACCGGCGCCTTCGGCGGTATCTTCACGCACACGATCAAGCCGCTGCTTAACGCGGCGCGCCCGGCAGCCGTACTCGCCGCCGATCAGATCCACGTGATCGGCGACACCCTGACGCGTAACTCCTTTCCGTCTGGCCACGCGATGACTGCCTTTGCGTTTGCCGCGACCTTGGTCTTCTTCAGCCAGCGCCCTGCCCGCCTGGCGCTAGCGCTGCTGCCCGTGGCAGCCCTGGTTGCCCTGTCACGCATCGCGGTTGGCGCGCACTGGCCACTGGATGTACTGGTCGGCGCCGCCGGCGGCTGGTTGTCCGGCGCGGCCGGCGAAGCGGTGTCGCGTCGCTGGCTGATCTGGCAGCGTCCTGCCATGCAGACGGTGATGGCGATCGCTCTGGCCATCATGGGTGCCAGCCTGGCGTTCACGAACCTCGGTTATCCGCAGGCAGACTTGCTGAAGTGGGCGCTGTCTGCACTCGCCTTCGTCAGCGGACTTTTGGCGCTGCGACAGCAATGGACGCTGAGAACGCAGAAGGTGGCGCCATGATCAAACGCATCATCGCGCTCGCCATCTCGCTCGCGCTGCTCGGCTGGCTGGCTGCAAGCGGCAATTGGCGCGAAGTGGGCGGCCGGCTGGCAACGATTCCGCCAAGCACGCTCGCGCTGACAATTGGCGGTTTCCTGCTGAGCTACCTGCTGCGCGCCGCGCGCATCCGCGACGAGTTCGCCGACGTCGCCAAGGGGCACTTCTGGGCCATGGCCCGCGTCACCACCGCCCACAATGCCGCGATCAACGTGGTGCCTTTCCGCGGTGGCGAAATCGCGCTGCCGGTGCTGCTGCAACGTGAATTCGGCGTCCCGATGGGGCGCGCGCTGGTGTCGCTGCTGTGGTTGCGCATGCAGGATGCCTTCGTCGTGTTGCTGCTCGCCGCGTGGGTCTGGCCAGGCCTCGACGTGGCACTGCGCGGCGCATGGAGCCTCGCAGTACTTGTCGCCGCATGGGGAGTGCCGGCCTGGGCGCGCGCACATCCGGTCGGCGCAGAACCCCAGCCCGGCTGGCGGGGCAAGCTGGCGAAGGTCCGCGTCGCACTGGCGCACTCCACACGTGGTGCGGCACGCAGCTGGGCGTGGACGCTGTCGAACTGGATCGTGAAGCTGTCTGCGCAAACCCTGCTGCTTGGTGCACTGCTGGGCCAAGCGGGTCTGCTCGCCAGCGCGGGCGTGCTCGGCGGCGAACTGGCTGCAATCCTGCCGGTGCAAGGCGTGGCCGGCTTTGGCACCTACGAGGCCGGCGTTGCTGCCGCACTGACGCCGCACGGCATTACACTCGCAAACGGGCTGCAGGCCGCGCTCGCGTTGCACATCGTCATCATCGCGGCCGCGGTCAGCGCCGGCGCGGCGGCATTCGTCGCGCTCCCGGCAGGGCCCCATTCGGCCAATGCAAACGGAAAAACACAATGAATACAGTCGTCACGCCGACCACGAGCCAGGCTCCCGTATCGATTCCGCCGCACCGCCTGTCGGTCGTGGTGCCGATGTACAACGAGGCCGAGAACGTCGCGCCGCTCGCCAAGCGCGTGCATGAGGCGCTGCACGACTACGCCTTCCCGTGGGAGCTGATCCTGGTCGACGACGGCAGCTCCGATGGCACGCCGGGCGAGCTTGAAGCCGCCGCGCGTCACTACGGCCCGCACGTCCGCGTCGTCTCGCTGATGCGCAACTTCAAGCAGACCGCGGCGATGCAGGCGGGCGTGGATGCGGCGCGAGGCGATGTGATCGTGACGATGGATGGCGACCTGCAGAACGACCCGATCGACATCCCGCGCATGGTCGGCCGCCTGCTCAACGAGAACCTCGACCTCGTCGCTGGCTGGCGCAAGAACCGCAAGGACGGCATGGTGCTGCGCAAGATCCCGTCGCGCATCGCCAACCGCCTCATCGCACGCATCACCGGTGTCAAGCTCAATGACTACGGCTGCAGCCTCAAGGCCTTCCGCGCCAGCGTGATCAAGAACGTGCGCCTGTACGGTGAAATGCACCGCTTCATTCCGGCTTGGCTCGCCACCGTGACGACACCGCGGCGCATCGCCGAGGAAGTGGTGACGCACCATGCGCGCCAGTTCGGCCAGAGCAAGTACGGCATCTCGCGCACCTTCCGCGTGATCCTCGACTTGATCTCGGTGTTCTTCTTCATGCGCTATCGCGCCCGCCCCGGCCACTTCTTCGGCGGCATCGGCCTGGGCATGGGGGTTATCGGGGGACTGATCCTGAGCTGGCTCGCAGCGCTCAAACTGTTCACCGGCGCCTCGATCGGCGGCCGCCCGCTCTTGCTGCTCGGTTTCTTCATGATCATCGCGTCCTTCCAGTTCATCTCGACCGGCGTGCTGGCTGAGACCCTGGCGCGGATCTACTTCGAATCGGGCGCCGCCTCGCAATACCGCGTGCGCGATCCGGATGAACCCGACGACAGCGACGCTTGGCACAAACCCGGTCAGGCCGAGGCCGAATGAGCGCTACGCTACCGGCGCCGACTTTGCGCGACCGGCTGGTGCTGTTCCTGGTGCCAGCCGTGCTGCTGTTGCTGAATCTCGGCGGGGCGCCGCTGTTTGATGTGGACGAAGGTGCGTTCTCCGAAGCCACGCGCGAGATGTTCGAGCGCGGGGACTTTCTCTCCACCTGGCTCAATGGCGTTCCGCGCTTCGACAAACCGATCCTGATCTACTGGCTTCAGGCCGTGCCGGTCGGGCTGTTCGGTGTTTCGGAGTGGGCCTTCCGCTTGCCCTCTGCACTTGCCGCCGCGCTGTGGTGCGCCGTTATCGGCAACTTCGCGTGGCGCCGCTTTGGCCGCGAAGCGGCACAGTTGGCAGCGCTGGTGGCAGCCACCAGCGTCGGCGTGTTCGTGATCGGCCGTGCCGCGACGGCCGATGCGCTGCTGAACCTGCTGCTCGCGCTCGCACTGACCGATGCGTGGCGACATCTCGAATCTGGCGCGCGCGCGCCGCTACGGCGGATGTATCTCTGGATTGCGCTCGGGGTGCTGACCAAGGGGCCGATCGCGCTGGCAATTCCTGGCGCTGTCACGCTTGTTTACTGCATCAGCCGCGGCGAGTTCAAAACCTGGCTGCGCGCGGTCGTCGACCCGATCGGCTGGGTCATTCTCATCGCCGTGGCTGCACCGTGGTATGCCGCGGCGCTGATGATCCACGGCCAAGCCTTCATCGACGGCTTCATCATGAAGCACAACGTCGGCCGCTTCTCCGGCCCGATGGAGGGCCACGGCGGCAGCCTGTTCTACTACCCGGTCATCGTGCCGCTGCTGTTGCTGCCTTGGATTGCACCGCTGCTGCGCGCTGTGGGCGCGTTGCGCAGCGACAGCACCGACCCGCTGCGCCGCTTCCTGTGGATCTGGTTCGGTTTCGTGCTGGTGTTCTTCTCGCTGTCCGGCACGAAGTTGCCGCACTACGCGCTGTACGGCTGCTCGCCGCTGTTCCTGCTCGTCGCACTGCATCGCGAACGTTTGAAAACGGTGGCGCTCGGCGTGCTGCCGGCAATCCTCGCCCTCGCCTTCTTCGCTGCGCTGCCGACGCTGGTACAGCGGCTGCTGGCCGAGGGCCGCATCGCCGATCCGTACTATGTTGCGCAACTCGCACGCGCAGGCGAAGCGGCCGGCGCGGGCTACCACTTTGCGACCCTCAGCGCGCTGATTGCCGCGCTGTTGATTGCGATGCTCTGGCGCGCAGCGCCGTGGCGTCGCCTTGCCGCCATCGCTGCGATTCAGGGCGTGGTACTGGCAACAGTGGTGACACCTTACGTGGGCGACCTGCTGCAAGGCCCGGTCAAGCGTGCCGCCCTCGCCGCGCGCGCCATGCCCGAGCCCGGCGTGCAGTGGAATTTCTTCCAGCCGAGTTTCGCGGTGTATCGCGAACGTCAGGCGCCAGCGCGCGCACCGCTGCCAGGTGAAATCGCACTGACGCGGGCCGACCGTATCCCGGTTGACGCGAATATCGACGTGCTCTATAGCGAAGGCGGCGTACGCCTGGTTCGACAACGATGAGCATCACACGCATGTTTTCGGAGGATCGCCCCGCCACGCCGGCGGGCCCGGCGCTTTTGGCGCTCGTGGCGGCGATCGTGGTGCTGACGGTTTGGCGCGTCTGGGTGATCAGCCACGCTGGTGCAACGCTGTACGTCGACGAGGCTTACTACTGGGGCTGGTCGCAAGCGCTCGCCTGGGGCTACTTCTCGAAACCGCCACTGGTCGCTGCCGTGGTCAAGGTGACGACCGCGTGGCTGGGCGATGGGCTCGTCGGCGTGAAAGCCGGCTCGCTGCTGCTGTACCCGGCGACCGCCCTGCTCTTGTTCGGACTCGGCCGCCAGCTGTATGACACGCGCACCGCGCTGATCGCCGGCCTTGCGTTCCTCACCCTGCCGATCACCACCGCGCTGAGCCTCTTCATCTCCACCGACGCGCTGCTGCTGTTCTTCTGGACGGCCTCGCTATGGGCGCTGCATACCGCGCTGGAACGCGACAGCGCGCGCGACTGGGTGTTGCTGGGCCTGACCTGCGGCCTTGGGCTGATGTCGAAGTACACGATGGCGGCCTTCGCGCTGACCGCTGCGCTGCTTCTGCTCACCAGCCCTGAAGGGCGACGCAAACTAGTCAGCCCCGGGCCGTGGATCACTGCAATTGTGGCCTTGGCGGTACTGGCGCCGAACCTTTGGTGGAACTGGGCCAACGGTTTCCCGACCTTCCGCCACACTGCCGAGATCACGCAGCAGCACAAGGACGCCAACCTGTTGGAGTTCATTGGCGCGCAGATCGGTTCGATCGGCCCGCTGCTCGCGATCGGCTTCATCGGCGCGATCGTCACGCTGCGCAGCACCTGGCGCAACGAGGGTGACCGACTGCTGTTCGCCGGCTCGGTACCGCTGTTGCTGCTGGTGATGGCGCAGGCCAGCACAAGCGAGGCCAACGCAAACTGGGCGGGGCCGATCTTCGCCGGTGGCACCCTGCTCGCGGTCGCCTGGCTGTCGCGCAGCGCCGGCCGCCGTAAGCTGCTGGCTGCTGCGCTCGGTTTGAACGTGCTGATCGCCATGGTCGTTTATCAGTGGCCGCAAATCCTGTCGGCCGTACATCGGCCGCTGACTTCGAAAATCGACCCGTTCAAGCGGATGAAAGGCTGGGACGCGCTCGCACGCGGCGTCGCGCCATGGATCGCCGCCAACCCGGACGCCTACGTCGTTGCCGATGAACGCACGCTGCTGGCCCATGTTGCCTACACGCTGCGCGCGCAATCGCCGCGCATCGCCAGTTGGAACCCGGCGCACGCGGTGCACGACCAGTACCAGCTGACCCATTCCCTGCCGGATACCAAGGGCATCACTATCCTGTTCCTCGCGCAGGGCGACCCTGCGGAGGTCGCCGCGCGCTTCGAGCACGTCGAAAAGGTCGGCATGCTGAAGGTTCAGACGCACCCGGACTTCGCGCTGCGGACCGATGTGTGGCTGATGCAAGGCTTCAAGGGATACTGATGCCCGGGCGCATCGAAGCCGCGATCCTTGCGCTGGTCTTCGTGCTGGCGGCGCTGGTTTTCACCCTCTGGCCGCAGCTCGACCTGCAGATCGCCGCGCTGTTCTACTCGGCACAAGAGGGCTTCACGCTCGATCGTCTGCCCATCGTGAAAGCGGTTTATTGGGGCGTGTGGGGCGGATCACGCCTCGCTGTAATCACGGTGATCCTGTTGTGGCTCTCGAGCTTCGTCTTCCGACGGGGTTGGCTCGCGTCGCGCCGCCGCTGGTTCGGTTTTCTGGCACTCGCGTTTGCGCTGGGTCCGGGTCTGATCGCCGATGCGGGTTTGAAGAACCACTGGGGCCGCGCCCGCCCGCACCAGACCGAGAACTTCGGTGGCGCCCGGCATTTCACGCCGGCCCTGGTACCTGCGGCCGAGTGCGATCGCAATTGCTCCTTCGTCAGCGGCCACGCCACCGGCGCGTTCGCGCTGATGGCCTTCGGCTGGCTGGCGGCACCGCGCAGGCGGGCGCAGTGGCTTGGCGTTGCCGCACTGTCCGGCACGCTGGTCGGATTCGTCCGCGTGATCCAGGGCGGACACTTCGCGAGCGATGTGGTGTTCGCGTTCTACGCCGTGTGGCTCGGTTGCTGGCTCGCGGCAACCCTGCTTGCTCGTCTCGGCTGGCTTGCCGCCGGCGAACAAATCCCGGCCTCCCTGCGCTGATTTAGCCGATCTCCGGCCTGTCCCGTGCACAAGCTCACGGCGCACAGTCATTCCCGCTCAAGGCGGATAACCCCTCTGCCGTTATGGTGATCCTGGGCAGGTTCGCCGTTTATCCACTGCAGAGGCCTTCCATGATGAACACCTTGAGAGGAAAGCTGATCGCGGTCACTGCCGCGCTCATGCTTGCAGCATTGCTGTCAGTGACGCTCGCGATCTACGTGATGATGCGAGCCGAATTGATACAACGGATGGACGCGGAGATCCGCGGTGTTGCCCGCGCAACCGCAGCCGCAACCGGAGAATGGATCGCGTCGCGCTCGCAAGTCACCCAAGCGGGTGCTGGCGCCGCGCTCGCCGCTGACCCGATGCCGGTGTTGATGCAGGCAAAAGCCTCCGGTCAGTTCGATCTTTTCTATGTTGGCTTCCCGGACAAGAAGATCCTCTTCACCGACAACCAACAACTGCCCGAAGGCTACGACGCCACGCAACGGCCCTGGTACACGGCTGCCGTCGCGAGCGACAAACCGATCATGACCGCGCCCTACGTCGACGCATCGACCGGGCAGCTTGTCGTGTCCTTCGCTTACGCGGCCAAGGACGGCGGCGCGCTCAAGGGCGTCGTGGCTGCCGACATCACGCTCGACCGCGTGGTGCAGCAGATCCTCTCGGTGCGATTCAGCGCCAAGGGCTACGCCATGCTGATTGGCAAGGACGGCAAGATCCTCGTGCACCCAAGCAAAGAGGTGCTGCAGAAGCCTGCCACCGATCTCGCACCAGAGCTCACGGCTGAAGCGATCCTCGCAGCGCAGAAGAACGATCAGGCGAGTGACTTGAAGGTTCAGGGCGTTGCGAGCTTCGTTGAAATGTTCCCGGTTCCCGGCACCGACCTCACGCTGGGCGTGGTCGTCGACAAGGGCAGCGCCCTGGCACCGCTCGACAAGTTGCTTGGCACCGCGCTGGGCATTCTCGTCCTGGCGCTGGCCGTCGCGCTGCCGCTCCTGATTGCGGTGCTGACCAAGATGCTCGGCCGCCTCGCCACGCTGCGCGATCTGATGAAGGAAATCTCGGCGGGCGGCGGCGATCTGACCCGCACCCTGAATGTGTCCGGCAACGACGAAATCGCCGAGACCTCGGCTGCCTTCAACCGCTTCCTCGACACGCTGCGCTCGATGTTCCTCGAAGTGCGCGGCGAGGCCGAGCGCCTCTCCAGCGGTGTGGAGACAATCGACGACACGGTGCAGCGTCTCGCGCAGCACTCGACAAGCCTCTCGGACACCGCCAGCGCAAACGCCGCGACGATCGAAGAGATCACCGTTTCGGTGGCACACATCGCGGACAGCGCGGCGGTCGCGAACGGCCTGGTGCAGCAGACGGGGCAGATGTCCGAGCACGGTGCGAAAACCATCGCGCAGGTATCGCAGGAGTTCTCGCACTCGTCGGAGTCGGTGCGCGCCCTCGGCGACATGATTCATACCGTCAGCACACGCGCTAATGAAATCAGCGGCATCGTCAATGTGATCAAGGAAATTGCTGACCAGACCAATCTGCTCGCGCTCAATGCCGCGATTGAAGCCGCCCGCGCCGGCGAGCAGGGGCGCGGCTTCGCCGTCGTCGCCGACGAGGTGCGCAAGCTCGCGGAGCGCACAGCGAAAGCCACGCTCGAAATCACCCACATGATCAGTGGCATGAACGAGGACACGCGGCGCGCGTTCTCGGGCATGGAAGGCACGATTGAAACCGTGGGCAAAGGCGCATCGGCCAGTGAGGAAGCCGCACGCCAGATGGGTGAAATCCAGCAGAAGATGATGGAAGCGGTTGCGCGCATCGACGAGATCGCCGCTTCAACCAGCGAACAGCAACAGGCGACCACGCTGATGGCCCAATCGGCCGAGCAGATCACTGGCCGCATGCATGAGAACGACGCCGCGATCCAAGGCGTGCGCGACACACTGAGCGGCCTGCACGAGGTTGCCGGCACGATGCGCAAGCTGATCTCTGGTTTCCGCCTCTAGTCGATAGGCAGGCCCCTGAGACGGGGCCTGTAGGGGCCTGCCGTTCTTGAGCGGAATCATTCGCCGGCTCACGGCGCAGCGGCTAAACTTGCTCTACCGCTGCCTGTTGCGCCCTGCGCCGACCCGATGAACGCTCGCCCGCCGATTCCGATCTTTCCCGTCGCCCCATCGGCGCCAACGGCCGTTGCAACGACGCCGGACGATCTCGCGCATACAGCAGTCGACCAGCTTGGCCGCGCCGTGCACGACCTGCGGATCTCGGTCACCGACCGCTGCAACTTCCGCTGCACCTACTGCATGCCCAAGGACGTGTTCGACCGCGATCACGCCTTCCTGCCGCGCAACGCACTGCTGAGTTTTGAGGAAATCACCCGCATTGCCCGCCTGTTCGTAGGCCAAGGCGTACGCAAGATCCGCATCACCGGCGGCGAACCGCTGCTGCGCAAACAGCTCGAACGGCTGATCGAGCAACTCGCCCGGCTGGACGTCGAAGTCACGCTAACCACCAACGGTGCCCTGCTCGCACAGAAGGCCCGCAGCCTCGCAGACGCTGGACTGAGGCGCGTCACGGTGAGCCTCGACGCGCTGGATGATGCGATCTTCCGGCGCATGAACGACGTCGACTTCCCGGTTGAGCGGGTGCTTGCCGGCATTGCCGCAGCCGCTGATGCCGGCCTCGGGCCTATCAAGGTCAATTGCGTGGTCAAGCGTGGCACGAACGATGGCGAGATCCTGCCGCTGGCGCGCCACTTCCGCGGCAGCGGTCACATCCTCCGCTTCATCGAATTCATGGACGTCGGCAGCCACAACGGCTGGAACCTCAATGCGGTGTTGCCCTCGGGCGAAGTCGTTAACCGCATCAACGCCGAGTTCCCGCTTGAGGCGCTCGATGCCAACTACACCGGTGAGGTGGCGGAGCGTTGGCGCTATCGCGATGGTGCCGGTGAAGTCGGCGTGATCTCCTCGGTCAGCCACGCGTTCTGCCGCGACTGCACCCGCATGCGGCTCTCACCCGAGGGGCAGCTCTTCACCTGCCTCTTCGCGGATCGGGGCCACGATCTGCGCGATCTGTTGCGTGCCGGCGCCGACGACAGCGCGCTGACCGCGCGCATCCGGCAGGTCTGGCGCGGCCGCGATGACCGCTATTCCGAGCTTCGCGGCGAAGCCAGTCGCGCTGCGAAGGTCGAGATGTCCTACATCGGCGGATGACGCCCGCGGCACCGACAAGCGGTCTGATCCTCGCCGGCGGTGCCGGGCGCCGTATGGGGGGCGCCGACAAAGGCTGGATTCACCATCAAGGCAAGCCACTGGTCGAACATGTGCTCGAGCGCCTCGCACCGCAGGTCGACCAGGTTCTGATCAGCGCCAATCGCAATCTCGATCGCTACGCTGCGCTGGGGGTTCCGGTGCTGGCCGATGGCGACACCGATTTTCGCGGCCCACTGGCGGGCATTGAATCCGGCCTCCGCCATGCGGCGGCCGGCTGGCTGCTTTGCGTGCCCTGCGACAGCCCTGCCCTGCCCGACGACCTCACGCGCCGCTTGCATGCTGGCCTTGCCGGCGGCAGGGCTGCGGTCGTGACGCTGGCAGGGCGCTGGCAGCCGGTGTTCTGCCTGCTGCACACCAGCCTTGTCGACTCGCTGAGCGCCTATCTCTCGCGCGGCGATCGCAAGGTTGCAAGCTGGCTCGAATCGGTGGATGCGCGCGCGGTGGACTTCAGCGACGAAGCCCCCGCTTTCGCAAACCTCAATTCCCCCGAACTGCTCAGCCCCTGACGCTCACTTGGGTGGTGGCGGCGGCGCGAGCATGTCTTTCGCGGCTTGCCCCAGCGCTTCGTCCGGCTTCTTCTTGCCGTCCGCAATGTGCTTGAGCGCAAGCGTGAAGGAGGTCCAGAAGCGTCCCATCTCCGGGTTGGACGGCATCGGTCGGCCGAAGGTCACGCCATCCATCGAGATGCGGATCTTCTCGTCACTCATCAGCGACCAGAACAGCTTCTTGTTCAGCGGCACACCGATCGGCTTGTCGGCATTCACCGTCTTGAGGCCTTCCTCGGTCATCAGGAATTCCTCGATGAACTTGGTCGCCAGATCGCGGTTCGGCGAATCAGCCACGATCATCGCGCCGAGCACCCCAACGAAGGGGCGCGCCGGTTTGCCCTGCAGCGTCGGTAGCGGCGCCACACCAAAGTCGATACCGGCCTTGCGCAAAGCATCCCACGCCCAAGGGCCGTTGATCCACATGGCTTGTTTGCCGCTCGTCATCGCCTTTTCGGCGTCACCGTAGGGCAGGCCGCCCTTGGGCAATACGCCAGCCGCGATGTAGTCCGCCAGCAGCCGCCCACCGGCCAGCGCGCCGGGGTTGGCGACGCCGACATCGGTCGCACTGTAGCTGCCGCTGCTCTCGCGCTTGAACACGTATCCACCGTTCGCCGCCATCAGCGGCCAGGTGAAGTAGGAGTTGGTGTAGTCCCAGCCAATCGCCTTCACTTCCTTGGCGGCGAGTTCCTTGTCGAGGGCGATGATTTCCTCGAAGGTCGCAGGCGGCTTGGGCACCAGTTTCTTGTTGTACAGCAGCATGATGGCCTCGGCGCCAACCGGGTAGCCCCAGACCTTGCCGTTCACCGTGAAGGCATCCCAGCCGACCGAGACCAGTTCCTTGCGTAGCTTTTCGGGTGGCGACACCTCGCTGATCAGGCCTTTGCCGATCCAGTCACCGATACGATCGTGCGCCCACAGGAACACGTCGGGCCCATTGCCGCCCTTGGCGACTTCCTCGAACTTCTTGGTCGGGTCCTCCGGGTGCTCGACCTTGGCGGTGACGCCATATTTTTTGCCGAATGCATCGGCAACCTGCTGCAGGCCGGTATAGCCCTTGTCGCCGTTGATCCAGATGAGCAGCTTGCCCTTCTCGCCCGCCATCGCAGGGGTAGCCAGCAGCAGGGCGACGAGGCCAGTGAAGATCTGTGCGCGCATGCCAATGCCCTCAGTAGCGGTAGCGGGAAATCGCGCTGACCATCTTCTCGGCCAGCGCGTTCAGATCAGACGCCGACGAAGCAGTGTGCCGCGCGCTCGCTGTCGTCTCCTCGGTCATCGTGGCGATGCGCTCCACCTGCTGCGCGATCGACGTACTGGCTGCACTCTGCTCGCGGATCGCATCGGTGATGTCGCTGACCATATCAACGGCCTGATCTGACGAACCGCGGATGGTGCGGATTGCCTCGCCGGCGGCAACTGCCTCGCTCGCGCCCTCCTTCACCGTCGCCACCGTACGCTGCATCCGCTGCACCACCTGCTGCGCACCGGACTGGATGCGGGCCACCATCTCGGTGATTTCGCTGGTGGACTTTGCGGTGCGTTCGGCCAGGCCGCGCACTTCGTCTGCCACCACCGCGAAGCCGCGCCCCTGTTCCCCGGCCCGCGCGGCCTCGATTGCGGCGTTGAGCGCGAGCAGGTTGGTCTGCTCGGCCACCTCGCGAATCACACCCACGACCGACGAGATCCGCGCCGTCTCGCCCTGCAAGGCATCGAGGCTCGCCGCAGTCTGGTCGACCTCGTTCGCGATGGTGCCGAAACGCTGCACGGTTGCGCCAACCACGGCCTCGCCAGAACCTGCACTGCGGCTGGCATCCGCCGACAGGCTTGCAGCATCCTGCGCGCGCTCGGCGACATGGTTGATGCTGACCGTCACTTCCTCCACTGCCGCGGCCATCGCCGAAGCCGAATCCGCCTGCACGCCGGCGCCGTGCGCCAGTTGCTGCGAAGTCCTCTCCATGCCGCGAGCCGCTTCGCCAACGCGCGTTGCGCTCTGCGCCAGCTCTGCGAACGAAGCTTGCACCGATTCGACCATGGTGTTGAACGCGGTCACCGTCTGGCCGATCTCGTCGCGCCCCCGCGAGGGAATGCGTCGCGTGAAATCGAGCGAACTGCCGATTTCCACTACGGTGTTACGCAGCGCCGTGAGCGGCCGCGTGATCGACGCAGCGAGCAGCCAGCCGAGAATCACCATGCCGACGACTGCCAACGCGATCAACCCGGCAAGCACGCCGAACGCCGTCTTGTAAGTCGCCGCGGAGGCTTCGCGGGTGCGACTGACGCGCTCGGCCGCTTCCTTGGCCAAGGCACCGAGGATCTCGTTGCTAAGCACCGCGGCGTCTTCGATGAAGGGGCTGACCGCGAGCTCCATGGCCGCTTCGGTCTGGTTCTGGCGCGAGCGCGTCAATGCGGTTTCACACACCAGCAGATAGGCCGCGACCGTCTTGCGGAATTCGCTCACTCGGGCGCGCGCGGCGGCGTCTTCGAGCCGGCCCTCGAAGCGCTGGATATCCTGTTCCAGCGCGGCACCCTTCGTCTTGAGTTCGCTGTCGAGGGCTGCCTTGCGTTGCAGATCCGGGTCGGCGATGTGCCGGAAGATCAGCGTACGCAACTCATGGTAGCGGGCTTCGAAACCCTTGACGGCCTCCAGCGCGGGCACTTCCTGCTCGGTCACCTGGCGCACCGAGGCGTTGAGGCGCCCAAGCTGCACCAGGCCGATTGCGCCCACCACCAGCAGCGCGAGTATGGCACCGCCGATCAGACTGGCGAGCCGGGTCGTGATGGTCATGTAGATCCCCCCAAAGAGTCGACACACCCGCGTCGCCGTGTCTGCGGCGGGCACACTGCATCGTCGCAACTCTAGGGGTTACGGCAGTTGCAGGCGGCGACTTGAGCACCGCCTGCCCAGGCCGGATTGCTGCTACACGTCTCCGATGAAATCGCGCTTGCCTATCGGCAAACCGCAGTGGCGCAGCAGATCGTAGGCGGTGGTGTAGTGGAAGTAGAAGTTCGGCAGCGCGAAGTCGACGAGGTAGGTCGCACCGTCCATCCGCAAGGTGCGCTCGCGCAATGGGATCACGACGGTACGTGCGTCCGCACCAACGAAATCGGCCTGCGACAGCCCGCGCAGGAAACCCATGGTCTTGTTCACGCGGATGCGCAGGTCCTCGAAAGTCTGCTCGTCGTCTTCATATTTCGGCACTTCCACGCCGGCGAGCCGGGCGCCCGCGCCTTTGGCGAAATCGCAGGCGATCTGCACCTGACGCTTGAAATCGAACATGTCCGGCGCGAGCCGCGCGCCGAGCAGATCCTGCGGGTCTACAGCATTTTCGGCGCAATGCGCCAGCGCGCGATTGAGCAAGGCGTCGATATGTTCGAGCTGGCGCTGGAAGGTGCCAACCGAGAGGCGATAGAGATCGATGGACATGTTCAGACTCCCCCTTGAATGTGGCCGGTCTTATTGCGAATCGTCGTCACTGAGCGCACGCGGCAGGTCTTCAAGCTGCACCTGCTCGATCCGCGTGAAGTGCCCGGAGATTTTCTTGCTCGACGTGTGCACATCCTGCACGTCTTCGTGGGCCTGGCGAATATGCGTGGCGAGCTTCTGCATGCGTTCGTCGAAGCGGGTGAAGTCCTTCGCCAGCTTGCCGAGCGCATCCTTGATCACATGGATCTGTTTGCGCGTCTCGACATCCTTGAGTACCGCGCGTGCCGTGTTGAGCACCGCCATCAAGGTCGTCGGCGACACGATCCAGACCCGGCGTGCGAGCGCGAACTGAACCACCTCCGGGTGGTAGGCGTGGATCTCGGCGAACACCGCCTCGGCCGGCACGAACATCACGGCGCCATCGGAGGTTTCGCCCGCAATGATGTACTTCGATGCAATCGCTTCGACATGGCGCTTCACGTCGGCACGGAAGGCTGTCTGTGCCGCCTTGCGCTCGGTATCGCTCACATCGGTGTCGAACATGCGGTGGTAGTTCTCGAGCGGGAACTTGGCATCCACTGCGACGCGGCCTGTTGGCTCCGGCAGGTTCAGCACACAATCGGCACGCACTCCACTCGCGAGCTGTACCTGGAACGCGTAAGCATCCGGCGGCAAGGTGTTCTTCACCAACGCCTCAAGCTGAACCTCGCCGAATGCACCGCGCGAGCGCTTGTCACCCAGCAACTCCTGCAGGCTGACGACGTTGGTGGTGAGGCCGTCGATCTTCTTCTGCGCCTCGTCGATCGTTGCAAGTCGCGCCATCACGCTGGCGAAAGTCTCGTTGGTCTTCTTGAAGCCTTCGTCGAGACGTTGATGCACCACGCCAGTGATCGCGTCGAGGCGCTCGCTCAACACCCGCATCAGCGCCTCGTTGCTGGTCGCCATTTGCAACGAGGCCGCCTTGAGGCCCTCTTGCAGCAACTCTCGATCGGCACGCGCCTGCTCCGCTACGCTCTTGAGCATGGCCTCGGTCAGTTGGCCGCGCAGTTGTTCGTGTCGCGTCGCAGTCGCTTGTGTCAGTTCGGCCAGCCGTGCGGCGAGATCCTCGCGCTGCTGCGCGCCGCCCTGCTCCACGCTGCGCCGTGTGTCCGCCACCGCATCGCCGGTCGCACGCAATGCCTCGAAGACCTGCGCACGCAACCGCTCGGCCGTGTCGGCCTGCGCGCTCGCCACGCGCTCGGCCTGGCGCTCCACACCAGCGGCGAGATCCGTCTCGGTCAGGCGCAAGGCCTGCACCAGGGCGCTTTCGAGTCGCTGCACGCGCGCCTCGGCGTGTTGTTCGGCCACAGCAAGCACCGCGCGGGTCGTGATCGCCAGCCACGCAACAGCGGCGAGCGTCAGCAAGGCAGCCAACAAGGGCAAGAATTCGGTCATCAGCACTCCGGTCTCAAGCGCGAAAGTATAGCTGCCCGAACCGGCACCCCATCGCCCACCCCATGCGAACCCCCAGCGGCGCTAAAGCTCACAGCCCAAATCTCCGTTAGCAGCACATGGCACCCGACGACACGACGCCCCCTGAAGCTGGCCACCCCCGCGCGACCCGCGTTTGGCGTTGGGCAAGCGCGCTGGTGCAAGCGCTGATCGTGGTGCTGATCGGCGAAACCGGCGTGCAGCTGGAGCTCGCCCGCCAGGCGGAGGAACAGCGGGCACTGGTGCTTGCGCACGTCGCGGGCGTGCGCGCACGCCTTGAGACTGAACTCAATTCGACCCTTTACCTGTCATCGGGGCTCGTTGCCTTTGCCAGCGCAAGGGCCGATCTGCTGGATGTTGATCGGGTAAACGACCTTCTGTCGGCGCTATACAAGACGGGCCGAAACGTTCGCAACATCGTGATCGCGCCGGACAACCGCGTGAAGTGGGTCTACCCGCTTGCCGGCAACGAACGCGTGATCGGCCTTTACTACCCAGATAACCCGCAACAATGGCCGGCGGTCAAACGGGCGATCGAGCGCCGCGGCACCATCGTCGCCGGCCCGGTCGACCTCGTGCAGGGCGGACGTGGGCTGGTTTCTCGCACACCGATCTTTCGTGCCGACGGACATTACTGGGGGCTGTTGAGCCTTGTGATCGACTGGGACAGCCTCCAGCGCACGGCAGGCATCATTGCCGATTCGGCCGACTACCAGCTTGCGATCCGGGGGCGCGACGTTGAGGGATCGCGTGGCGCAGTGTTCTTCGGCAGCGAGCACGTATTCGCGATGCGGCCGGTGGAATCGCAGCTCGAACTCCCCGGTGGCAGCTGGACCATTGCGGCGATTCCGGCCGGCGGCTGGTCGACGCCCTATGTTCGTGTCCATGCGCTGCGTTTGCTCTATGGCGTGATCGCCGCGCTGATCGGCTGGTTCGCCTTTCGACTGATCGGCGAAAAGCAGGAGCGCGAAATCGCGCGCGAAGCCTTGGCGAGCCTTAACAGCGAGCTTGAAACCCGCATCGACGCCCGCACCGCCGAACTGCGCAACGCCAACGACGAACTCGCACGCCTGGTGCAAACCTTGCGCAAAACGCAAACCGATCTGGTGCGCAGCGAGAAACTCGCTGCACTCGGCGCGCTGGTGGCCGGCATCGCTCACGAGCTGAATACGCCGGTCGGAAACAGTCTGCTTGCCGCCAGCACTTTGACCGAACAGCTACGTCAGCTGACCCGGATGGACGCTAGCTTGAAGCGGTCGGAATGGAATGCCGCGCTGGCGCACATGCAAGAGGCCAGCGACATCATCCAGCGCAGCCTCGGGCGCGCGAGCGAGTTGATCAGCAGCTTCAAGCAGGTGGCTACCGACCGCACCACTGCGCAGCGACGCCGCTTCACCCTCGCAGGTGCAATACACGACCTCGCCGTCACGCTGCAACCGAGTGTGCGCCGCACGGGCGTCACCATCGAGGAAGATGCGATCGCCGACGTCAAGCTGGACAGCTACCCCGGCCCACTCGACCAAGTGCTGATGAACCTGATCCAGAACGCGGTACTGCACGCCTACCCGGGCGGTGGCCCCGGCCGCATCCGCTTGTCCGCCACGGTGGACGGCGGCTGGGTCTGTATCGTGGTCGAAGACTTCGGTGTCGGGATTCCGCCCGCAAACCTGTCCCGCGTTTTCGACCCGTTCTTCACCACGCGCCTCGGACAAGGCGGCACCGGGCTGGGACTGCATATCGTGCACAACATTGTCACCGGCACATTGGGCGGTGAGATCGATGTGCAGTCAGAACCCGGCCGCGGTACGCGTTTTCTACTCCGGCTGCCATTGCACGCCCCACTGCAAGCAGACACGACGACCGATCACTGAGGCCGCACGTAGATCAGGCAAGCGCGCGCAGGCTCGCCAGCGGCGGTGTGCGCAGCACCCGACGCGTACCCGCCCAGCCGGCCAAGGTCACCGCAAGTACCGCCACCACCGCCGCCACCGCGAAGGCGCCCAGGCTCGGGGCATACGTAAACTGGAATACCTGCGTCGCGAGCGCCCATCCCACGCCAAGCGCCCCGCAGCAGCCCAGCAGCGCCGCAATCAGACCAAGCGCTGCGAACTCGGCCAACAGGGCCGAACGCAACTGCCCGTCGCGCGCGCCCAACGTGCGCAGGATCGCCAGTTCATGCGCCCGTTCGTCATGTGTGGCCTGCAAGGCTGCGGCCATGACGATCAAACCGGCGACCAGCGCAAGACCGAACACCAGCTTCACTGCGCCGATCAGCGTGTCGGTGGTCTGCTGCATCTGCCCGAGAATCGCGCTGGTGTCGATGATGGTGAGATTCGGATAGTCGCGCACCAGTGCCGTCGTTAAGGCCGCGTGCTGGGGTGGCAGATGGAAGCTCGTGATGTAGCTTGTGGGTTGCCCTGCCAACAAACCGGGCGAGCCGATCACGAAGAAGTTCACGCGCATCGAATCCCACTCCAAGGCGCGCAGGCTGGTGACCGGCGCCTCAACCAGGGTGCCGGCAATGTCGAAACGCAAACGATCGCCGAGCTTGAGCCCAAGCGTCTTGGCAATCCCTTGCTCGACCGAAAACTCGGCCTTCGTTGTGTCGCCGTGCCAGGCGCCGGCGACGACCCGGTTGCCCTGCTGCATCTTGGCGCCGTGGCTCAGATTGAACTCTCGCTCGGCAAGCCTTTGGGCGCGTCCGTCTTCGTAAGCTGACGGATCGACCGGCTTACCGTTGATCGTCACGAGCCGCCCACGAATCATTGGCATCAATTCCGGCGGCACGAGCCCTTCCTTCTCGAACCGCTGACGGATGCCATCGAGCTGGTCCGGCTGAATGTTGATGATGAAACGGTTCGGCGCATCGGGCGGCAGCTTGCGCCGCCATCCGTCGAGCAAGTCGCCGTGCCCTACCGAGAGCAACAGCATCGCCGTTACGCCGAGCGCCAATGACACGACCTGCACGGTTGCGCCAAGCGAGCGGCGGCCCAGCGAGGCGACCCCGTATCGCCAGCCTCCACCCGCTGCACCAGCCAAGCGGCGCGTACGAGCAAACAGGGCAATCGTTGTGCGCGCGACAAGTCCGTAAGCAAGCAAGGCAACGGCGAAACCGCCTGCCACCCAGGCACCCAAGCGCCAGTCACGCGCCACCCACAACATCAGCGCAGCCAACGCAAGGCCTGCAGCGAGCCAAGCAAGACCGCCACTCGTCTCGAAGCCGGCCCACTCCCGCCGTAGCACACGCAGTGTCGATACACGCCCCAAGCGCAAGAGTTGCGGCATTGAGAAGCCGATCAGCAAAACCAAGCTTGCCACCATTCCTTGCACGGCAGGCCAGACCGATGGCAACGGCAGTTCCGCCGCAATCAGGCTGCTCAGCGCAGCAGCCAGCAGCAGATGGACCAGCAAGCCAAGCACCGCGCCAAGGAACGCAGCCAGCAACCCGAGAAGCGCGAACTCGGCGAGGAACAGGCTCAAAAGCGTTCGTTGAGTCGCGCCAAAGCCGCGCATGACCGCACAGCCGTCAACGTGGCGCAGCACGAAGCGACGCGTCGCCAGCCCAACGGCGACAGACGACAGCACGACCGCCAGCAACGCTGCAAGCGAGAGGAAGCGGTGCGCCCTTTCGAGCATGTCGCGTAACTCTGGGCGCGCGTTGGCGATCGACTCTATCGATTCGCCACGCCCCAGTCGCGGCTTACTCGCGCGCTCGAAGGCCGCCACCGTTGGCGCGTCGCCAGCGACATGCAGCCGATACGTCACACGGCTACCCGGCTGCACGAGACCACTCGCCGGCACGTCGTCGAGGTTCATGATCAAGCGCGGCGCCAGCGCGAAGAAGTTCGTACCGCGGTCCGGCTCATAGCTCAGGATTGCGCCGACGCGCAGCTTCAGTAGCCCGACATTCACCGCGTCACCCACCCGCACGCCCAGCGCCGCGACGAGACGTTCGTCGAGCCACGCCTCACCACGCGCCGGCCCGCCTTTCACCGACTGCTCGGGTGCATCTGGGCCCAATCGGGTACGCAAGCCGCCACGCAATGGGTAATCGGCGCTGGTGGCTTTAACGCCAGCAAGCTGCGCCTGCTCAGCCGTGCTGACCATGCTTGAGAAAAGCCACGTCTGCGCCTGTCGCAAGCCGCGCGCATGCGCGTCAGCGGCGAACACCGGGGGCAACGGATGATCCGCCACCAGCAGCATGTCGCCGCCCAGCAATTGGTTCGCATCGCGATCCAGCGCGCGACCGACCCGGTCGGTCAAGAACGCCACACTGGTCAGGCTGGCGACCGCAAGGACCAGCGCAATCAGCAGCAAGTTCAATTCGCCCGCTCTAAGGTCGCGGCGAAGCGTACTCAGAGCCTGCCGAAACAATGACATTGGTATTTCCAGTAGATCAACAAAGTTTCTGAAAGCGGCGACGCAATTAGGTTCCAGGCACCGTGATGAAGATCACTCGCGCCGCCCCGTTTCACGGTTTTTAACAAGCCTCGTAGCGCGGGGTTTCTTTAGGCTACACAGCAGCAAGGCCTGCGCCTTGCTGCGTATGCAGACACCGCCCCCCCGCCTTGTGCGAACGGCGTCCGCACGCGCGACACCAAACCGAGGAAATACATCATGCACAAAAAGATCGCCGTCGGGCTGCTTGCCCTGTCGGCTGGCGCTGCGGGCACAGCCGCAGCCGCACCGATCAGCAGCCTCATCGGCACCACCACCACCCCGCAGGTCCAGATGGGCCCGGAGTGGTTCAGCCGTTTCGATGCTTCGCTGATCACCACCAGCCAGTTCAACGCGCTCAAGACCAGCCCTGCGGCACCGCTCGGGCTGTTCGCCACGTCCGAAAAGGTGCGTGTCACCTATGTCGGCACAGGCGCTGCGCGCGATTCCAACCTGTTCCTCGCCAGCGACGGCGGCGGGTTCGATACGACTGCGTTCTGGAACCCGATCTACGCCAGCGGCGGCACCAACAACCTGAGCATCTACAACCCGGTCAACAGCACCAACCAGCTGTTCCAGACCCGCGCCGGCTGTTCCTACCAGACCGCCAAGGCCGGCAACACCTGCCTTGCAACGCAGATCGGCATGTCGCGCGACATCACCGGCCTTACGGTTGGCAGCCAGCTGGTGTTCGGCCTGCAGACCCAACGCCTGGTCTACGACGGCATCAACCTGCCGAACGTCGAGTACTTCTTCACCGGCCCGGGCAGCACCAATGACGATCCGCGCGGCTGGAACGATGACGCGATCCACGCCCGCGCATTCGCGCTGGATATCGGCGACGATCGTCTGCTGGTTGGTTTCGAAGACACCTGGTTGGGTGCCGGCAGCAAGAGCGACCGCGACTTCAACGACATGGTGTTCATCTTCGAAGGCGTGGCGGTTGAACACCCGAATCCGGTACCGGCGCCGTCCACAGCCGCACTGCTCGCCCTGGGCCTTGGCCTGATGGGCTGGCGCACGCGCACGCAACTGCGTCGCTGATCGCCTCTACGTAGCATCGCGCCTTGATCCGACGCGGATCAAGGCGCAAATGAGGCAATGTCGGGAGAATCCGTTCGATGGATGCTCCCAACAACGCCTCACCCTTCGGCAAACGCCGCTACAACGCCTACAACGACTGGATCACCCGCACACACGGCGGCCGCGTCCAAAAAGTCTCGGTTTCCGCCGGTTTCACCTGCCCTAACCGTGACGGTACGGTCGGCACTGGTGGCTGCACCTTCTGCAACAACGCCGGCTTCACCCCGGGCTATCTCGACGCACGCGCCGATATCCACGCACAGATCGACACCGGCATCGGTTTCCTGAGTCGTCGTTATCCGAACACCCGCCGCTATCTCGCGTACTTCCAGACCTACAGCAATACCTACGGCGAACTGGAGCGCCTGAAGGCGTGTTACGAAGCGGCGCTGGCGCATCCCGCGATCAGCGGGCTGGCTATTGGCACCCGACCCGACTGCCTCTCCGACGCAGTGCTCGACTATCTATCGGAGCTCGCCGGGCGAACCCAGATCGAACTGGAGATCGGCATCGAATCGACCTGCGACGCAGCACTGACGCGCGTGAATCGCGGCCATGACTTTGCTTGTAGCGCCGACGCGATCCAGCGTGCCGCCGCCCGCAGCCTCTTCATCACCGGCCACCTGATCCTTGGCCTGCCGGGCGAATCACGCGACGAGATGCTGGCTGGCGCCGCACGGCTCTCTGCCTTGCCGCTGCACGCGATCAAATTCCATCAACTCCAGCTGGTGCGCGGCACGGCGCTGGCACGCGAATGGCAGAAGACACCGGACGCAGTGCCGCTATTTGGCGAGGACAACTACCTTCAGCTGCTCGCTGACTTCGTCGAACGCCTCGCGCCGCGGATCCTGATCCAGCGCCTCGGCAGCGAAGTCCCGCCGCGCCTCAAGCTTGCGCCGCACTGGAACCTGCGCCTGTCGGAGCTGGCGCCACGGCTGGAAGCCGAGCTCTCCAAGCGCAATAGCTTCCACGGCGCGCGCTATCGCGAAATGTGAATTCGCTCAAAAACCACAAAAACTGACAAGACGCTCCTGCCAAGCCCCCTTAGCTTAGCGCCCACACGCAGAAGCGCGCGCCCGCCCGCAAGCGGCAGCGACGCCAGGGAGGCTCGGGCAAATCAGCCCGAATCCACATCAATCAGGAGCAACAAACCCATGCGCAGCACCTTGTTCAAGCAGATCCCGATCGCCATCGCACTCTCGCTCGCCCTCGGCGCTTGCGGCGGCGGTGGTGGCAGCGACACCAGCACGCCTACGACCCCCACCACGCCAACCACCCCCACCACACCGACCGACGGCGCGATCACGATCTCCGCCGCCGCTGCCAGCGCCGACAGCCGCCTCGCCTGCTTCAAGGGCACCGCCAGCGCCGAATGCGGCCTTCGCGTCTACCAGATCATGGTGGAATCCTTCGTCGACGGTGACGCCAGCGCGAACTACAACGTTGGCTACGGCTCCAGCCATCACAAGGGCGATCTGCAGGGCATCATCAACTCGCTCGACTACATCAAGAGCACCGGCTCGAACGCGATCTGGCTGACGCCGATCTTCGAATCGATCCCGAAGTCGGGCCAGGACATCTGGGCGAACCGGCTCGACGCGACCGGCTACTTCGCCAGCAACTACTTCAAGGTCGACCCGAAGTTCGGCACCCTCGATCAGGCAAAGACGCTTGTGGCCGAAGCCCACAAACGCGGCCTGTATGTCTTCTTCGATGGTGTCTTCGGTCACCACAAGGACAACGTCGTTGCGTCCCCGACCGGCAAGACACCAACGGGCAGCGCAAACCCGGTCACCTACCCGGGCAGCTACGACTTCTACGCCGAGGTTGCGACTTACTGGATCAAGGAATTGAAGATCGACGGCTGGCGTCTTGACCAGGCCTACCAGGTGCCGGTCGATCAGTGGGCCAAACTGCGTGCAGCCGTTCAGCAGGCATCCGCGAGTGTGAGCTACACCAACGCGGCCGGCGCAACGGTCAACCCGCTGGGCTACATGGTCGGCGAGATCTGGCAAGGTGAAAGCCAGATCACCAGCAATGGGTACGGCACCGCTGCAGCGCCCGGCTTGCTCTCCAACTTCGACTTCCCGAGCCGCTACCGCCTCGTGCAAACGCTGGCGGTTGAAGAAAGTGGCGCGGGCAAGAAGCCGGCGAGCACGCTGAAAGAGGTCTACTCAACCGTGCAGGCGGCCTACCCTGCCCACGCAATGCCGAACCTGATGCTGACCAACCACGATTTGGTCCGCTTCGGCGATCTGCTGCAGCGTGGCGGCATCGCCCAGCCGTCGGACGACGCGTACTGGAATCGTCACAAGCTGGCCTTCTCGTTCATGGCGGCTTACAGCGGCCCGATCACGCTGTACTACGGTGACGAAATCGGCCAGGAAGTCGCCGGATTCTCGACCAAGCAACCGGATTCGACCTGCGCCGCGGTCGGTCTGTGTGATGACCACGTCAGCCGCGACAGTGCGCTGATCGACGGCGTCGCAACCACGGTCGGCGGCGCGGTCGGCGCGCTCAACGCACGCCAGAGCGATCTGAAGAACTACGTCGCCCAACTGTGGGCGCTGCGCGACAGCAACCCGGCACTCGCCTTCGGTTCGCGCACCCATGTTTACGCTGACAGCACGCTATACATCGACCGCAAGGACGCCGGCGCCAACCGCGTGCTGGTGATCCTGAACACCGGCAGCAGCGAAGCGACGATCAAACTCGACAGCAAGGCAATCAGCGGCGTCACAACCGATCTGAGCGATCTGCTCGCGAGCAGCACAATCAGCGCTGCCGACGGGATCTACACGATCAAGGTGCCGGCGCTCAGCGCCCGCTTCCTGAAGTTCTGATCAGGCACGACACCCAACAAAAAGGGCCGGAGCAATCCGGCCCTTTTTCGTTCACCCTGCTTCTATTTAGACCTGTAACGCGAGATGCCTGCGCTCCCACGCACCCACCTCGCCCATGAAGGCATCGAACTCGGTCTGTTTGACACCGCAGTAGGCGCGTACGAATCCCGCACCCAGCATGTCGGCCGCCGGCGCACTGTCACGCAACTGTTGCAGCGCCGCCTCCATACCCAAGGGTAGTTCGCGCGGGAAGGCGTAGCCAGAACGCGCGCCGATCGAATCGCGCCGCGCCAGACTCTCTTCCATGCCGCGCAAGCCGCAAGCCAAGGACGCGGCAATCACGAGGTACGGATTCGCATCGCTGCCAGCGAGCCGGTTCTCCACCCGCCGCGCGACCGGCGGCGCACTCGGTACACGCAACGCCACGGTGCGGTTGTCTTCCGCCCATTCCAGGTTTACCGGCGCCTGCGAGCCGTTGACGTAACGCCGCCACGAATTGATGAAGGGTGCGAACACCAGCATCAGATCCGGCATGTAGCGCTGCAAGCCGCCCATGAAGGCGCAGAACACATCGCTATCGCTGCCGTCACCCGTGGCAAAGATGTTGTTTCCCGCCGCATCCACCACGCTCTGATGCAGATGCATCGAGCTCCCGGGTTGTCCTGCGACCGGCTTGGCCATGAACACGGCGAGCAGGCCATGCCGCGCGGCGATCTCGCGCAACGCCATCTTGAAGTAGATCACCTGGTCGGCCAGATCCATCGGATCGCCGTGCAGCAGGTTGATCTCGTACTGCGATGCGCCCACCTCATGCAGCCAAGTGTCCGTGCACACCCCCAAGCCATCCAGCGTCGCCGCGAGTTCGTCCCAAAACGCCGCATGCTCGTTCGCCGCATCCAGGCTGTAGCCCGCCGGTGTTTGTTCCACCACACCACCGCGGCCACGTGGCGCCTCGAAACCGTGCTCGATTCGATCGTTACGATCGAAGAGGTAAAACTCGATCTCTGGTGCGACTACCGCCTGCAACCCGCGCTGCCGGTAAGCATCGAGTACCCGACGCAATACCGCACGGGCGGCGAAGTCCGACGCACGCCCGTCGCCGTGCACCGCGTCGTGAATCGCGATCGCACGGTTCGGGCGCCAAGGCAGCACGCGCAGGCTGCGAGGGTCGGCGATCAGGCGGATGTCTTGGTCCGCGTCGCCGGTGATGTCGTCGTCCGGATAGTTTCCGTCGATCGTATGCAAACCGATCGCCTCGGCAATCCGCAACTCCGCACCGTTTCTGAAGTCGCGCAACGGCCGGATCTTGCCGCGCGGCACCGCGTTCACGTCAGGGAACATGCAGGCGACGTCACGCACCGCAGCGAGATCGATCGTTCGGGTCTGATAGGACATGGCGGCTTCGTCGTCCGTGGCGCAACAATGAAAGCCGAACAGCGTACCCGCCAATCAGCCTTACCGCGAGAGCCATTTGGGCGAGCGCCCCCGCACCACCTGCCCCGCTCAAGCCTCAATACAAAGAAAAACGGCCGGGATATCCCGGCCGTTTCTCGCAATCGAAACGCGATCAGTCGAACTTGCGACGCGGGCGCTCGGCGCCGAAGGGCTTGCTGTCACCCCAAGACTTGCGCGGCGCGTCCTGGCGACGATCGCCAAAACCGCGATCGCCACTCGGGCTGGCATCGCGCTGCGGGCGGTCACCGTAGGGTGCGGCATCGCGTGCCGGGCGGTCACCGTAGCTGCGCGGCGCATCGTCGCGGCCGAAAGCCTCACGCTTCGGATAGCGGTCGCCGTTACCGAAGCCTTCGCGGCTCACCGGGCGCTCGTTGTTGCCGAAGCTCTCGCCACGCGGGGCACGGTCGCCAAAGCTACGGGGCTCGCTCGCGAACGGGCGACGATCGCCAAAGCTGCGCTCGCCTTGCGGACGACGGTCACCGAAACTACGCTCGCCCTGCGGACGACGGTCGCCGAAATTGCGATCGCCAAACGGGCGACCTTCGCGGCGCTCGCCTTGCGGGCGACGCTCGTCCCACTTGCGCGGCGCCGGGCGACGACCATCACCACGGGCACCCGGCTTGAACTCGGCGACCATGCCTTCCACTTCGGTGATCTTCACCGGGCGACCGATGAAACGCTCGATGCCGCGCAGCGCGCCCACATCATCGCGACCAACGAAGGACACCGCGGTACCCGTGGCACCGGCGCGGCCAGTACGGCCGATACGGTGCACATAGTCTTCGGCGAACTTCGGCAGATCGAAGTTGAACACATGCGTAATCGCCGGCACGTCGATACCGCGCGCTGCGACGTCGGTGGCCACCAGCACGCGCACTTCGCCGCGGCGAAGCTGGTTGAGCATGCGGGTACGCTGGCGCTGCTGCAGATCGCCATGCAGCGCGGCGGTGGCGTGACCCTCGGCATCCAGCGCGGCGGCGAGTTCATCGGCGCTGCGCTTGGTCGAGGTAAACACGACAGCCTGGCCGCTCGCTTCGCCGTTGAGCCAATGGCTCAGCAGGCGGCGCTTGTGGCCGAAGTTGTCGACGAAAACGATATGCTGGTCGATCGCATCGGTGCGCGCGACTTCGGCCTTCACTTCGATCGTTTGCGGGTTTTTTTGCAGTTGCGACGAGAGCGACATCACGGTGCGAGACATCGTGGCGGTGAAGCACACCGTCTGGCGATCGGTCGGCAGCTTGGCGGCAATCGCCATCACGTCGTCCGAGAAACCCATGTCGAGCATGCGGTCGGCTTCGTCGAGCACGAACACTTCGATACGCGAGAAGTCCAGACGGCCCGATTGCATCTGGTCCATCAGGCGACCCGGCGTCGCGACGAGGATCTCGTGCGGCGTCGAGATGGCGCGGTTCTGTTCGCGGTACGACTCGCCGCCGGTCACGCAGATCGTCTTGACGCGATTGAGCTGGCGCGAGAACTGTTTCGCCTGTCTCTTATACACATCTGACGCTGCCGACGACTAGTCGAGTGTAGATC
>CAMFLH010000026.1 GCA_945957295.1 uncultured Uliginosibacterium sp.
TCAAAGCCGCGCCCCCAGGGCAGGCGGCGGGCGAAGGCGAGAAAGGCCGGCGCGCCATTGCTGCCGATGAAGCGTGCAGCCAATGTCATCGTGTAGGCCGGGCGGCCGAAGAAGGGCGACCAGATGCCTTCGCCTTCGCGCGGCACCTGATCGGGCAGGATGCCGATGGCTTCACCGGCGCGCAGCGATTTGAGCAACTGGCGCACGCCGGCGGCGTCGGCCGGTACCGCGCGCATGCGACCGCGGTTGCGGCCGGCGTCCATCAGCGGCGCGAGCACCGCTTTGCGCGGGCGGCGGAACAGCACCGTGATCGGCCCGGCGACAGCGGCGAAGTACTGTGCGGAAATCTCGAAGCAGCCCAGATGGGGCGTCACGAACACGATGCCGCGCCCGGCCGCCTGCGCATCGAGCACGGCCTGCCAGCGCGCCGTCGTGCGCACTGCTGCGGCGAGTGTCGTCTGCGGGCGGGTCCACACCCATGCGGTCTCGAATGCGCCTTTGCCGGCCTCGATTGCGTTGGCGATGCATTCGCCGAGGCGCGCCGGGCGGCCCAGCGCCTGGCCAAGGTTGTTCGCGAGTGTGCGGCGGTAGCGGCCGGATACTGCCCAAACGAGCAGGCCGATGCCGGCACCGAGCCAATGCAGCAACAGGAGCGGAAGATGGCCGAGCAGGCGGAAGAAGGTGTTCATTGCGGAAGGTGGGAGCCCGGTCGGCGTTTGACCGGGCTTTCGAGCCCGAGGGATAATAGCCGATCCGCCGAGTTAAACCGACAACTTGCAGGGCGGGCCGGGGCCTGTCGCAGGCTTCGAAAATTCTGCTAAAGCGTCGCCCGCTCGAAACCCCGGAGCCGGCCGCGACGGCAGCAACGGGGTTTTTTCATTTGGAGCGCGCCATGAGCCAAGACTTCCTCTTTACCTCCGAGTCCGTCTCGGAAGGCCATCCGGACAAGGTGGCCGACCAGATCTCGGACGCCATCCTCGATGCGATCTTCACGCAGGACCGCTACGCGCGTGTTGCTGCTGAAACGCTGTGCAACACCGGCCTCGTGGTGCTCGCTGGCGAGATCACGACGCATGCGAACGTCGACTACATCCAGGTCGCGCGCGACACGATCAAGCGCATCGGTTACGACAACACCGACTACGGCATCGATTACAAGGGCTGTGCGGTGCTGGTCGCTTACGACAAGCAGAGCCCGGACATCGCACAGGGCGTCGACCATGCGTCGGACGACCACCTGAACACCGGTGCGGGCGACCAGGGCCTGATGTTCGGTTACGCCTGCGACGAAACGCCGCAGCTGATGCCGGCGCCGATCTTCTACGCACACCGCCTGGTGCAGCGCCAGTCCGAGCTGCGCAAGGACGGCCGCCTGCCCTGGCTGCGCCCGGATGCAAAGAGCCAGGTCACCTTCCGCTACGTCGATGGCAAGCCGCACTCGATCGACACCGTGGTGCTGTCCACCCAGCACTCGCCGGACATCACGCAGGAGATGATCCGCGAGGCGGTGATCGAGGACATCATCAAGGCGGTGATCCCGGCCGAGTTGCTGCAGGATACGAAGTACCTGGTCAACCCGACCGGCCGTTTCGTCATCGGCGGCCCGCAGGGTGATTGCGGCCTCACCGGCCGCAAGATCATCGTCGATACCTACGGCGGCGCTTGCCCGCACGGTGGTGGCGCGTTCTCGGGCAAGGATCCGACCAAGGTCGACCGTTCCGCGGCCTACGCCGCACGTTACGTGGCGAAGAACATCGTGGCCGCCGGCCTGGCGCGCCAGTGCCAGGTTCAGCTGTCGTACGCGATCGGCGTTGCCAAGCCGATCAATGTGACGGTCTACACCGAAGGTACCGGCGTGATTCCGGACGACCAGATCGCGAAGCTGGTGCAGGAGCATTTCGACCTGCGCCCGAAGGGCATCATCCAGATGCTCGATCTGCTGCGCCCGATCTATCAGAAGACCGCTGCGTACGGCCACTTCGGTCGCGACGAGCCGGAATTCACCTGGGAAGCGACGGACAAGGCCGAAGCACTGCGCGCCGAAGCCGGCCGCTAAGCCAAAACGCCCAGATTGAACCGCGCAAGGCGGGCTGTCGAGAGACAGTCCGCCTTTTTGCATTGCAGCAACAGCGCTGTGCATTAATTGACGTGGTTTTGGGTGTCTACGCCTAGGGTGTTATTGCTGCAGCGCATACACTAAAAGCCTGCTGGGCAGCTTGGTCGTGCCCGAGCAAGAAGGAGGCGATCATGGATGTGGCGATGCCTGTCAGTGGCGTGTTATTGCCCCCCGGAAGACATCATGGCCTTGCCGAGACGATCCTCGGTGGTTTGGGCGGTCTGTTCGTCCAGACCAGTGACGGTGAGCGCGTCACCGGTTTCAAGGAAGTCGACGACCCGAAGGGCCATCTGATCCAGCTCACCCCGCAACGCGTCGGCAAGCGCTGGCGCGTCGTCAGCGTGGGCGACCCGCTGTTGTACGCCTGCGTGCTGCCGGGCGAGCTGGTGCTATTCGGCAGCCGTGAAGAGCTCACCGCACGCATTGCGGACGAACTGCCTAATATCGAACTGGACCCGTTGACCGCGGCTGAGCTCGACGCTTTCTGCGGCAGCCCGGCCTGAGGCGGCCGCCGCGCGTTCAGCACGCGCCGAGCAGGGCGATGCCGTCCAGCGTGGCGGCGCATCGTTCGCGGATGATCGCGAGCATGTCCTGCGCGAACGGGCGCTGCATCAACGGCTCGAGTGCTGTGGCATGCAGTTCCGACCATAAACCGTGTGGTCCGATCGGCTTTGCGGTGACGTACTGGTAGTCCACATAGTTCTTCACGCCCCAGTTCGGTAAGGCGGCGATACCGCGCCGGCTCGCCACCAACTGCATGATCGCGACCGTCAGTTCGGTCGTGCGGCGTTCGACCTGGATGCCGGCCGGCTGCAGCACCTGCCGGATCAGATCGATGCGTTCCTCGGGCACCGGATAGGTGATCAGCGTTTCGCCGGCGAAATCGTTCGCGCTCAGGCGGCGCTTGCCACGCAAGCGGTGGTCGTTCGGCAGCACCGCGAGAATCTCGAAGCGGAACAACGGTGCTGTGATGCGGCCACGTCGCGGTGTCGGGGCTGCGCCAATCACCAGATCAGCCTGATCCGCGTCGAGCAGGCCCATCGGGTCAGCATGGAAACCTGCCACCAGATCCACCTCGACTTCCGGCCAGCGGCGCCGGAATTCATCCATCACCGGCATCAGCCAGTCAAAGCAGGTGTGACACTCCAGCACGATGCGCAACTGCCCGCGCTGATCGTCGCGCAGCCGCATCAGATCGCGTTCAGCCTCGCCGACCGCGGCCACGGTTTCGCGCGCCAGCCGCAGCAGACGTTCGCCCGCCGCGGTAAAGCGCAGGCCACCCGGCGTGCGCTGGAACAGCGCCATACCGAAGTGCGCCTCCACGTTGCGGATCTGGTGCGATAGCGCGGATTGGGTCAGATGCACCCGTTCGGCGGCGCTCGCCAGCTTGCCGCTGTCGGCAATCGCAATCAGTGAGCGCAGGTGGCGGAGTTCGAGCATGACGTCGACGATATGAATTGCATTCAAGTTTATGGGAAAAACTTGCGATTGATGAATGCGCGGCAGCGCCCGAGACTGCGTGACCCAACACGACATTGATGCGCCCGACCGTTTCCGGTGGGCACGCAGCCCGGAGGCTCCGCATGACAAAGATTCACACCCTTGGATACCCGCGCATTGGCGCTCAGCGCGAGTTGAAGTTCGCGCTGGAGGCCTGCTGGCGCGGCGAAACTGACATTGCCGCGCTTGAAGTGTGTGGCGCCAGCCTGCGCGCGACGAACTGGCGAGGCCAGCAGCACGCTGGCCTCGCCTGTGTTGCTGTGGGTGATTTCAGCTTCTATGACCTGATGCTGGACCACGCCCGCATGTTCGGTGCCACGCCGGCGCGCTTCGGCGTGCTCGGCAAGGGCCTCGAGGCGGTGTTTGCGCTGGCTCGCGGCACGCCGTCGCAGCCCGCGCTCGAAATGACCAAGTGGTTCGACACCAACTATCACTACCTCGTACCCGAAATCGACGCCGACACGCCGTTCCGGCTCGATGCATCGGCACTGCTGGCCGCGGTGCGCGAGGCGCAGGCCCTTGGCCATGCGGCCAAGCCGGTGCTGATCGGGCCACTGAGCTTTCTCTACCTTTCGCGCAGCGCCACGCCGGGCCGTGGGCTGCTGGCACGCGCCGCGGAGCTGGCCGAGTGCTACGCGAGCCTGCTGGCTGAACTGGCCCGGCTGGGTGTTGCCTGGGTGCAGATCGACGAACCGATCCTCGCGCTCGAATTGCCCGCTGACTGGTTGGCAGCATTTGCGCCGGTGTACGCGCAACTCGCTGCGCAAGGGCCCAAACGCCTGCTCGCTACCTACTTCGACAGTGTCAGCGCGCACGCCGACACGATCCTCAACCTGCCGATCGACGGCTTGCATCTCGATCTCGTGCGCGCGCCTTCGCAGGTTCGTGCCTTCCTGCCGCGGCTACCGCACCATTGGGTGCTGTCCGCCGGCATTGTCGACGGGCGCAACGTCTGGCGTTGCAATCTCGATGCCGCGCTCGCGGTGCTGCAGCCGCTGCATGCGCGCTTGGGCGACCGCTTGTGGCTGGCGCCGTCGTGCTCGCTGCTGCATGTGCCGCTGACGTTGCGGCAGGAGACTCGACTCGACGCTGAGCTGCGCAGTTGGCTGGCCTTTGCCGACGAGAAGCTCGCCGAACTCGCAGTGCTCGCACGCGCGCTGGATCAGGGTACTGACGCGGTGGCCGCCGAACTTGCCGCCGCGCGCGCAACGCTCCAGTCTCGCGAGGCGTCGCCGCGGGTTCGCGTCAGCGCAGTGCGCGAGCGGCTTGCCGCGATTCGCCCCGAGATGGCGCGGCGCGCCAGCCCCTATGCCCAGCGCGCGAAGGCGCAGCGCCAGCGCTTCCAGCTACCTTTGCTGCCGACCACAACGATCGGCTCTTTCCCACAGACGTCGGCGATCCGCGCGCTGAGGGCCGCATGGAAGCGGCGCGAGCTGGGCGAACTGGCTTACCTGGGTAGCGTTCGCGAAGCCATCGCGGATGCGATCGCGCGGCAGGAGTCGCTCGGTCTCGATGTGCTGGTGCATGGCGAAGCCGAGCGTAACGACATGGTCGAGTTCTTCGCCGACAAGCTGTGCGGCTTTGCCTTCACCGAGCACGCCTGGGTGCAGAGCTATGGCTCGCGTTGCGTGAAGCCGCCGCTGATCTTCGGCGACGTCTGGCGGCCGGAGCCGATGACGGTGGACACTGCGCACTACGCGCAGTCGCTGACCGCAAAACCGGTGAAGGGCATGTTGACTGGGCCGGTGACGATGTTGCAGTGGTCCTTCGTGCGCAACGATCTGCCGCGCGATGCAGTGCTCAAACAGCTTGCACTTGCGATACGCGCTGAAGTGCTGGATCTCGAAGCGGCCGGTATCGGCATCATCCAGATCGACGAACCCGCCTTCCGTGAAGGGCTGCCGCTGAAGGAGAGTGCCTGGCACGACGCACTCGATGCGGCGGTGCAGGCGTTCGGGCTCGCGGCAGGCGGCGTCGCGGATGCAACGCAGATTCACACCCACATGTGCTACTCGGAGTTCAACGCCGTGTTGCCCGCGATTGCTGCGATGGATGCCGATGTGATCACGATCGAAACTTCGCGCTCCAACATGGCCTTGCTCGATGCCTTCGCTGAGTTTGAGTACCCGAACGAGATCGGGCCAGGCATCTACGACATCCACTCGCCCCACGTGCCATCAGTGGATGACATGCTGCATCTGCTTGAGCGTGCCTGCGCGGTGGTGCCGGTCGCGCGGCTATGGGTCAATCCCGATTGCGGGCTGAAGACCCGCGGCTGGCCGGAAACCGAAGCGGCGCTCGCCGCGATGGTGCGTGCCGCGCAGGTTATGCGTACCCGATTTGCGGCGCGCGCGAACGCGCCCCTGAGTGAGGCTGTCTCAGCGGGCGGTTTCGGCGAAATGGCAGGCGACGCGGTGGCCGCCGACATCGCGTAGTGCAGGCGCTTCGTCGCGGCAGCGCGCCTGCGCCAGCGGACAACGACTGGCGTAGGCGCAGCCACGCGGCGGAGCCAGCGGCGAGGGCGGCTCGCCGCGCACGATTGCGCGCTCGCCGCGTTCGGCAGGGTTCAGCCGCGGCGTGGCGGCGAGCAGGGCGCGTGTGTAGGGGTGCAGCGCCGTGTCGAACACTGCGCGCGCGGGCCCTTGCTCCACCACGCGGCCGAGGTACATCACCATCACTTCGTCGGCGATATGCTCGACCACCGCGAGGTTGTGCGAGATGAAGACGTAGGCGACGTTCGTCTCGGTCTGCAGATCCATCAACAGGTTCAGCACCTGCGCCTGGATCGATACATCGAGTGCGGATACCGGTTCGTCGGCCACCACCAGCTTGGGTTGCGTCATCAGCGCGCGCGCGATCGCCACACGCTGCCGCTGGCCGCCCGAGAACATGTGCGGATAGCGTTCGTAATGCTCGGGCCGCAACCCAACCCGGGCCATCATTGCCCGGGCCCGCTCGGCGCGTTCGGCCGCATTGAAGGTGGTGTGGATCTTCAGCGGCTCTTCGAGGATGCTGCCGATGCGCTTGCGCGGGTTGAGGCTCGCATACGGGTTCTGAAACACCATCTGCACCATCGGCCGCAGTTGCCGCAGTGTGGCTTTCGACGCGCTGGCGAGCGCGTGGCCGTCCAGCTTCAAGGAGCCGGCGGTGGGGGTTTCGAGCATCGTGATCTGGCGCGCCAGCGTGCTCTTGCCACAGCCGGATTCGCCGACCACCGCCAGCGTGTGGCCCGCCATCACGCCAAAGCTCACCCCGTCCAGCGCACGCACCACGGCCTTGGGGCGGAACACCCCCTGCGGCACCAGGTAGTGCCGGCTCAGATCGCGAGCTTCGAACAGTATCTCGCTCATGTCGCCGCCTCGGTGCTGCGACCGCGCGATGCGCCCTGGGCGTCGAGCGGAAAGTGGCAGCGCACCGTGCCAACACCGCGCGCCAGCAGGGCGGGGCGTTTCGTGCTGCAACGCGTTTCGGCAAAGCGGCAGCGCGGCGCGAGCAGGCAGCCGGTGGGGCGGTCGAATTGCCCCGGCACCACGCCGGGCAGACTTTGCAGGCGCTCGCCGCCGCGGTTGTGTTCCGGCAGGGCTTCAAGCAAGGCCAGCGTGTAGGGATGCTGCGGCGCGGTGAAGATTGCCGGCACCGAACCGGTTTCCATCACTTGCCCGGCATACATCACCACCACCCGCTGTGCTACTTCCGACACCACCGCAAGGTCATGCGTGATCAGCAGTAGCGCCATGCCGCGCTCGCGCTGCAGGCGCAGCAGCAGTTGCAGCACCTGGGCCTGCACTGTCACATCGAGCGCGGTGGTGGGCTCGTCCGCGATCAGTAGGCGCGGGTTGCAGGCAATTGCCATCGCGATCATCACGCGCTGGCTCATGCCGCCGGAAAGCTGGTGCGGATACGCATCGAGGCGCTGTGCGGCGTCCGGAATTTCGACCTGCTGCAGCAGTTCCAGCGCACGTGCGCGCAACGCGCGCCGCGAGCCGCCCTCATGGACCGCAAGCGTTTCGATTATCTGTTCGCCGATCGTGAAACAGGGGTTCAGGCTGGTGCTCGGGTCCTGAAAGATCATCGCAATGTCGCGCCCGAGCAGGCGGCGGCGCTCGGCAGGGCGCATCGTCAGCAGGTCGCGGCCGTCGAATGCGAGCCGCTCGGCTGACACACGACCAGGGGCGTCGACCAGGCCCATCAGCGCGAGCGACGCGACGCTCTTGCCGGAGCCCGACTCGCCAACGAGGCCGACGACTTCGCCGGCCTCCAGGCTCAGATCCAGTCCGTCTACGGCCTGCAAGGGGCTGGCTGTCGCCCCGAACTCGACGCGCAGCTGGCGGACTTCAAGCAATGCCATCGCTTCTACCTTCGTCGGATCGCCGCACGGCGCGCGCGAACACGCGCTGGGTCTTGGTGTCGGCAAAGCCGCGGCCGCGGTAGAACGCATGGGCGTCGTCGCGTTTGATGTTCGAGCGTACGCGAACTTCGGCAACCCCTTGCGCTCTCGCCCAGCCGACGATCGCTTCGACCAGCTTGCTGCCTACTCCCTGGCTACGCGCCGTTTCGCTAACGACCAGCCCGCCCACCTCGACGAAGGCGTCGCTCTCGACAAACTGGCAGACGAACGCATGCCCCCAACCGAGGATGACGTCGCTGCGGGTGGCGACGAAGGCGGCATGGTCTTCGCGGTCGAGGATCGCAGCGAGGCGCGCGATCATGCGCGCGGTGTCGGTCGGGTAGCCCAGCTCGCTGGAGAGCGAGCAGACCGTGGGGGCGTCCTGCAGCGCCATGCGGCGCAAACGAATCCTGTCGTCGCTCATCGTTTCAGTTTCGGGTCCAGCGCGTCGCGCAACCCGTCTCCCATCAGGTTGAAGGCAAGCACTGCGACGAAGATCGCGATGCCGGGCAGGGTAACGACCCACCATGCGGACTGGATGAACTCCATCGCACCGGCAAGCATCGCGCCCCACTCGGAGGCTGGTGGCTGCGCCCCGAGGCCGAGGAATCCAAGTGCCGCCGCGTCGAGGATTGCGGTGGAGAAACCCAAGGTCGCCTGCACGATCAGCGGCGCGAGGCAATTCGGCAGCACCGTGATGAACATCAGCCGCAGCGTGCCGGCGCCCGCGATGCGCGAAGCCTGCACATATTCCTTGTCGCGCTCGCTCACCACCGCGGCACGCGTGAGACGCACGTAGTGCGGCAGCAGCACGATCGCGATTGCGTACATCGCGTTGATCAGGCCCGGCCCGAGCACCGCGACGACCGCGACGGCGAGCAGCAGCGAGGGCTGCGCGAGCAGGATATCCATCAGCCGCATCACGGCAGTGCCGACCCAGCCGCGCGAGAACCCCGCGATGAGCCCCAGCAGGATGCCGAAGCCGAGCGACAGCGACACCGACACGACGCCGATGCCCAGCGACAGGCGTGCGCCGTGGATCAGGCGCGATAGCACATCGCGGCCGACCGGGTCGGTACCGAGCAAGAACTCGGCACGGCCGCCTTCGGCCCAGGCGGGCGGTGTCAGGATCGCGTCGCGGTACTGTTCGATCGGCGAATGCGGCGCGAGCCCGTCGGCGAACAGCGCACAGCACACCAGCGCAAGCACGACGACGAGGCCGCCCACGGCACCCGGGTTGCGCGCGAAATCGCGCCAGAGTTCGAGTAGCGGATGCGTTGGCCGATTCATCGTGGATGCCGGATGCGCGGGTTGATGACGCCGTAGAGCAGATCCACGACAAGGTTCACGACGATCACCAGGGTCGCCGTGAGCAAGATGCCGCCTTGCACCACCGGATAGTCGCGCCGATGAATCGCCTCGATCAGCCACTTGCCGATGCCGGGCCAGGCGAAGATGGTTTCCGTCAGCACCGCACCACCCATCAGCACGCCGACTTGCAGGCCCAGAACGGTGACGACCGGGATCAGCGCGTTGCGCAGCGCATGCTTCACCACCACCCTGAAGGGCGAGAGCCCCTTCGCGCGTGCGGCGCGGATGTAATCCTCGCGCAGCACCTCCAGCATCGCGCTGCGCGTCATGCGGGCAAGGGTGGCGAGCGGGATCGTGCCGAGCGCGATGGTCGGCAGCACCAAGTGCGACGCGGCGGAGCGGAACGCGCCTTCCTCGCCTGACAGCCAGGCGTCGATCAGCATCAGACCGGTGACCTTGGGCGGGTCGTACAGGATGTCGAGCCGGCCTGAAACAGGCGTCCAGCCCAGCTGCACCGAGAAGAACAGGATTAGCAGCAGTGCCCACCAGAAGATCGGCATCGAGTAACCCGCCAGCGACACCCCCATCACGCCGTAATCGACCGGCGTGTTGCGCTTAACCGCGGCCAGCATGCCGGCCGGAATGCCAATCAGCATCGCGAACAGGATCGCGCACAAGGCCAGCTCCAGGGTGGCGGGGAAGCGATCGAGGAACTCCCGCAACACCGGCTCATGGCTGACGATTGAATAGCCAAGATCCCCCTTCAGCGTGCGCCCGACGAACTCGAAGTACTGCACCGGCAAAGGCCGGTCCAGCCCGAACTCATGCATCAGCCGCGCATAGCGCTCCGGCTCCATGCCGCGCTCACCCGACAGCGCCTCCACCGGATCGCCGGGGATCATGCGGATCAGCGAGAACACCAGCAGCGTGATGCCGAGGAAGGTCGGGACGACGACGGCGAGGCGTTTGAGGAGGAAGGCGAGCATTGGTGTCAGAGGGTGATGACCTTCTCCGCCGCTCCCTGCGCCTCGATCACGTTCAGCATGTTGCCGATTTCGCCGACGGCGACCCGGTCCATCAGGTTGAAGTATTCGAGGCAGGTGCGGCAGATGATCAGCGGCACGCCGGCTTCCGATAGCGCCTTGAGTTCGGCGAGGCAGGGCGAATCGTCGGCCGAGAGCAGCACGCCGCGGGTGTAGAACAGGATCGCCTTGGGCAGGTTGCCGCTTTCGAACAGGGCGCGGAAGTAGGTGCCGATCACCTTGCGGCGCAGTGTGTCGTCGCCGTGGCCGAGGCCGTCGTTGCCGACGACGATGACGGTGTTGGCGTAGGGGTTGCTGGACATGTTCCGATGCTCCTGTTCAAAGGTGATTGCGCCGTGCATCCGGCGCGATGGTTATTTCGCGAGGTCGACCTTGGAGAGGAAGTGGCTGACCGGCACGGCGGCCATCTTGTAGTTCTTCACCTCCTTGCGTACCGGCTCGAAGCGGACAGAGTGGGCGATCGGCACCCACGGGGCTTCGTCCTTCACGATCTCCTGCGCCTTCTCGTAGAGTTTGGTGCGTTCTTTGCGGTCGGCGGTACGGGTGGCCTTGGCGATCAGATCGTCGAATTCCTTGTTGCACCACTTTGCGTTGTTGCCGCCGCCCTTCACCGCGTCGCACGAGAGCAGCGGCGTGAAGAAGTTGTCCGGGTCGCCATTGTCGCCGGACCAGCCGAACATGATCGCCTGGTGCTCGCCGGCCTTGCTGCGTTTGCGGTACTCGCCCCACTCGTAAGTGATCAGCTTCACCCGCACGCCGACCTTGGCGAGGTCGGCCTGGATCAGTTCGCCCATGCGCTTGCCGTCCGGGTTGTAGGGGCGCTGCACCGGCAGGTACCACAGCTCCATGTCGAAGCCATCTTTCAGGCCGGCCTGCGCGAGCAAAGCCTTGGCCTTGTCCGGTGCGTAGTCGTAGTCCTTCACGCGGTCGTTGTAGCCCCACATGATCGGCGGGATCGGGTTCTTCGCCATCTGGCCCGCGCCCTGATAGATCGTGTCGAGGATCGCTTTCTTGTTGATCGCCATGTTCAGTGCCTGCCGCACCCGCTTGTCGTCGAATGGCTTTTTCTCGACGTTGAAGGCGATGTAGCCGATGTTGAGCCCCTCCTTGCTCATCAGGTTCAGCGCCGGGTCGGCCTTCATCTGCGCGAGGTCGGCGGGCTTCGGGAAGGCCATCAGCTGACATTCGCCGGCCTTGATCTTGGCGTAGCGCACCGACGCGTCGGGCGTGATCGCGAAGATCAGGTTGTCGATCGCCGGGCGGCCATCCCAGTACTGCTCATGCGCCTTGTAGCGGATCACCGCATCCTTCTGGTAGCTGACGAGCTGGAAGGGGCCGGTGCCGACCGGTTCTCGGTCGATCAGCTCGGGCGTGCCGGCTGCCTTCATCTTCTCGGCATGCTCGGCCGAGAGGATCGACATGAAGTCCATCGCCATGTTGGCGAGGAAGGGCGCCTCGGGCTGGCGCAGCTTGAAGCGCACGATGTAGTCGTCGAGCTTCTCCAGCTTCTCGACGATGCGGGCCATGCCCATGTCGTCGAAGTAGGCGTAAGTCTGGCCGGGGCTGTTCTTGTGGAAGGGGTGGTTCGGGTCCGCCATGCGGTACCACGAGTACATCACGTCGTCTGCATTGAAGTCGCGGCTGGGCTTGAACTTCGCCGTGGTGTGGAATTTCACGCCGCGGCGCAGGTGGAAGGTGTAGGCCAGCCCGTCCGGCGAGATCTCCCAGCTGGTCGCGAGCCCCGGCACGATGTTGGTGGTGCCGACCTCGAACTCGACCAGGCGGTTCATCAGCTGCGCCGAAGCCGCGTCGTGCGTGGTGTTGGTGGTGAAGAACTGCGAGTTGAAGCCTTCAGGGCTCCCCTCGGAGCAATACACGAGGGTCTTGGCGGCAAGGGCGGGCAGCGTGAGTGAGGCCGCGAGCGCGGCCGTCGCGAGGCGCAACATGAACATCGATCTCTCCTTGCGGGGTAACCGGACTTGGGGCGATGCATGCCGGCCGCCGTGTGGGCGGTCGGTCTCTTGTTGCCGGATCATAGCCGCGCGGCTTCGCCGCGTTCAATCGCCCGTTATCAGGTCAGCGCAGATCGCCGGCCCAGATTTCCACCTGCACGCCGGGCAGGGGCGGGTATTCGCGGTGGGATTCGAGCCGGAAGCCGAGCTTCTGCACGACGCGCTTCGAGGCGTGGTTGTCCGGATGGACCACCGAGATCACGCGCGCCAGGCCCAGGGTCTCCTTGGCGAATTGCAGCGAAGCGAACCCCGCTTCGGTGGCAAGGCCGAGCCCCCAATAGCGCGTGAGAAAGCGGTAGCCGAGTTCGGCCTCGCCGAATTCCGGCAGAAACTTGAGGCCGCTGAAACCGATCAGCTCGCCGCTTGCTTTCCATTCGCAGGCGAAGCGGCCGTAACCATAGCGGGCGTAGTCGGCGAGCGGCGCGGTGCGCAGGATCTCGCGCACGCCTTCCAGCGTATCCGGCCCCGGGCCGCCGGCGTAGCGCACGACATCCGGGTCGGTCACCAGCGGCATGTAGGCTTCGGCGTCTGCCTCCACGAAAGGTCGCAGGCGCAGGCGTTCGGTTTCGATGATCGTGTGCATGGGCTCAGCGTGCCAGATCGACGGTCTGGAAGTTCAAGCCGTAGGTGGGTTCCAGCACGAAGCCGGTGACTTCCTTGCGCGTGACGCCGAAACGGTTGCCGTGCGCGATCAGCAGTTGCGGTACGGCATCGCGCAGCGCTTCCTGCGCCTTTGCGTAAAGTCTGGTGCGCTCGGCGCGGTCGCTGGTGCGGCGGGCGCGTTGCAGCAGTTCTTCGAAGGCCGGGTCGCACCAGCGCGTGAGGTTGCCGCCGCTCTTTGCAGCGTCGCACGAGAGCAGCGGTTCGAAGTAGTTGTCGGGTTCGCCGTTGCCGGAGAGCCAGCCGAACATCACCGCCTGGTGTTCGCCCGCGCGGCTGCGCTTGAGGTACTCACCCCATTCGAAGGTGGCCAGCTTCACGCGCACGCCGATCTTCGCCAGATCGGCCTGGATCATCTCGGCCATGCGTTTGCCGTCCGGGTTGTGCGGGCGCACCACCGGCAGGTACCACAACTCCATGTCGAAGCCTTGCGGGAAACCGGCGCTCGCGAGCAGCGCCTTGGCCTTGTCCGGCGCGTAGGCGAGCGCAGGCAGTTTGGTGTCGGCTGCCCAGTACGCGGGCGGCAGCAGGCTTTTCGCCAGCGTCGCGCGCCCCTGATACACGGCGCCGAGGATCGCGTTGCGGTCGATCGCCAGATCCAGCGCCTGCCGCACGCGGCGGTCGGTGAAGGGCTTCTTCTGCGTGTTCAGTGCGATGTAGCCGGTGTTCAGGCCCGGTTGCTGGATCAGGTTGAGACCCGGCGTCTTCTCGATCTGAGCAACGTCGGCGGGCTTCACCGAGGTCGACACATGGCATTCGCCGGTCTTGAGCTTCGCAAACTGCACCGCGGCGTCTGGCACGATGCTGAACACCAGCGCGTCGATTTTCGGCCGCCCGCGCCAATGTTGATCGAAGGCCTTGTAGCGGATCGCGGTGTCTTTCTGGTAGCCGGCGTACTGGAAGGGGCCGGTGCCGATCGGCTCACGATCGAGCTTGTCGGGCGTGCCGGCGGCGCTGAGTTTGGCGGCGTACTCGGCGGACTGGATGCCGAGCATGTCGAAGCTCATGCGCGTGAGGAACGGTGCCTCAGGCTTCTTCAGCACGAAGCGGATCGTGTAGTCGTCGAGCTTTTCGAGCCGCGCCACGTTTTCGTCCATGCGCAGGTTGTTGAACTGCACGAAGGCAAGGTTGCCGGCAAGCGTGTGGTACGGGTGACTTTTGTCTGCCTGGCGGTTCCAGGTGAACAGCACATCGTCGGCATTGAAGTCGCGGCTCGGCGTGAAGCTCGCACTGCGATGGAACTTCACGCCGCGGCGCAGCTTGAAGGTGTAGCTGAGGCCGTCGGGCGAAATCGTCCAGGATTCGGCCAGCGCCGCTTGCAGTTCGGCGGTGCCCGGCTTGAAGTCGAGCAGCGTATCGGCGATCTGCGCGCCGGCGTCCGCCGTGGTCTGCCCGTTGGCGAACAGCCGGGTCAGCGATTCGGGACTGCCCTCGGCGCAGTACACCAGCGTCTTCGCGGCATGGGCGGGGGCCAGCGCGAGCAGGCCGGCGATCAGGAGGGGGAGGTGCGTGCGTCGCATGCGTCGTTTCTCGGTCGGGCCATGCATGATGGCAGAGCGGGCGGGGGCGGTCGATCGGTGTTGGGCGCGGAGAAAGAAAAAAGGGACGCCCGTGGGCGTCCCTTTTCGCGCGAGGCGGGTGCGGCTTACTGCTGCTTGAGCGACTCGACCGGGATCTTGATCGTGACTTCGTCGCTGACGTAGGGCACGTACTTGTTCAGGCCCCAGTCCGAGCGCTTGATCGTGGTGCTGATGTCGCCAGCACACGCCTGCACCTTCAGCATCGGGTGCGGCACGCACTTGAAGTTGCTGACCGCGAGCTTCACCGGCTTGGTGACGCCCAGCATCGTCAGCGTGCCATCGGCGCCAACCAGCTTGTCGCCATCAAAGGTGAGGTTGTCCGACTTGAAGGTCATGGTCGGGAATTTGGCGACATTGAAGAAGTCTTCCGACTTCATGTGGTCGTTCCACTTCTCGAAGCCCATGTTGATCGAGCCGGTCTCGATCACGGCCTCGACGCTGCCCTTCTTGGCGGCGAAGTCGATCACCGCCTTGCCGGTGGTCTTGTCGAAGCGGCCACGCTGCGTCGACAGGCCGAAGTGATTGATCTCGAAGCTCGGCCAGGTGTGGGTCGGATCGAAGTTGTAGGTGTCCGCGGCTGCGGCGGCTGCGCCCGACAGGGCGGCGAGCGAGACGGCGATGATCAGCTTTTTCATGTGGGTGACTCCTGTTGCGGGTGAGTGGTGTTGCTGGCCCCGGTGGGTGCCGGCAATCGGTAATCCGGATTACTTGCGTGCGGCGGCGACGAGGCGGAACTTGATCTGCACGTCGTCGGCGACCGTGGAGGTGTCGCCCCACGGCCCTTCGCCGATGCCGAACTGCAGCCGCTTGATCGTGAAGGCGCCTTCGAACACGCCATTGGCGCCATCTGCCTTGTAGGTGAAGGGGGCCGTCACGTTCTGCGTGCGGCCCTTGATCGTCAGCGTGCCGGTGACTTCAAAACGGTTGCCGCCGAGCGCCTTGACGCTGGTGGACTTGAACACCGCGGTCGGGAACTGCTTGGCGTTGAACCAGTCCTTGCCGACCACTTCATCGTTGGCTTCCTTGCTGCCCGCGTCGATGCTGGCAAGCTCCAGTTCAAAGCCTGCGCTGGCTTTCTGCACTGCGGCGGGGTCGAAGCTCAGCGCGACCTTGAACTTGCCGAACTTGCCATCCACCGGCACGCCCATCTGCTTGGAGGTGAAGGCGAGGCTGCTCTTGGCCGGGTCCAGCGTGCCGTATTCGACGGCGGCGGCAGGCAAAGCGAGGGCGGCGGCCGCGAGGGCCGTAACGAAAATCTTCATGGTGGGACTCCGCTTACTTCAGGAAGGGCAGCATGCGGGCGAGGATGCCGTCGCGTGCCACGAAGTGGTGTTTCACTGCGGCCGCTGCATGCACAACGACGATCAGTGCCATCAACCAGGCGAGGATTTCGTGTGCTTCCTCGAAGAACTCGGCGAGCGATTCACTCTTGCCGACCAGATCGGGCAGCGGCAGTACGCCGAACCATACGACCGGGAAGCCCTTGGCCGAGCTCATCAGCCAGCCGACCAGCGGCACGGCGATCATCAGCAGATAAAGCAGGTGATGCGCGCCGTGCGCGGCGAGCTTTTCGATGCTGTTCATCGAGTCGGGCAGCGCAGGCGGGCGATGCGTCACGCGCCACAGAATGCGCACCAGCACCAGTGCCAGTACTGTGATACCGGCCCACTTGTGCCAGCTGATGATCTTGAGTTTTTGCGGCGAGAGGGGCAGGTCGACCATGTAGAGGCCGACCGGAAAGGCGACGAAGATCAGCAACGCGATCAGCCAGTGCAGTGCGATCGCGGTGCGGGTGTATTGCGTTGGGGCTGTTGTCATGTCTGTGGGCTCTCTGCATGCAGTCCGCAATCGTTCGATGCGGTTCAGTATTTACTGCATGCTAGAGCCACAGACTCCGTCATTCCAGCGAAAGTTTCTGGCGAATCAGATGAAACTGATTCACTTATTTTCGCTGCTGCCTTTCGCGCGGGCGAGTTCAGCCTCCAGTTCGACCACGCGGGCTTCCAGCCGGACCAATTGTTCACGTGCGCGCGCGAGCACCTCGCGCTGTACATCGAATTCCTCGCGCGTCACCAGATCCATCTTGCCCAGTACCGATGCAAACGCAGCCTTGGCATTGCGTTCGATGTCGCGCGCCGGGCTGCTTTCGAGCAGCTCTGCAACCTTCTTCTGGATTTCGTCGACGAACTTGGGCGGCTCCATGGCGGCTCTCCGTAAGGGTTTCAAGGGTTTGAAGCCAGTTTAGCACGCTCAAATTCATGCACCGGGACAGTGCGGCATGCGGGAAAACCCGGAATCGCACCGTCGTGGTGCGGCTCGCGTCATCGGGCGGAGCAAAACGGTGCGGCGGCGTGATGCGAACCGCCGTCAAGCGCGATCAAACGGTGCGCGGATGCGGTTTTTCAGGCTGTGGCACGGATTCTGCATTAAGCCCGTCACCACGATTCTCATCCCATGACGGAGATTGAAATGCGCAAGACCCTGATCGCTACCGCCCTGATCGCCGGCCTGGCCGCTTCCGCCTCGGTTCGCGCCGAAGAAGCCAAGGCGCCTTACACGCTGACCGGCAACTTCACGCTGGCCTCGGAGTACATCTATCGCGGGATCGCGCAGACTAACCATAAGCCCGCCATCCAGGGCGGTCTCGATTTCGCTCACGAGAGCGGCATCTACCTCGGCACCTGGGCCTCGAACATCAGCTGGCTGTCGGATGCTGGTGGCATCAGCGCCCCGATCGAGATGGATTTCTACGGTGGCTACAAGGGTGCGGTCGGTGACTTCGGTTACGACGTAGGCCTGCTGCAGTACTACTACCCGGGCACCTACCCGGATGGTTTCACCAGCCCGAACACGCTGGAAGGCTATGTGGCCGGCAGCTACAAGTGGATCACGCTGAAGGGCTCCTATGCCTTCACCAACCTGTTCGGCGCCAAAGCCCCGAACGGTGACAAGACCAGCGGCAGCTACTACCTTGAGGCCAATGGCACTGTGCCGGTCGCCGAGGGCGTCAATCTGGTCGCGCATGTGGGCTATCAGAGCGTCAAGGGCTTCGATGACGCGTCCTACACCGACTACAAGCTGGGTGGCACGGCCGATGCGCTGGGCCTGACCTTCGGCCTGTTCTACAGCGGCACCAACGCGAAGGGCGATGCGGGCGAGTTCTACCACAACGCCTTCGACAAGGATCTGGGCGCTGGCCGCATTCTTTTCACCGTGGGCAAGACCCTCTAATTCCGGTTTAGCACGCGGCACCCCTCCCCCGGGGCGCCGTGTTCCACCCAAGGAGCCAACATGAAATTCGTCACCGCCATCATCAAGCCTTTCAAGCTTGACGAAGTGCGCGAGGCCCTCAGCGCGATCGGCGTGCAGGGCATCACCGTCACCGAGGTCAAGGGTTTCGGCCGTCAGAAGGGTCACACCGAGCTGTACCGTGGCGCAGAGTACGTCGTCGACTTCCTGCCCAAGGTGAAGATCGAAATCGCAATCTCCGACGACCTGCTCGACCAGGTCATCGAAGCGGTCGAGAAGGCCGCCAGCACCGGCAAGATCGGTGACGGAAAGATCTTCGTCTTCGATCTCGAACAGGCTATCCGCATCCGCACCGGTGAGACCGGCGCTGAAGCGCTCTAAGGCAGACAAGGAGATTTCGACATGAGAAAGATGCTCGCGATCCTGCTGACGGCGCTGTCCGTCGGTATCGCAGCCCCGGCCTGGTCCTCCGATCAGAGCAACGAGGCGACCGGCACGGTTGCCACCACCGAAGCGGCCAAGCCCGCAGCTGACGCCCCGGCGGCGGATGCCAAGCCGGCTGATGCTGCACCGGCCGCCACGGCCGAAGCGCCTGCCGCTGCCCCGGCGGCGGCTGAAGCTGCACCGGCCGCTACGCCTGCGCCGAACAAGGGCGACACCTCCTGGATGATTGTCGCTACGCTGCTCGTGACGCTGATGACCATTCCTGGCCTCGCACTGTTCTACGGCGGCCTCGTTCGCTCGAAGAACATGCTGTCGATCCTGATGCAGGTGTTCGTGATCTTCGCGCTCTGCGTCGTGATGTGGACGGTGTTCGGCTACTCGCTCGCCTTCACCGAGGGCAACGCCTTCATCGGCGGCTTCGACAAGCTCTTCTTGAAGGGCATCACGCCGGATTCGGTCGCCGCCACCTTCTCGAAGGGCGTGTATATCCCCGAGTTGGTCTACGTGATGTTCCAGGCGACCTTCGCAGCCATTACGCCTGCGCTGATCGTTGGTGCCTTCGCTGAGCGCATGAAGTTCTCGGCCGTGCTGCTCTTCATCGTGCTGTGGTTCACCTTCTCCTACCTGCCGATGGCTCACATGGTCTGGTACTGGGCGGGCCCGGATGCCTACACCGACGCTGCTGCTGCCGACAAGGCCGCTGCGACCGCCGGCTTCCTGTTCCAGAAGGGCGCGCTCGACTTCGCTGGCGGCACCGTGGTGCACATCAACGCCGCAATGGCGGGCCTGGTGGGTGCGTTCATGGTCGGCAAGCGTATCGGTTACGGCCGTGAAGCCATGGCCCCGCACAGCCTGACGCTGACGATGGTGGGTGCCTCGCTGCTGTGGGTGGGCTGGTTCGGCTTCAACGCGGGCTCCAACCTCGAAGCCAACGGCGCTGCGGGTCTGGCGTTTGCTAACACGATGGTTGCGACCGCGATGGCGGCGCTGGCCTGGCTGTTCGCCGAATGGCTGATCAAGGGCAAGCCCTCGATGCTCGGTGCTGCTTCGGGTGCTGTCGCTGGCCTTGTTGCGATCACCCCGGCTTGTGGCTTCGTCGGCATCATGGGCGCACTGATCATCGGTCTCGCGGCCGGCCTGATCTGCCTGTGGGGCGTCAATGGCCTGAAGAAGCTGCTGGGTGCGGACGACGCGCTTGATGTGTTCGGCGTGCATGGCGTCGGCGGCATCCTCGGTGCGATTCTGACCGGCGTGTTCGCTGACCCGGCGCTCGGCGGTACCGGCGTGATCGACTACGTCGCCAACAAGGTCGGCGAGTACAGCATGTCGGCCCAGGTCACCAGCCAACTGTGGGGCGTGGTCACCACGATCATCTGGTCGGGTGTTGTCTCGGTGGTGGCATACAAGCTTGTCGATCTCTTCATCGGCCTGCGTGTCGCGGAAGACGAAGAGCGCGAGGGCCTGGATATCGCCTCGCACGGCGAATCGGCTTACCACAACTGATCTGTTGCTCCGGCCCGGCGGTTTGCTGCCGGGCCATGAAGAAACGGGCGCCCCGCGGGGCGCCCGTTTCGTTTTCGTAGCCAGCCGCTCAGGCCGCGGCGCTTTCGCTTGGCATGCCGGCAGCGGCTACGGCGAGCGCCTGTTCGACGTCGGCCAGCAGATCCTCGGTGTCTTCAAGCCCTGCGGACACGCGCACGAGCCCCTCCGGGATGCCGTGCGCGGCGCGTTCCTCGGGGGTGTAGGTCGAGTGCGTCATGCTGGCGGGGTGCTGTGCCAGCGTTTCGGGGTCGCCCAGGCTCACCGCGCGGGTCACCAGTTGCAGCGCGTTCATGAAGCGTCGGCCGGTGTCGTAGCCGCCCTTGAGTTCGAACGCAATCATGCCGCCGGCGCGCTTCATCTGGCGCAGCGCCAGCATGCGCTGCGGGTTGTCCGGCAGATCGGGGTAGTGCACCCGAGTCACCAGCGGATGGTGGGCGAGCAAGCGGACGATGGCCTTGGCGTTGTCGCAGTGGCGTTCCATGCGCAGCGCGAGCGTCTTTATCCCGCGCAGCACCAGGTTCGCATCGTGCGGCGACAGCACTGCGCCAGTCATGTCCTTCAGGCCCTCCAGCCGGATGCGCTCGGCCGTGGCCGCGTCGCACACCACCAGCCCGGCAGTCACGTCACCGTGGCCACTGAGGTACTTGGTCGCCGAATGCACCACGATATCCGCACCCAGTTCCAATGGCCGTTGCAGGTAAGGCGTGCAGTAGGTGTTGTCGACTACCGTGATGGCGCCGCTTGCGCGTGCCAGCATCGCGACCTGGCGGATATCGACGAGGCGCATGTTCGGGTTGGCCGGCGTTTCGAAGTACACCACCCGGGTTTGCGCGCTCAGCGCACGTTGCACCGCGACGGTGCTGGTCATGTCGCAGTGGCGGACCACGACGCCGAACTTCGCCAGCCCGTGGTGCAGGAACGAAAAGGTGCAGCCGTACAGCGTGGTGTCGACGAGGATCTCGTCGCCCGGCGAAAGCAGCGTCCATAGCGTGGCGGTGATTGCCCCCATGCCGGAGGCGAAAGCCACGCCGGCCTCACCGCCTTCCAGCGTGGCAATGCGCGCTTCAAGCAGCGCCAGAGTCGGGTTTGAAATCCGAGTGTAGATGTAGCCCTGCTCATTGCCGGCAAAGCAGGCGGCGCCGTGTTCGACGCTCGGAAAGGCGAAGGTGCTGGTCTGGTAGACCGGCGGCACCAGCGCGCCCTGATGGTTCATTGGATCGTAGCCGTGGTGGATGGCGCGCGTCGCAAAGCCGCGTGGCCGGGTGTCTTGAGTCATGGCGCTACCCCCGCATCAGATCCAGGTTTTGATGCGGCAATCCTATCGAGAAGCGCCAGCGGAAGTTTTGCAATCCATGCTGTGTTGGCGATAAAGTCGGCAATATCAATGCGCGGGGAGCAGCATCGGTGGATAAAACAATCATCGAAAATCTGGACGCCACGGATCGGCGCATCCTGGCTGCGCTGCAGGACAACGCGCGCCTCACGACCGCTGAACTCGGCGAGCGTGTTTTCCTTAGCCAGTCGCCGTGTTGGCGGCGCGTGCGGCGACTGGAGGACGACGGCTACATCCAGGCTTATCGCGCAGTACTCGACGCGCGAAAGCTCGGCTACGGCGTCACGGCCTTCGTCAGCATCATGCTTGAGAGTCATGCCCAGGCACTAAGCCGCGACTTCGAAACGCGTATCGCAGAAATCCCCGAAGTCATCGCTTGCCACAACGTGTCCGGCCGCTACGACTTCCTGCTCGAAGTCGTCGCGCGCGATCTGGAAGGCTTTGGCGTGTTTGCCCGCGATGTGTTGCGCGCTTTGCCCGGGGTGAAGGAGATCTATTCGAGTTTCTCGCTCAAGGAGATCAAATCCACCCGGGCGCTGCCGATCGTCGGGTGAGCTCACCGGCCTGCCATGCAGGCCCTGAAGTGCTGGCGGTGAGTTGTCGCGAGAGGCGGAATTTGAGTTGCGGCAAGAACCACGCAACTTGTCGGTCCCGGCCGACGGCGGTGCTTCTAGACTGGCCGTTCTCAAGCTTCTCCGGCGTGCCCCCGAATGCCCGTGACGCTCTATCTACTTGTGCTTTTGATCGCCGCGAGCGGCACGCTGATGTTCGCCGAGTCGGCCTGCGCGATGAACGATTGCGGCGCGATAGAAACGCTGCACAACTTCGCGGCGCTTGGGCTGCCGGTGCTCGCGCTCTATGCATTACTGACGCTCGGGCTGCTTTACCGGCTCGCGGTGGCACTTGAAGCGCGCCATGGCCGCCTGCGGGCGGCGCTTTACCCTTCTGCCTTGTTGTCCACATTGATCGTGCTGGGTGCTACCGACGCACAGCGTTCCGATCTGCATCAGATGCTCGTGCTGTTGATCAGCCTCGCGATCCCTTGGTTTGTCGCTGCGCTGGCCGGTCTCGTGATGCGCGCGGGTGTCGACGCGTAGACACTTCGGCGGCGCGGGGTCTTTTCCGCTTCCCTTGTCCGCAAGCTGCGTTACGCTTGCGCGACTGACGCATCAAGCCCGGCTGGATACGCTCCGCCGCCTGACACGCACTTCCGGTAGATCAACCCAATGACCCAGATTTCCACGCGGCTTGCGACGGCCGACGATGTCGACGCGCTCGCCGTGCTGTTCGATGCCTATCGCCGGTTCTACCAGCAGGCTGCCGATTTGCCACGTGCTTCCGCATTCATTCGAGAACGGCTGGTGCGGCATCAGTCTGTTGTCTTTGTCGCTGAGTCGGCTTCCGGCGAGATGCTCGGCTTCTGCCAGCTCTACCCGAGCTTCTGTTCCCTGGTCGCCGCGCCGATCGTAATTCTCAACGATCTCTTCGTGCTGCCGGCAGCGCGCAAGCTGGGTGCCGGGGCCGCGTTATTGCAGGCCGCCGAGGCGTTCGCGCGCGCTCAGCACTTCGCTCGTATGGAACTCACCACGGCAAAGACCAACCTCACGGCGCAATCGCTCTACGCATCACAAGGCTGGCAGCGCGATGAGGTCTACTACGCCTACAACAAGGTGTTGTCGGACTGAGGGCTTCGCCCGCAGGGTCAGGGCACTTCCGAGAACCGCATGCGACGCTCTACGCTCGCTGCGTGCGCGGCGAGGCGTGGGCCGAAGCTCTTCTCGTACTTGCGCGGATTCGGCAACATCACGGCGAGGCGCGCGGCCTGCGCGGTGCCGAGCTGTGCAGCCGGAATGTTGAAGTAGCGCCGCGCCGCAGCCTCGGCGCCGAAGATGCCGTTGCCCCATTCGACGACGTTCAGATACACCTCGAGGATGCGGCGCTTGTCCCACAGGTGTTCGATCATCACCGTGATCAGCGCTTCTTCCGCCTTGCGCACATAGCTGCGCGTCGGTGTCAGGAACAGGTTCTTCGCCAGTTGCTGGCTGATCGTCGAGCCGCCGCGGATCGGTTTGCCGCGTTTGGCGAGCTTCTCGTTCTTTTCCAGCGCCTTCTCGATCGCGTCCCAGTCGAAGCCCTCATGGTCGACAAAGCCGTCGTCCTCTGCCGCAATGACCGCGCGCTTGAGGTTGGGCGAGATCCGCTCATACGGCACCCATTGATACCGCAGTTGCGCGTCGGGCGTCTTCTCGCGCAGTTCAGCGAGGCGTAGCGACATGAAGCTCGTCTGCTGAGGCGGGTTCCACTTCCACCACAGCACGAGGCCGAAGACCCAAAGTTGATAGGCGAGAAAAACCAGCAGCAGCGCCAGCAGCGCGCGCTTGAACCACTTCAGCATCATCAGGATCGTGCGATTGCCTCGCGCAGTGCGGCGCGTACAGGCTGGGTGTCGGGGCGCACACCGCGCCACAGGAAGAAACTCTCGGCGGCTTGCTCGACCAGCATGCCGAGCCCGTCCGAGACGCGCGTCGCACCCAGTGCGCGCGCAGCGGCGAGGAAGCTCGTTTCGTCGCGGCCGTACATCATGTCGTAGGCCAGCGCGCCGGGTGCGTAGATGCCTTGCGGCAGCGGCGGCACATCGTCGGACAGCGACGAGGAGGTGGCGTTGATCACCACGTCAAAGGTACCGCCAGCGAGGGCGTCGAAACCGCAGCCGGCGAGCGCGCAGGCGCGGCCTTCCGGTTGGAACTGCTGCGCCAGCGCAAGGGCTTTCTCGGTGGTGCGGTTGGCGATCGTCAGCGACGAGGGCGCTTCGGCGAGCAAGGGCAGCAGCGCGCCGCGTGCCGCGCCGCCGGCACCCAGCAACAGCACCCGTGCGCCTTCGAGCACGCAGCCCAGTTGAGCAAGGTCACGCACCAAGCCCACGCCATCGGTGTTGTCGGCGAAGATGCCAAGCTCGTCGAACAGCAGCGTGTTCGCGGCGCCGGCTGCTTCGGCGCGCGCCGAACGGCGATCGGCCAGCGCGAAGGCGTCGAGCTTGAACGGCACCGTCACGTTGGCACCGCGGCCACCCTCTGAGCGAAAGGCCGCAACAGATTCGGCGAAGCCGCCCAGCGGCGCGAGGCGCGCCTCGTAGCTCAGCGTTTGCCCCGTCTGCTCCGCGAAACGGGCGTGAATGAAGGGCGACTTGCTGTGGGCAATCGGATTGCCGAAGACGGCGTAGCGGTCCATCGCTGACTCCTGTGGTGGATTACTCGCCGCGCCGCGCGTCCAGCGCGTCGCCTTCTTTGGAAAAGTTCCAGGTGCGCGCGATCACGAGCACATCGACATCCTTGCGGATGTTCGCCGGGAAGGGTGCAAACGGCGACGCCAGCTGCAGGATCCGCATCGCGGCGTCGTCCAGCACCTGGTTGCCGGATGAGCGGCGTACCTCGGCGCTGGCGATTGAGCCGTCGGCCTTGATCTCGACGGCGATCAGCAGGCTGCCGTAGATCTTGCCGTTGCGGTCACGCGGGAAGTTCAACGTACCGACGCGTTCGATCTTCTGGCGCCAGTCTTCAACGTACTGCGCAAAACGGTATTCGGTGGTGCGTGCACCAACGAAGGCCTTGCGGGGCCGCTGGGCGTACTCCTGCAGGCTCTTGTCGATCACCGCTTCCTGGCGCGCGATGGCGCGTGCGTGTTCGACCAGATCGAAGCCGGCAACTTTTGGCGGCTCCGGATTCTGCTGCGGCTTGGCGAGATCGATCTGCGACTGCTTGAGGCTCTTGCTCTGCTTGAGCAGTTCGCGCTGCTGCGCTTCGAGCTGCTCAATGCGGCGCTGCGCTTCCATCAGCGACTCGCCGTCGCGTGTTTGGTCTTGTGGCGGCAGAGGGGTGGTGGGCAGCGCCTTGGTCTTGCTATTGCCGCCGCCGTCGAGGTTGGCTTGCGCGAGGGCCTGGGCATCTTTCGGTGCATGGGCATGCTTCGCGTTGACCAGCACGATGTCGAGGCCCTTGTCGCGCTGGCGATTCATCTTGCTGTCCGGCATCGAGAACTGCAGCGCGAGCAGCACTGCGTGCAGCACGATCGATAAGGCGACCGCACCCCAGAAGATGTTCTCGCTGCCGATGCGCCGCGTGGCGGGTGGCAGGCGCAGGCGGCGGCGCTTGGCCGGCGCCGGCTTTGCTGGTGCGGGCTTCACCGCTACTGGCGCGGTTTTGGCGACCTCCGCAGCGGCGGCCGCATGCGCCCGGGCACCGGAGGTGCGGGCAGCAGGTGCGGTCGCTGCGGGTTTGCGTGGAGTCTGGGCGTGGGGCATCGGGACGCGAGTGTAACGCGCAGATTACAGGCCGTCTTCCTCGTCCGTCGTCAGGACATCGGCATCAGGCGCAAGCGTCTCGACGTAGCGGGCGACGAGGTCTGGCGCGAGGTCGTCGTAGCGCTCGATCGCGAGGCGGATATGGGTGCCGGCATCGAGGTTGGGCAAGGACGGCACCTTGACCACCAGCGGAATGTCGTTGAAGCGCACCAGGTTCTCGCGCCACACATGGCCCTCTGGCTGGTACCCCGGGCTCTGCTGGCGTAGCCAGCGCAGACACCAGTAACGCTCCATCTGGCGCTGGTAGTCGGCATAGGCGGCGTACGCGAGTTCGAAGTCGTTCATCGCCGCAGCCAGTTCCGCCGAACCTTTGCTGAAGGGCGCCGGCTCGTTCGACAGCAGGGCGATCAGTTGGCGCTGGTTCACCAGATCGACATAACGACGCAGCGGCGAGCTGGACCAGGCATAGCAATCCACGCCGAGGCCGTCGTGCGGCGCGGCCGCGGTGGTCATGCGCACACGCCCGCCGGTTTGCGCGCGGTAGATCGCGGGGATGCCCGCGTCGGCCAGCACACGACCCCAGGTGCTGTTGGCGAGAATCATCAACTCGGCCACCAGCTTGTCGAGCGGCGAGCCACGCTTGCGGCGCTGGATGTCGACGAGGCCGGGGCCGTCTGCGGTTTCCTTGGCCCAATCAACGTAGAAGTTGAAGTCGAACGCGTTTTGGTTCGCCGAAGGCTTACCGCGGCCGGCTTCGAGTACGGTCGCGAACTCCCACAACAGCTTCAGCTCATCGCGCCAGGGCGCATCGGGCAGTTCGGCAGCGAGCGTCGCCTCGTTGAACCAGGGTTCGATGTCGTGGTGACGCAGGTTGGCCACCACCGGCACGATCTCGACGCGGCTCGAATGGCCTGCGATCGAGTAATCCGCGTTGACGTCGACGTACAGCGAAACGGCCGGGCAGTCGCGCCCCTCCGAAAGGGTGTAAGCCGACACCGCATCGTCCGGCAGCATCGTGATCTTGTCGCCCGGCATGTACACCGTGGATAGCCGCTTGCGCGCCACGGCATCCAGCGGGGCGCCCTGCGGAATGCCGATGCCGGGTGCGGCGATGTGGACACCGATGTGCCAGCCCCCGCCCGCGCGCGGCGTGATCGAGAACGCATCGTCGATCTCGGTGGTGGTCGCGTCGTCGATCGAGAAGGCGCGCACGTCGGCGCGCGTGAGCGCATGTACCGGCGCCGGCACCTCGTGCGGCGGGAACCCGATGCCGTCCGGGAAGTGTTCGGACAGGAAGCGCGCGCGGTGGTAAGCGTGGGCGTTCGGGAACGCGGCGCAGGCGAGCAGCAGTTGCGGCAGCGTACGGCCGCTGCGCTCGCAGGCGAGTTCCACGCCCTTGGTTTCGAGCTTGTTTCGGTCGGGCTTTACCAGCAGCTGCGTGACGATCGCCGCGACTTCCACCGGCAGGCGGCCGGCTTCCAGTTCGCTGGCGTAGCGCTCCACGGTCTCCTGCTGCAGGCGTTTCTTCTCAAGGCCGGCGAGGGCGGCTTGCAGGATCTCGGGCGGAGCCTTGCGGAAGCGACCCTTGCCTTTGCGGTGGAAGTGCACCGGCGAGGCCTGCAGTTTGAGCAGCAGCGCGACCGATTCGACCGCGCTTGGCACATGGCCGAAGTAGTCCTGCGCCAGATCGGTGAAGGCGAACTCGTCGTCGCCGCACACCTCGTACAGGAACTCCGTCTCCAGCCCCTCGGCTTCGCGCTCTGCGGCGGCCATCAGCTCGCCGGCGGCGGGGCGGTCGAAGCGCATCAGCACGTTGGCAGTCTTGAGCTTCACCCGCTTGCCATGCGGTGTTTCCACCTGAAGCGAGGTATCGGTTTGGGTGAGGATCGTGGCGGGCTTGAAGGCCCCATCCTCTTCGAACAGCACGTGCATGGCAGCCCAGGATCAAGCAAACCGCAAAGTATAGCGGAGCGCTTGATGCGCCCGGCGGCTTCAGCGTTTTGCGGGCTTTCCGGCGCGCAGCGCGTCGGCCGAGTACAGCGCCAGCGCGGTCCAGATCAGCCCGAAGGCCGCCAGATCCCCGCCGTGGAAGGCCTCGCCAAAAATCAGCACGGCGATCAGGAAGTTCAGCGTGGGCGACAGGTACTGCACCAGACCCACGGTCGATAGCGGCAAGCGACGCGCCGCTTCGGCGAAAAGCGCGAGCGGGATCGTGGTCATGACGCCGGCGAAGGGCAGCAGCGCCGTCACCATGTGCGTGGCGCCCAGATGCAACTCGCCCTGGGCGGCCTGCCAGCCGAGGTTGGCGAGTGCGATCGGCGTCACCAGCAGGGTCTCCATGAAGAGGCCGTTCTGCGCATCGATCGGGGCGCGTTTGCGCAGCAGCCCGTAAGTGCCGAAGGTGCCGGCAAGGAACAGCGCAATCCACGGTAACTGGCCGGTCTGCCAGACTTTCAGCGCGACGCCCGCGGTGGCGACGCCGACCGCCACCCGTTGCAGCGGGCGCAACCGCTCGCCGAGAAAGAGACGGCCGAACAGCACGTTCACCAGTGGGTTGATGAAGTAGCCAAGGCTCGATTCGACCAGCCGGCCCGCGCCGACCGACCAAACGAATACCAGCCAGTTCAGACTTGTCAGGGTGGCGGTGAGGGCCAGCAGTGCGAGCAGCCGTGGCTGGCCGAATACACTGCGGAGCGTGCCGTAACCCTGCCGCCAGCCGATCCAGGCCGCCAGCAGCAGCACAGACCACAGTACGCGGTGCGCGACGATCTCGCCCGCCGGGATCGACCCGACCGCATGGAAGTACAGCGGCGAAAGGCCCCAGACGCTGAAGGCGCCGAGCGCGCACGCGAGCCCGGTGCGCGCCGCCTTGCCGCTCACTGTTCGGACGCGAATTCGATGATCGCGTCGATGTAGTCTTGCCAGCGCGTGAAACTGTGATCTCCGCCCGGCAGAACGGTCTGCTTGGCGCCGGCGAAGCGCGCCACCGAGATCCGCGTATCGAGCACTTCGTCGGCTTCTTCCGCCAGCAGCCAGAAGCGTTCGGGGCGCGCAAGCTTCGGCAGGCGCAGCGCTTCGATCTGGGCGACGTGTTCCCAGGTGAAGTCGAAGGGCTCACCGGTGTAGAGGTTTTCATGCCGGCCGACAAAGGGCGAGGCGTCAAACCCGTCGGGGAATACCGCCGGGTTCACCAGCACCGCGCGCAGGTCGTGGCGCTCGGCGAGCCAGGTCGCATAAAAACCGCCCAGCGAGCTGCCGACCAGCGTCGGTCGCATCGGTGCAGCGGCAATCGCCGCCTCGGCCTGGGTGATGGCGCGCGCCGGTTCGTGCGACAAGGCCTCGCACCAGAACGCGTCACCGCGCCCGAGCGCCAGCAGGCGCGCCTGCAGATCCTGCGCTTTGGACGACGCGGGCGACGAACGGAAACCGTGGAGATAAATGATCACGGCCCGGAGCTTAGCGCATCCGGGCCGTTCTGCCTCTCAGCGAAACTGCGTCGATATCAGCCGCGGCGACGCAGGGCTGCTGCTGCGAGCCCAAGGCCGATCAGCGCCAGCGTGTCGGGTTCGGGGACTTCGGCGCCGCGGGTGTTCGTGAACGAGAAGCTCAGGTCGTTGTAGCCGCCTGGGTATTCCGGCGTGTTGACCAGATCCTCGAAACTCACCAGGGCCTCATGCGGCATCCATTCCGATTGGACGCGCGCGTGTGGCTTCCCGTCCGCATTGCGGGTGCTCGGGCCAGTGTAGAAGTCGTCTCCAGTGTTGTTCACATGGAGGCGGAAGATCAGTTCGGTACCAACAGCAAAGCTGCCGAGCGTGACCGTGCTGCCGACCGCCGATGCATGGTTGTTGAAGAGGAACAGATCATTGCTCAGGTTGCCGTCGTCTCCCGGAGCGCCGAGCCCGTTCAGCGCGAGATAGAGGTCGTTGCTGTAGCCCGCTGAATTGCCCTGGTAGGTGGCGACGATATCGTCGGTCGAGGTAACGGTAACCTTGATGCCTTCGGTGCCCAAGGGGGCGATCGGGAATGCGAACGAAGCGGTTGCAGCCGCGCTCGCCAGAATGGCGACGATGAGTTTGCCGAGTTTCATGGTGCTTGCCGGATGTGATGAGGGGACGGTTGTCTCCCAAGCAAGGGCCGGACCTGTTGCTTGGCGGCCCATGAACGACAAGGGCCGCCGTCGTATGACTGCGGCCCTTTGGCGTGCTTGTGTAAATGCCGCCGACATCATCGTCGGCAGGCGAAGGGTCAGTGATCGACCCAGGCAACCCAGCCCATCTGCCAGGTGAGCAGGATTAGCAGGCCGAAGGCGATGCGATACCAGGCGAAGATGCGGAAGTCGTGCGTCATGATGTAGCGCAGCAGCCAGCGCACGCACAGGTAGGCCGATGCGAAGGCGGCAATGAAGCCGACAGCCCACATGCCTGCGTCATCGGCCACCAGCAGATGGCGTTCCTTGTAGAGCTGGTACAGCGACGCGAGGAACAGAGTCGGTATCGCGAGGAAGAACGAGAACTCGGTTGCCGCCTTGCGCGAGAGGCCGAACAGCATGCCACCGATGATCGTGGAGCCCGAGCGCGAGGTGCCGGGGATCAGCGCGAACGCTTGGGCGATACCGAGCTTCAGGGCGTCGAGATGGGTCATCTGATCGACGGTTTCGACGCGCGTGTATTTTTGGCGCGATTCGGCCCACAGAATCACGAGGCCACCGAGAATGAAGGTGGAGGCCACCACCGGCGCGTTGAACAGGTGGGCCTTGATCTGTTTGCCGAACACCAGGCCGAGCACCGCAAGCGGTACGAAAGCGATCGCGACGTTCACCAGAAAACGCAATGCCTGTGCATCGCTGCGCGCGTGCATGAACGCGCCGA
>CAMFLH010000027.1 GCA_945957295.1 uncultured Uliginosibacterium sp.
CGAGATAGGCTCCGGTCTCGTGGGCTCGGAGATGTGTATAAGAGACAGCTATGAAGGTGCGGACGACGCGGGAGCCAGCGACGGCAGCCTGCGCATCAGCGTCGAGAAGGTGCAGAAACTCGGTGTGCGCACCGAGGCAGCGAAGACGCAAAGCCTCGCGCGCACCGTCCGCGCAGTGGGCCGCATCGAAGTCGACGAGCGCCGTGTCGCAACGGTGTCGCCGAAATTCGAGGGCTGGGTCGAGCGCCTGCATGTGAACGTGACCGGCCAGCTTGTCTCACGCGGGCAGCCACTGTTTGATGTGTACAGCCCAGAACTGGTCTCCGCGCAACGCGAATACGCCATCGCCAGCAAGGGCAACGAAGCCCTGAGCAATGCCGACAGCACTGCGCGCGACGGCATGCGCGGGTTGGCCGAGGCTTCGCTCGCGCGGCTGCGCAACTGGGACATTTCCGAGGCGCAGATCAAGGAACTTGCGCAACAGGGCGATGCCCGCCGCACGCTGAGCCTGCGCTCGCCGGTCACCGGTATCGTGATGGAGAAGAAGGCCGTGCAGGGCATGCGCTTCGCCGCCGGCGATGCGCTGTACCAGATCGCTGACCTGTCCACGGTCTGGGTGATCGCCGATGTGAATGAACAGGATGTCGGCCTGATCACACCGGGGCAGAAGGCGCGCATCACGATCAACGCATACCCGGGCAAGGTGTTCGAAGGCGCGATCACCTACGTCTACCCGACCCTCAATGCCGAAACGCGCACGGTGCCGGTGCGGGTGGAGCTCGCGAACCCCGGCGGGCAGCTCAAGCCCGGCCTCTTCGCCGCACTGGAACTCAACGCCGCACCGCGCAGCCCGGCGGTAACGGTACCCCTCTCCGCGGTGATCGATGGCGGCACCCGGCAGCTGGTGCTGATACAGCTCGCCGAAGGTCGCTTCGAGCCGCGTACGGTGAAACTGGGCGCACGTTCGGAGAGCGCGGTGGAAGTGATCGAGGGCGTTAAGGACGGCGAGTTGGTCGTCACCTCGGCCAACTTCCTGATCGACGCCGAGAGCAATCTGAAAGCGGCCGTCAGCGGATTCAAACCGCCCCCCGCAACAGGCGACACCAAACCGAAAGAAGCAGGCAGCGCGAGCGCGGTACATCACGGCGAGGGCCATGTCGAAGCCATCGACACCGCAAGCAGCAGCATCAGCCTCGCGCATCAGCCGATCGCGAGCCTCAAGTGGCCCGCGATGACGATGGACTTCGTGCTCGCGAACGCCTCGCTCGGCGATGGGCTGAAGGCCGGCACCGCGGTGCAGTTCGACTTCGTCGAGCGCCAGCCCGGCGAGTGGGTCATCACCGCGATCAAGCCGCTGGCTGCGGGTGGCGCGGGCGCGCACAAGGGCCGCTGACATGCTCAACGCCCTGATCGACTGGTCGGCACGCAATCGCTTCCTCGTCCTGCTCGGCACGCTCTTCGTCGTGATCGCCGGCGTGTGGGCGGTGATGAAGACCCCGCTCGACGCGCTGCCCGATCTGTCCGATGTGCAGGTGATCGTCTACACCGAGTACCCCGGCCAGGCGCCGCAGGTCGTGGAAGACCAGGTCACCTACCCGCTCACGTCGGCGATGCTGTCGGTGCCGAAGTCCAAGGTCGTACGGGGCTTCTCCTTCTTCGGCGCGTCCTTCGTGTATGTGATCTTCGAAGACGGCACGGATATCTACTGGGCGCGTTCGCGGGTGCTGGAGTACCTCAACGCCGCAGCCGGCCGCTTGCCCACCGGCGTGGCGCCGCAACTGGGGCCGGACGCCACCGGCGTCGGCTGGGTCTATCAGTACGCGCTGCAGGCCAAGGACAAATCGCTCGCCGACCTGCGCGCAACGCAGGACTGGTTCCTGCGCTACCAGCTCAGCAAGGCGCACGGCGTTGCCGAGGTGGCCTCGATCGGCGGCTTCGTGCGGCAGTATCAGGTGACCGTCGATCCGTTGAAGCTCCGCGCCTACGGCATTCCGCTGAACAAGCTCGCCGAGGTGATCCGCGCGTCAAATCGCGATGTCGGCGGTCGTGTCGTCGAGATGGCGGAAACCGAGTACATGGTGCGCGGCCGCGGCTATCTGCGCAGCCCGGACGACATCGGCAAACTCGTGCTGAAAGCCGAGGGCGGCACGCCGGTACGCATCAGCGATGTGGCACGCGTGGAGTTCGTGCCGGACGAGCGACGCGGCCTCACCGAACTCAACGGCGAAGGCGAAGTGGTGGCCGGCATCGTGATGGCGCGCTTCGGCCAGAACGCGCTCGAAGTGATCGGCAACGTCAAGGCGAAGATCGCCGAGGTTGCCTCCGGCCTGCCCGACGGCGTGTCGATCAAGGCGGTGTACGACCGCTCCGAGCTGATCGGGCGCGCGATCGACACGCTCAAACGCACGCTGGTCGAAGAATCGATCATCGTCGCCGCGGTCTGCGTGATCTTCCTGCTGCATGTGCGCAGCGCGCTGGTGGCAATCGTGATGCTGCCCGTCGGGGTGCTGATCGCCTTCATAGCGATGCACGCGCTGGGCATGAACTCCAACATCATGAGCCTGGGCGGCATCGCGATCGCAATCGGGGCGATGGTGGATGCGGCCATCGTCATGATCGAGAACGCGCACAAGCACATCGAACGGCTCAGGCCCGACGAGTCGCGCTTCGACGCGATCATCGCCGCCTGCAAGGAAGTCGGCCCTGCGCTGTTCTTCTCGCTGCTGATCATCACGGTGTCCTTCCTGCCGGTGTTCACGCTCGAATCGCAGGAGGGCCGCTTGTTTTCGCCGCTCGCCTACACCAAGACCTTCGCGATGGCCGGCGCGGCGCTGCTGTCGGTGACGCTGGTGCCGATGCTGATGATGCTGTTCATCCGCGGCCCGATCATGCCGGAGGCGAAGAACCCGGTTAACCGCGCGCTGATCTGGCTTTACCGGCCGATCATCGCCGGCGTGATGCGATGGAAGAAGACGACCATCGCCCTCGCGGTGGTCGCGCTGGCGGTGAGCGTGTGGCCGGCATCGAAGCTCGGCTCCGAGTTCATGCCCACGCTCAACGAGGGCACGCTGTTCTACATGCCGACCTCACTGCCGGCGATGTCGATCACCAAGGCGGCCGAGCTGCTGCAAACGCAGAACCGCATCATCAAGAGCTTCCCGGAAGTCGAATCGGTGTTCGGTAAGGCCGGCCGCGCCAACACCGCGACCGACCCGGCGCCGACCGAGATGTTCGAAACGGTGATCAACCTGAAGCCGGAATCCGAATGGCGGCCCGGCATGAACATTGACAAGCTGATTGCCGAGATGGACAAGGCGCTGCAGTTCCCGGGCGTGTCGAATGCCTGGACGATGCCGATCAAGGCACGCATCGACATGCTCTCCACCGGCATCCGCACGCCGATCGGCATCAAGGTGTTCGGCAAGGATCTCGACGAGATGGAGCGCCTCGCCAAGCAGATCGAGGCGGTGGTCAAACAGGTGCCAGGCACCACCAGTGCATTTGCCGAACGCATCACCGGCGGCTTCTATCTCGATATCGAACCCGATCGCGACGCGCTTGCGCGCTACGGCCTTGGAGTCGGCGAGCTGCTCGATGTGGTGTCGACCGCGCTGGGCGGCGAAATGGTGACCACGACCGTCGAGGGGCGTGAGCGATTCGGCGTGACGGTGCGCTACCCGCGCGAGCTGCGCGACGATCCGCAGAAGATCGCGAGCCAGGTGCTGGTGCCGACGATGTGGCGCGCGATGGTGCCGCTGGGCGAAGTCGCCAAGGTCGCCATCGTCCGCGGGGCGCCGAGCATCCGCACCGAGAACGCGCTGCTGTCCGCCTACATCTATGTCGACATCCGCGACCGCGATATCGGCTCGTATGTGAAGGATGCGCAGAAGGCCGTCAGCGAACAGGTGAAGTTCCCGCCGGGGTACTACGCAAGCTGGAGCGGCCAGTTCGAATCGATGCAGCGCGCGATCGAAAAGATGAAGATCGTGCTGCCGCTGACGCTGCTGATCATCTTCCTGCTGCTGTACCTGAACTTCAAACGGCTCACCGAAACGCTCATCGTGATGCTATCGGTGCCCTTCGCGCTGATCGGTGGCGTGTGGCTGATGTGGGCGCTGGGCTACAACCTGTCGGTCGCGGTGGCGGTGGGCTTCATCGCGCTAGGCGGTGTCGCGGCGGAGACCGGCGTTGTGATGTTGATCTACCTCGACCACGCCTGGCGCGAGATCAGCGCGCGACGCGCCGCGGAAGGCCGCGCGCCGTCGGCCGAGGACCTCTACGCAGCGGTGATGGAAGGCGCGGTGGAGCGCGTGCGGCCGAAGATGATGACGGTGGTCGCAATCATGGCTGGCCTGCTGCCGATCATGTGGAGCCACGGCACCGGCTCGGAAGTCATGAGCCGGATTGCGGCGCCGATGGTCGGCGGCATGATCTCCTCCACCGTGCTGACGCTCGCGGTGATCCCGGCGATCTACGCGCTGGTGATGAGCCGACGCATTCGGCGGCCCACTGCGGCACAATAACGGGCATGTCCCCACTCGCTCACGTCGCGCGGCAGCTGTATCGCCTGCGCAACCGCTTCCGTTGCTGGTGCCGCGCCAACCGGCGCGCGCACCAGGCCGCCCGTGTCACCTGCTGCAACGGGCGGCGCCTGCCCTGAGCGCGCTCAGCGGTGCTTCGCGCGGTAGTCCGCGATCGCCGCCTTCAGATCGTCGTATTCCTCGCACGGCAACCAGCAGAGCTTGTCGAGCGCAGCAAGGTGCTGTTCGGCATGCGCCAGATCGCCCGCCATCAGATAGGCCTCGCCGATGTATTCATGCGCACCACGATGCTTCGGGTCGATCGTGAGCGCCTGTTCGTAGTAGCGGAACGCGTTGTCGAGCTTGCCCTGCTTGCGACTCGCATAGCCGAGCAGGTTGAAGCCGTCGGCACTGCGCGGATGGCTCGCGACGTAAGGGGTCAGGATGCCGATGGCGGCGTCCCAGTCCGACTTGTCGATCGCGCCCTGCGCTGCGACAAGCTCGGGCACTTCTGCCACCGTGCTGCCGCCTCCGCCGCCACCCCCTGACGCCTGAGCGAGGCCCGCGAACAGGCTCGCGACGAGGAGAATTCCGCTGATCTTGCGCATGGCAGCCTCCATTTCGGCGCGGGGGGGAAATCCACCCCCAGACGTCGTTATAGCGGCCGCAGCCCCGCCGCGCGACCTGCTCTCAGAGCGGCCGCACGAGCTTGTGCAACACCATCCCCGCAGCACCTGCAGCGACCGCGCGCCCACCGTAGCGCGACACGCGGACTTCCGGCGGCGGCAAGCCGGCATCGCGCGCGTAACGGCCCAGCGTTTCGCGCGCCGCATCAAGCAGCGGCGCGCCGAGTTCGCAGGTCGGGCCGCCGAGCACGAAACGACCAGGGTCGAAAGCCGTCCACAGGTTCTGCATCAGCACGCCCAGGTAGTGCCCGGCACGCTGCACCGCGCTGACGGTGAGCGGGTCGCCGGCGCTGGCGCGCGCTAGCAAGGTGCCGGCCGAGGCCTGTTGATTGCCGGCGCCGGCAGATTGCTGCGCAATCGCACGCAGCCCGATGTAGGCTTCCGCGCAGCCCTCACGGCCGCACGAACAGCGCGGCCCAGCCACCTGCAGGATCGAGTGGCCAACTTCACCGGCAAACCCGGCCGACCCGAGGAACAGCCGGTCATTCACCACCACGCCGGCACCCACACCGATGCCAAGACTCAGATACACCAGCGGCTCGGGCACCGGTGCGTCGCCAAATTCAAACTCGCCCAGCGCCGCCACATCAGCTTCGTTCTGCAAGTAGAGCGGCAAGTCCCCAAGACCGGCATTCGACAGCGCCGAGCGCAGCGGCGTCGCCACATCGATATCGCGCCAACCAAGGTTGGGCGCCACCTTCAGGATGCCGCCCGCTTCATCTACAGCGCCAGGTAGCCCAACGCCGACGCCTAACACTTTGCGGCCCGCCGAGCTGACACTGACGATGCCATCGATCAACAGGCTGGCGAGCCGCTGCAAGACACCCTCGGCATCCACGCTGAGAAAGTCTTCGTCGGTCTGCCACACGATGTCACCGGTGAGCGAAGTCGCCACCACATGAATGCGGTCGACGCCGAGTTCAGCACCAACCATCGCGAGACGATCGGGGTCGATCGCAAGTGGTGTCGGGCGACGCCCCAGCGCGCCAGTGATCTGGATTTCGTGCTCGACCAGCCAACCCTCGTCGATCAGCTCCTGTGCGAGCAGGCTGACAGTCGACTTGGTCAGGCCGGTTTCCTTGGCCAGATCGGCGCGCGATTGCCCCGCCTGCTGTCGCACCCGCCGCACGATCGCCATGCGGTTGATCTGCTTGAGCAGGGTCTGGTCTCCAGTGATGGGCATGCGCATTCCTATCGCGGCAAATATCGTCTATCGAACGTGCTCGGCGCATCAACGGCACAGCGCGCCGGGTGCCCATATTCTACTCACGGGCGAGCATGCGCCAAACAATGCAACTATCATTCTTGATGCCGGACAGCCAATATTTTCGGGCCGACCGACGAATTTTGGCGACTATAACCTTCTTGGCAATTCCGTGCCTTGCCAAGATTGCTGAGCGGGAAAATTGCCCATGCGCGGGCGCAACCACGACAGTCCCGGGACGGCAGGCTAAAATTGGTGCATCGCGCGGCTCGATCGCCGCCCGCCACACCCGGAACACCGGGGATTCGCCGGACGCCGGCCCACCCCCTGCATCAACGCCGACCCGCGACCATGTCCGAAACCTCGCTGCGCGTGCTGTCCGTCATTCCGCCGATGACGCAGCTGAACACGCCCTACCCGTCGACTGCCTACCTCACCGGCTTCCTTCGTTCGCGCGGCATCGATGCGGTGCAGGAAGACCTAGCGCTGGCGCTGGTGCTGCAGCTCTTCTCGCCGGACGGTCTGGCTGCGATCCGCGATGCGATTGAGGCGATACCGCCACGCAAGCACACGCGTCAGGTGGCGAACTTTCTTGCGCAGTACCCGCGCTACGCGGCTACGGTCGCACCGGTGGTCGCGTTCCTGCAGGGGCGCGATACCACGCTGGCACACCGCATCGGCGGGCGCGACTTCCTGCCCGAAGGCGCGCGCTTCGAATCGCTCGATGTGTACATCGACCCGGACGGCGGCGACCCGCTCGCCTGGGCCTTCGGTGCGCTGGGCATGCAGGACCGCGCGCGCCACCTCGCCACGCTGTACCTCAACGATCTGGCCGATGTGCTGCGCGACGCGGTGGACCCGCGTTTCGAGTTCGTGCGCTACGCCGAATCGCTGGCGCAGAGCCAGCCGACCTTCGAGCCGCTGGCGCGCGCGCTGGCCGCCCCGCCAACCCTGGTCGACGCGAAACTCGCGGCGCTTACGCGCGAGGCCATCGCGAAGCATGCACCGCGCATCGTGCTGCTGTCGGTGCCCTTCCCCGGTTCGGTGTACGGCGCCTTCCGTATCGCGCAGACGATCAAGGCGATCGACCCCGCCATCGTCACCGTGCTCGGCGGCGGCTTTGCGAATACCGAGCTGCGCGAGCTCTCCGAACCACGCGTGTTCGACTACTTCGACTACGTCACGCTGGACGCCGGCGAACGCCCGCTGCTGGCGCTGATCGAGCACCTCGACAGCAAACGTTCGCAGCAGCGACTGGTGCGCAGCTTCCTGCGCGATGCCGATACGGGTGAGGTGCGCTATGTGAACTTCGTCGAGCCTGATATCGCCTTCGCCGAAGTCGGCACGCCGACCTGGGATGGCCTGCCGCTGGATCGCTACCTCTCGGTGCTCGACATGCTCAACCCGATGCACCGGCTATGGTCGGACGGGCGCTGGAACAAGCTCACCGTGGCGCATGGCTGCTACTGGAAGAAATGCAGTTTCTGCGATGTGAGCCTCGACTACATCTCGCGTTACGACGGCGCATCCGCCGCCACGCTGGTGGACCGCATCGATGCGATCGTCGCCGAAACCGGCCAGAGCGGCTTTCACTTCGTCGACGAAGCAGCGCCGCCCAAATCGCTCAAGGCGCTTGCGCAGGAGCTGCTGAACCGTAACCGCGCCATTTCCTGGTGGGGCAACATCCGCTTCGAAAAGTCTTTCACGCCGGAGCTATGTCACCTGCTCGCGCAAAGTGGCTGCATCGCGGTATCGGGCGGCCTGGAGGTGGCGTCGGACCGGCTGCTGAACCTGATGAAGAAAGGGGTGTCGGTCGATCAGGTCGCGCGGGTGACACACGCCTTCACCGAAGCCGGCATTCTGGTGCACGCCTACCTGATGTACGGGTTCCCGACGCAGACAGTGCAGGACACGGTCGATGCGCTCGAATACGTGCGCCAGCTGTTCGAGGCGGGCTGCATCCAGTCCGGCTTCTTCCACCGCTTTTCCTGCACGGTGCATTCGCCGGTTGGCAAGAATCCGGACGAGTACGGCGTTACGTTGCAGCCGCTACCGCCGGTGAGCTTCGCGAAGAATGACATCGGCTTCATCGATCCAACCGGCGTCGATCACGACAGCTTGGGTGTTGCACTGAACAAGGCGCTGTACAACTACATGCACGGCATCGGGCTGGAGGACGATGTGCGCAGCTGGTTTCAGACGCGGGTGCCGCGTAGCCGCGTGCCGCGCCACTTCATCCAGCAGGCCTTGCGCGCGCGCCAGTAGCACGTGGAGTCGCAGCCTCCGCTTGCGGCCAGCACCATGCGGCAGCGCATCAAAACGCGCTGTGCGCCGCGCATCGCACGCACCGGTCCATACGCTCAGCACCGCAGAGACTTGCACAACGCGAATAGCTCATGGACTATCACGCCAGATGGAAAGGCAAGGTGATGCCGGGTCTGCCCACCCTCAAACGCCCACCCGGGGGCAACGTGTCATCGACACCCACGAGAAAGGAACCAGAGCATGAATAGAAAAGAGTTGGTAGAGAAGGTCGCGGCCGAACACGAACTCTCGTTCGCGGCTGCTGACCGCATCGTCCGCACCGTGTTCGATTCGATCCAGACGGCAGTCAAAAAAGGTGAAGGCTTCACGCTGATCGGCTTCGGCAGCTTCGGCTCGAAGAAGCGCGCCGCCCGCACCACCCGTAACCCGGCGACCGGCGGCACCGTGAAAGTGCCGGCGAAGACCGTGCCGACCTTCAAGGCTGGCGCCACCTTCAAGGCACTGGTTGCCGGCAAGGCTGCAGCGAAGAAGCCCGCCGCGAAAGCCGCCCCGGCTGCGAAGAAGGCCAAGCCTGCCGCGAAGAAGAAGTAAGTTTCAGAGTGGGGCTGCGCGCAAGGCTGCGGCCCCACTCGCCCGCCACGCCATGACAGTGCGCCGGGCTCGCACGGCGTGAGCAGCACCGCCGGTTGACGCGGCCGACAACGGTCGCGACGCACACCCTTCCGCTCCGCACGCGGCAAACGATGTAAGGGCCGCATTCTCCGTGTTGGAAAATTCTTAGCAGAATCACTTCGTTCGCATCCCGCGCACGACGCTCTACTGTTGCAGCCGTGACCCGAATCGGTCGCGCCGCCAGGCTCCCTCCGCTGGGCGGCTCAACGACATCCAGAGAGAGGTTTCTGCCTTGAAGCTCCACCCGACAATTGCGGCGCTCGCCACAGCGCTATCCACTGCGCCAGCGCTGGCTGTTGATTCCAGCGTCACCATTTACGGCCTGGTCGATGCCGGCTACGCCTACCGTTCCGACAACTACGACGCTGCGAAGGGCAGCCGTCAGGGCTTCGATGGTGGCATCGCGAGCGGTTCTCGCCTTGGCTTCCGCGGCGTCGAGGAAATCACGCCGGGCCTGAAGGGCAAGTTCGTCATCGAGGCCGGCATCAACGTCGACACCGGTACGGCGGCGCAGTCCGGCCTCACCTGGGGTCGCCAGGCCTGGATCGGGCTCGACTTCGGCGCCGCCGAAGCACGCTTCGGCCGCCAATACACGCCGCAATACCTGATCTACGGCGAGATCGATCCGTTTAACCACGGCACGGTCTCGAAGGCGAGCAACATCTTCACCCACATCATCTCGCGCGCGGACAACGCGGCCTACGTGACCACACCCTTCTTCGGCGATGTGTTCTCGGTGGATGCGGAATACGCCTTCAACCGCAGCGGCGACGAAGCGGTGGCGAACGCCAAGGACAAGCGCTTCTACGCGATCGGGCCGAAGCTGCAGTTCGGCAAGACGGTGAAGATTCTCGCGAACTATTCCGAGACGAAGGAGAAAGGCCAGTCGAACGCCGACTCGGCGCTGGACATCGGCGCAGTACTCGACTTCAACGTGGTGAAGATCTCGGGCGCCTATGCGTTGCCGAAGTTCGAAACCACGCCGGTGAAGGGTGAGGCGAAGAAGTACGACCGCTTCCTGCTCGGTGCCACGGTGCCACTGGGCAACTGGACGCTGCTCGCCTCCTACGCCTACTCGAAGGACAAGAACGATCTCGACGAGAAGGCCGTGCAGTACGGCATCGGCGGCAGCTACGCGTTCTCGAAGCGCACCGACACCTACTTCGGCTACTCGCGCATCGATGCCAACGACTCGCTGAAGGGCAAGGGCTATAGCGTCGGCGATTCGTCCAACGCCGGCAACGACTACCGCAGCGGTTTCAACGTCGGCATCCGCCACAAGTTCTGACAGACGCAGGTCCAGAATCCCCATTGAAAAGGGCGCCGCAAGGCGCCCTCTTTTTATGCCGGATTCGACGCGCGACCTACTTGCATCGATCGAGCACCTCAATCATCGGCGTCGCGCGGCGGGTTGATCGCCGGCCGCACATGCGCCTCGGTCAGGCGTGGCGAGCACGCCTCGATGAACTGGTAGGCGTAACCGCGCAAATAGTGGCCCTGGCGCACCGCGATGCGGGTGACGTTCTCCTCGAACAGATCGAAGGATTCGAGTTGCAGTAGGCCGCGATCGCGCTCTGCAGTGAAAGCCACCGATGCGACGATGCCGATGCCCAGGCCCAGTTCCACATACGTCTTGATCACGTCCGAGTCGAGCGCGGACATCACGATGTCCGGCGCCAGGCCCTGCGCGGCGAAGGTCTGGTCGATGCGTGCACGGCCGGTGTAGCCCTCGTGGTAGGTGATGATCGGGTACTCGGCCACCGCTTCGAGCGTGAGCGGATGCACGTCCGCCAGCGGATGCCCTTGCTGCACGATCACCGCGTGATGCCAGCGGTGGTAATCGAAGGTCACGATATCCGCCGCGCCGTCGAGCGCCTCGGTCGCGATGCCGATATCGGCATCCCCTGCTTGCAGCAGCGCAACGATCTCCGCCGGGCTGCCCTGGTGCAGTTCCAGATGCACTTTCGGGAAGGCCTGCTTGAAGCGCGTCACCACCGGCGGCAGCACGTAGCGCGCCTGCGTGTGGGTCGTCGCGATCACCAGCTTGCCTTCGTCGCGCTGGCTGAACTGCTGCGCGAGGCGTTTGATGTTGCGCGCATCGAGCAGCATGCGCTCGACGATCTCGACCAGTTCCTTGCCCGGCTCGGTCAGGCCCAGCAGGCGCTTGCCGCGGCGAATGAAGAGCTCGACGCCGAGCTCGTCTTCCAGATCCTTGATGTGTTTGCTGACGCCGGACTGCGACGTGAACAGCGCGCTGGCGACTTCGGTGAGGTTGAAGTTCTGGCGCACCGCCTCACGGATGATGCGGAGTTGCTGAAAGTTCATGATGCAGTTCCGGTAGCAAGTGCGCCCGCTGCGGGGCGCGAGAAAACAGCCAGCTGGGAGGGTACGACACGCACGCGGGAACCTTCGACAAGGCCCAGTTCGCGTACCCGCGTACGCGGCAATTCCACCTCGACCTGATCGGGCACACCCGGCTGATGTTCGGACTGCAGCTCGATGCGGGCCTGCGAACCGAAACCGAGGATACGTGTCACGGTGGCGCCGATGCCGTGGCTGTGCGCGTCGCCGACCACGATATCAAGCTCGTGCGGGCGGGCAAAGGCCACCACCTCCTCGCCATGCGGCAAGTCAGCACTCAGGTGCGGATGCGCATGATTGGCGACCGACACATGGTTGCCATCGACGCGGCCGTGGAACAGATTCACCGCACCGAGGAAGCCGTACACGAAGGGCGTTTTCGGTGCGTCGTACACCTCGTCGGGCGTGCCGACCTGCTCCACCCTGCCGTGGTTCATCAGCACGACACGGTCGGCCACTTCGAGCGCCTCTTCCTGATCGTGCGTGACGAAGATGCTGGTGACGTGGATCTCGTCATGCAGCCGGCGCAACCAGCGGCGCAGCTCCTTGCGTACCTTCGCATCCAACGCACCGAAGGGTTCGTCGAGCAGCAGCACACGCGGCTCCACCGCCAGCGCGCGGGCCAGCGCGATGCGCTGGCGCTGGCCACCGGAGAGCTGCGAGGGAAAGCGATCGGCGAGCCAGTCGAGCTGCACCAGCTCGAGCAACTGCTTCACCTTCTTCGCGATCACCGCCTCGCTCGGGCGCTCCTTGCGCGGCTTCACGCGCAGCCCGAAAGCCACGTTGTCGAACACCGTCATGTGGCGGAACAGCGCGTAGTGCTGGAACACGAAGCCGACATTGCGTTCGCGCACATGGGTGTCGGACGCATCCTCGCCTTCGAGCAGCACACGGCCGCCGTCGGCCGATTCCAGCCCCGCGATCACGCGCAGCAGCGTGGTCTTGCCGCAGCCGGACGGGCCCAGCAACGCGACCAGCTCACCGGTCGGGAATTCGAGCGACACATCGTCGAGCGCAACGAAGTTGCCGAAGCGCTTCTGGATACCTTCAACCTTGATGCTCATGGGCCTTACTCCGGACGCAGGTCGTCGCTTGCCGCCCGCGCGGCTTGCCACTCGACCCAGGATTTGATGACGAGGGTGACCAGCGCCAGCATCGCGAGCAGCGATGCCACCGCGAAAGCCGCGGAGAGCTGGTACTCGTTGTAGAGAATCTCGATGTGCAGCGGCAGCGTGTTGGTGTAGCCGCGGATATGGCCCGACACCACCGACACCGCGCCGAATTCACCCATCGCGCGGGCGTTGCACAGCACCACGCCGTAGATCAGCCCCCACTTGATGTTGGGCAGCGTGACATGCCAGAACGTCTGCCAGCCCGATGCGCCCAACACGATCGCGGCCTCTTCCTCATCCTTGCCCTGCGCCTGCATCAGCGGAATCAACTCGCGCGCAACGAAGGGGAAGGTCACGAAAATGGTGGCGAGCACGATGCCCGGCACCGCGAAGATGATCTTGATGTTGTGATCGGCGAACCAGGTGCCGAACCAGCCATGGGTGCTGAAGATCAGCACATAGATCAGGCCTGCGATCACCGGCGACACCGAGAACGGCAGATCGATCAGCGTGATCAGGAACTGCTTGCCGCGGAACTCGAAACGCGCGATCGCCCATGCGGCCGCAACGCCAAACACCAGGTTCAGCGGCACCGCAATCACGGCGGCCAGCAAGGTCAGCGTGACAGCGGACAGCGCATCCGGTTCGACCAGCGCAGCGAGATAGGCATCCCAGCCCTTCTTGAGCCCTTCGACGAACACCGTCGCCAGCGGCAGCAGCAGGAACAGCGCGAAGAACAGCAGCGAGACGCCGACTATGCTCCACTTGATCCACGGCGTTTCGCGCGTCGCGGGGTTGTCTTCATAGTGCCGCGGTGCGGCGTGCAGGTTGAGCGCGATCGCACTCATCAGCCCACCCTCCCGATGCGGCGCGCACTCCACGCCTGCAGGTTGTTGATCAGGAACAGCAACGCGAAGGACACCACCAGCATCACCGCGGCAATCGCGGTGGCCCCGGCGTAGTCGTACTGTTCGAGCTTGGTGATGATCATCAGCGGCGTGATCTCGGACACCAGCGGGATGTTGCCGGCGATGAAGATCACCGAGCCGTATTCGCCCACCGCGCGCGCAAAGGCCAGCGCGAAACCGGTCAGCAGCGCGGGCAGCAAGAGCGGCAACAGCACCTTGCGGAACACCTGCAAGCGCTGCGCACCGAGCGAGGTCGCCGCCTCTTCGATCTCGGTTTCCAGATCTTCCAGCACTGGCTGCACCGTGCGCACGACGAAAGGCAGCCCGATGAAGGTCAGCGCCACCAGCACACCCAGCGGCGTATAGGCCACCTTGATGTCGTACGGTGCCAGCAGCGCGCCGACCCAGCCCTTGGGGGAGTAGATCGTCGCGAGTGCGATGCCGGCCACCGCAGTGGGCAAGGCGAACGGCAGATCGACCAGCGCATCGACGATGCGCTTGCCGGGGAAGCGGTAGCGCACCAGCGCCCACGCCAGCAGGAAGCCGAACACGGTGTTGATCGCAGCCGCCAGCAGTGAAGCGCCAAACGTCAGGCGGTAGGAGGCCAGCACCCGTGGCGAAGTGGTGGTCGCCCAGAACTCGGCCAGCGTCAGCGTGGCGGACTTGGCGAACACCGCGAACAGCGGAATCAGCACGATCACCGACAGGTAGAACAGCGTATAGCCCAGCGACAGGCCGAAGCCGGGCAGCACGCGGCGGGCGGCACTCATGCGGCGCTCCCGCGCTCTGGGGCGGCAAGTGGCGCGCTGGCTGCGCGCTCGTATCGGGTCTTCATGGACGGACACTCCGGATCGGGGAGCTCCGAGTCTACGGGGGCGGCTTTAGAAGCCTAAACAATAAAAACTCACTTCCATATGCAGAATCGCGCGTAAGTGCTCGGGCTGATGCGGGTGAGCGCTCAGGCCGAATCCGGCGTAAGCATCCGGCTGCTCGCAAGGCCCTCGTCACGCATAAGCACTTCAGAATTCCTTGGTTGGGCGGCCTCGCCGGGCGACGTAGATTTGTCTCGCATACATCGCCGGAGAACAGAGATGACCGCACTCATCGTCGGCGACGACCGTGTCGCCCCGCGTGCCCGCAGCCTCGCCGCCGCGGGCTACCCCGAGGTGCGCCACTGGAGCGGGCGCAAACCGGGTGACTTGCATCACCGCGTGCCACCGAGCACCCGCTTGCTGGTCGTCGACCAGATCAACCACATGATGGCGAGCCGCATCCGCGCGGGCGCCAACGCGCGGGGCGTGCCGATCGTGTTCTGTCAGCGCTCGCGCACCCAGCTCGACGCCGAGCTGCGCCGAATGAAGCTGGCGCAAGCCGCGTAAGGGAGGCCCGAAGAAGTGAGCGAGACGGATGCAGCACGAGGCGCGGCGCGTACGGCGACCAAGACATATCCGGTAGATGGGCGCGGCATCGCGCACGCCGCAACGAAGCGATGCGCCGTCGCAGCCACTTGTTCGTGCCTTCCCGTGGAGCGATGAGTGCCAAGCTCACAACCCGCCAAATCAACGCGATTCGCGCCGCATTGGGCAAGCACAGCTTCACGCCGCTGGAGGTGGCGCAGCTGGACTACCACGTGATCCGCCATGCGCAGGGCCTTGGCCCGAAGAGCATTGCCGGTATCCGGCAATGGTTGCTCGAAGCCGGCCAAGCCGTCGACCACTGGCAACTGGACGACGGCCATGCACAGCGCGAGCGGCGCCGCGCCCAGCGTATCGCGCAGGCGATTGCGCTGCTTGAACGGTATGGCTACACCGTGAAACCCCGCACCAACGACTGAAGCGGCCCTCAGATCGCGCCGAGGTACTTGGCCCAGTCAAACGGCGCGCGCCGCCCGTCACTGCGCTTGCGGCGGGTCTCGGCGCCTTGCGCCGCGCCATCCAGCCGACCGAGCGGGAAGTCACTCTGCGAGCGTCTCAGCGATTCGAAGAGTTCCAGCCCGGCGGGCCAGGGCCCGTGCCCCGAATCGACGTTGATGTGGCCGGCAGCGCCAATGTTCACGAAGCGGCTGCCCCAGCGCTCTGCCAACCAGGCTGCGCGCATCAGACGCACCCACGGATCGTTGGTACTGGCGACCACGACGCTGGGAAGGCCGAGCGGTTCATCCGGCAACAGCTGACTCACACCGAACTTGTCCGGGTCAGCGGGGGCCACCAGCATCGCACCGGCGATCCGCTCCCGATATGCCGGCGCAACATGCGCCACCGCGAGGCAGCCAAAGCTGTGCGCCACGACCCAGACTTGGCCACGCGCACGGTCCAATGCCTGGCGCAAGCTGCCAGCCCAGCGCGTGAGGCTGGGGTCATCCCAGTCCGCCTGCGATACGCGTACGCAGCCTTCGAGCTGGCGCTCCATCCAGCTCTGCCAATGTGCATGCCCGCTACCGTGCAGCCCCGGCACCACGAGTACCGTCGTCATGATTTGCTCCTCTCGCTTCGCATGCAGCGACGTGTCACAGCGGGCAGCCGCCCCGCCGCCGGCTGCGCCCGCAAGCGCAAAGGCCCGCCGACATGGCGGGCACTGTTGCGGTAGCACACGGTGCGCTTACTTTCCGTAGATCTGGTCGAACACCCCGCCGTCGGCAAAGTGCGTTTTCTGCGCTTTCTGCCAGCCGCCGAATACCTCGTCGATGGTGAAAAGCTTCACCGGCGCGAACTGCTTGGCGTACTTCGCTGCAGCCTTCGCGTCACGCGGGCGGTAGTAGTGCTTGCCGGCAATGTCCTGCCCTTCGGGCGAGTACAGGTATTGCAAGTAAGCTTCCGCCACCTTGCGCGTGCCCTTCTTGTCGACCACCTTGTCGACCACCGAGACCGGCGGCTCGGCGAGGATCGAGATCGACGGCGTAACGATGTCGAACTTGTCGGGACCGAGCTCCTTCACGGCGAGGTAGGCCTCGTTCTCCCACGCGATCAGCACATCGCCAATACCGCGCTCGGTGAAGGTGGTGGTCGCCCCACGGGCGCCTGAGTCGAGCACCTTCACGTTCGAGTAGATGCGTTTGACGAAGTCACGCGCACTGGCGTCGGTACCGCCGGTGTGCTTGAGCGCGTAGCCCCAAGCCGCCAGGTAGTTCCAGCGTGCGCCGCCGGAAGTCTTCGGGTTCGGCGTGATCACCTCGATACCGCTGCGTGCGAGATCAGCCCAGTCGGTGATCTTCTTCGGGTTGCCTTTGCGCACCAGGAACACGATCGTGGAGGTGTAGGGCGAGGCGTTGTTCGGCAGGCGCTTCTGCCAGTCGGCCGGCAGCGATTTGGCGCGGGCCGCGATCTCGTCGATGTCGTAGGCCAGTGCCAGCGTCACCACATCGGCATCGAGCCCGTCGATCACTGCGCGCGCCTGCTTGCCGGAGCCACCGTGGGATTGCTTGAAGCTGACCGTTTCACCGGTCTTGCCCTTCCAGTACTTCGCGAACGCGGCGTTGTAGTCGGTGTACAGCTCGCGCGTCGGGTCGTAAGACACGTTGAGCAGCGTCGCGTCGGCGCTTGCCGTGCCGGAAAGGCCAAGGGCGAACGCCAGCGCGAACAGCGCGCGGCGGGGGCGGAGAATTTGCATCGAGGAGCCTCTCTGGGGTGCGTTCGAAGTGGATGGGCCGACTGTATCGACCCGCCTTCGGCCCGAGAACGAAGAAAAATCGATAAGCAATTCCAGATAAGGATTGCCGCCCAGACGCGATGACTCGGCGCTTTGGCCCGCTCCTGCGATCAAACAGCGCAATTCCGGCACAAATCATGTCAATGACACTCCCCGCCGCTCATCCGCTACCGATATTCGCCACCGCGAAGGCAGAGCGCGCCATGAGAGAGGCCGGGCGTAGGACAAATTCGGACAAGTCCGCCCGCGACAACATAGGTATTTTGTATGGGCGCATAAGCAGCACTCATGCGTTCGAATCAGCAGCATCTGCGCGCAGATCCATCACAAGCGGGTCTATCGCGCAACAGTCTTGGCGACGACAGCCTTAGCAGCATGATCGTCGCCACCGCGCTGGCGACACCAGGCGGGGCCGCACAAGTGTCTCGAACACATAAAAACAACCAAAACGCCGGCTGCAATTACCACGCTAGAGGAGAAGCAATGAAGGTCTGGAATGCGCACAGCGCGCGAGTGCTGTCGGCCGCAATGTTTGCGGCCGTCGGGCACGCGGCGTTCGCCAATTCGGCGATCGTTTATTACAAGCCAGCGACAAGCTGGACAAACACCAACATCCATTACGGCATCAACGGCGCCTGGACCAACGTGCCGGGTGTCGCAATGGACAACGCCTGCACCGGCTGGAAGACCAAGACGGTCGACGTCGGCACCGCGACGAGCTGGCAGGTCACGTTCAACAACGGCGCCGGCACCTGGGACAACAACGCAGGCAAGAACTACACCGTTGGCACCGGCATCGTCACGATCAACAACGGCGTCGTGACGACGACCTCGCCGTGTGGTGACATCATCCCCCCCACGGTACCGACCGGCCTGACTGCCGGCACGATCGCAGCAACCTCGGCCACCTTCAGCTGGACCGCCTCGACCGACAACGTCGGCGTCGTTGCCTACGACATCTACCGCAACGGCAGCAAGATCAATTCGAGCACCACGACGAGCTTCACCGACAGCGGTCTCAGCCCCAACACCGCCTACAGCTACACCGTGTCGGCGCGTGACGCGGCGGGCGGTACATCGGCACAGAGCGCCGCGTTGCCGATCACGACGCTGCCGGCCGGCACCAACAGCGCGACGGTCTACTACAAGCCGGCCGCTGGCTGGACCTCGATCAACATCCACTACGGCATCAACAACACCTGGACGACACCGCCCGGCGTGTCGATGAGCCTCGCCTGTACCGGCTGGTATGCGAAAACGGTGAGCCTTGGTGACGCCACCAGCTTCGCGGCGACCTTCAACAACGGCTCTGGCACTTGGGACAACAACGGCGGCAAGAACTACACGCTGGGTACCGGCAATGTGACGGTGAATGGTGGCGTGATCGGCGCCGGCAACCCGTGCGCGGGGGTCGACACGAAGCCGCCGAGCGTACCCGCCAGCGTCACCAGCACCGGCACGACAGCAAGCTCGATCAGCCTGAGCTGGGCTGCGTCGACCGACGACACCGGCGTGACCGGCTACAACATCTATCGCAACGGCGCGAAGGTCAATTCAAGCGCCACGACGAGCTATACCGACAGCGGGCTCGCCGCCAACACCGCCTACAGCTACACGATCTCGGCCTTCGACGCGGCCAAGAACGAGAGCGCGCAGAGCAGCCCGGCGTTGAGCGTCAGCACCCAGCCTGCCACCGACAGCAACGCGGTCGTGTACTACTACACCGCAACCCGCGGCTGGAGTTCGGTGAACATCCACTACGGTCTCAACGGCACGTGGACGACGCCCCCGGGTACGGCCATGAACGAAGCGGCCTGTACCAACTGGGTCAAGAAGACCGTGAACCTTGGTTCGCTGACCAGCATGAAGGCCGACTTCAACAACGGCTCGACCTGGGACAACAACAGCGGCCTCGACTACACGATCAACGCCGGCACGACCACGGTGAAGGACGGTGTTGTCACCTCGAATGCCGCTGCCCCCTGCGTGATCGACACCACTCCGCCTAGCAACCCGACCACGCTCGCAGGCGCCGTCGACGGCACCAACGTCACGCTGACCTGGACGGCTTCCACCGACCCGGAAAGCCCGACGATCACCTACGTCATCACGCGTACCGGCGGCAGTGGCACGCAGACTTTCAGTGCCACCACGAATCGCTACCTGGACTCAAGCGGCGCACCGAACACTGCCTACAGCTACACGGTGGTGGCAAAGAACGCGACCGGTCTGTCGTCCGGCGTGAGCAACACCGCGCCGGTCACAACCGGCAACCCGAGCGTGACGAAGAAGCTGTTCAGCTGGGATAACGCCACGGTGTACTTCCTGCTGACCGACCGCTTCGTCAACGGCGACACGACGAACGACCGCTCCTACGGTCGCGAATCGGCCAAGGACGGCACGCCGTTCAACAACCGCCTGAGCGACCTCCCGGCCGCGTTCCACGGTGGCGACTTGAAAGGCCTGCTCAGCAAGATCAACGAAGGCTACTTCGACAAGCTGGGCATCAACGCCATCTGGATGAGCGCGCCGTACGAGCAGATCCATGGCTTTGTCGCCGGCGATGGCCACAAGCACTACGGCTACCATGGTTACTATGCGCTGGACTTCAGCAGCATGGACAAGAACATGGGCTCGCGCGCCGACCTGCAAGCGGTGGTGGATGCAGCGCACGCCAAGGGCATCCGCATCGTGATGGACGTGGTGATGAACCACGCCGGTTACGACACGCTGAAGGACATGTGGGAATTCGGCTTCGGCGGCCTGAACAACGGCTGGGAAAACACCGCGTTCAAGACCGACGATCTGGTCGATTACAACACCCACATCAAGCCCTACATGGATCCGAACAACGCCAACTGGTCGCAGTGGTGGAGCCCGGATTGGCTGCGCGTGAGCAACGGCCTCGTCGGCTACAGCGCCTGTAACGGCACCGACGGCCTCACCGGCTGTGTTGGCTACCTGCCGGACTTCCGCACCGACAACATGTCGGCGGTCGGCCTGCCGCCGCTGCTTGTGAACAAGTGGACCAAGGAAGGCACGCTCAACGAGAAGAAGGCATCGCTCGACGCCTGGTTCTCCAAGACCGGCCGCCAGCGCACGCCGGTGAACCACCTCGTGAAGTGGCTGACGGACTATGTGCGTGACTTCGGTATCGACGGCTTCCGTGTCGACACCGCCAAGCACGTCGAGCTCGCGAACTGGAAGGTGCTGAAGGACGAAGCGCAGCGTGCGCGCCTCGACTGGATTGCCGCCAATCCGACCAAGGCCGCCCTGCTCTCCGGCGACACCGACTTCTGGATGACCGGTGAAGCCTGGGGCCACGGCACCGACCGCGACGGCTACTTCGACAACGGCTTCGACTCGATGATCAACTTCAACTTCAAGGGTGCGGCCACCAACCTCACCGGGATGGAGGCGACCTACGTCACGCTGGCCGGCGTCAATGCGGACAACAGCAAGCCGTACAACCTTCTCTCGTATATCTCCAGCCACGACGTGGGTCTGTACGACCGCGCCAACCTGAAGACCGGCCTCGCCGCGCTGCTGATGGCGCCTGGCGGTGTGCAGATCTTCTACGGCGACGAGAGCGGCCGTCCGAACCTGTCCTGCTGTGGTGACCATGTGTGGCGCAGCGACATGAACTGGAGCTCGCCGGATACCGCCGCCCTGGCGCATGCACAGAAGCTCGGCAAGTTCCGCAACGCGCACGTCGCGGTCGGCGCCGGCAGCCACCAGAAACTGGCCGACTCGCCTTACACCTTTGCCCGCACCAAAGGCACGGACAAGGTTGTTGTGGCATTCGGCGCCAGCGGCAACGTGTCGCTCAGCGTCGCCGGCGTCTTTGCCGACGGTCTGCTGGTGCGTGACGCCTACACCGGTGCCACCGCCACGGTGTCTGGCGGCCGTGTCAGCGTCACCGCTGACGGCAACGGCGTCGTCCTGCTGGAAGACGCAGCCACCGTGCAGTAAAGCCCGCCGATCTGCCGCCCCTTCCTCCGGGGGACGGCTATCAGCACGGCACAGCCCCGCCCAACGGCGGGGCTTTTTCTTGCCCGGCGCGGCTTCGTCCGCCCTCGCAATCGCTTGCGTTGTTGCCTGAAATACAAATTGGGTTTGACTCTGCCGCAAAGGCATGCTTAATTACTGACTGGTTAGTCATTACATGCCGCGCGATCCGCGCGGCTTTTTGTCAGCGCCCATGAACGCCTCATCCAAGACATCCGAGCCGCTGCGACAGCGGCGCAAGCAGGCCCGCCCGAGCGAGTTGTCCGCCGCGGCGCTGGAACTGTTCGTCGAAAAGGGTTTCGCCGCCACGCGGTTGGATGAGATCGCCGCACGCGCCGGCGTATCGAAAGGCACGCTGTACCTCTACTTCGATAGCAAGGAAGCGCTGTTCACGGCAGTGATCCGCGACGGCATCGTGCCGCTGATCGAATCCGCCGAGGCACAACTCTCGGGCATGCTGGACGACCCGGAAGGCATGCTGCGCGCGATCCTCTTCGCGTGGTGGGACAACGTCGGCGCGACGCCGCTCGGCGGCATCCCGAAGCTGATGATCGCCGAGGCGATGAACTTCCCCGATGTGGCGCGCTTTTATCACCAGAACGTGATTGAGCGTGGGCGCCGCATGGTCGAAGCGGCCATCACGCGCGGCATCGAACGCGGCCTCTTCCGCCCGGTTAACCTCGACCAGACCGTATCCCTGTTTTTCGTGCCGGCCATGCATATCGCCGTATGGCGGCACTCGCTCGCGTTCTGTGAGGCCTGCCAGCAGGACCCGCGAGAATTCCTAGAAAACTTCCTGCAGATCTTCTTGCGCGGCCTTCGCGCCACCGAGAAAGGAACCCCCTGATGAGACAGACCTTTGTTGGGGCGCTCAGCGGCGTCCTCGGACTGACGCTGGCGGCCTGTTCGCACGAAGCGCCACCGCAGCCCGCCCCGCGCGCGGCGGTTGTGCGCACCGTCGGCCTTGGCGACACCGCGCAATTGGCGGTGTATGCCGGCGAAGTCCGCGCCCGTCACGAGATCGACCTCGCCTTCCGCGTCGGCGGCAAGGTGGTGGAACGCACCGTTACGCTCGGCAGCCGCGTCAAAAAGGGCGATCTGCTTGCGCGCATCGACCCGCAGGATGTCGAGCTGAACGCCGAAGCCGCCAAGGCGCAAGTCGTTGCCGCATCGGCTGATCTGGCGCTGGCAAAAGCGGAGTTCGATCGCAGCAAGGCGCTCAGCGATCAACACTTCATCAGCGGCTCGGTGCTCGACCAGAAACGCGCCGCGCTGCTCGCTGCGCAGGCTCGGCTTCAGCAAGCGCGCGCGCAGGCCGACGTAGCGAGCAACCAGTCCGGCTACTCGCGGCTCGTCGCCGACCGCGATGGTGCGATCACCGCGACACCGGTCGAGGCCGGCCAGGTCGTCGCTGCCGGGCAGACGGTGATGCGCATCGCGGCGTCGAGCGAGCGCGAAGTGCTGATCTATGTGCCAGAGCAACGCATTGCCGGCATCAAGGCCGGCACCCCGGTTGGCGTACGGCCGTGGGCCGCGCAGGAGCAGATCCTGGAAGGTGCCGTGCGGGAAGTGGCGGCTGCCGCCGATACGGCAACCCGTACTTACGCGGTACGCATCTCGGTACCGCATGCGGATGACAAGCTCGCGCTGGGCGCCACTGCGGCCGTGGCCTTCCCGTCGCAACAGAAGTCGAGCATCGTGCTGCCGCACGGCGCGTTGGTGCAGAAGTCCGGCGCACCCAGCGTCTGGGTGGTCGGTGCAGATGGCGCGCTGCAGGCGCGCAGCGTGAAGGTCGGCGCCTGGCGGGAAGACGGCGCCCTGATCGAAAGCGGGTTAGCCAACGGCGACCGCGTCGTGGTCGTCGGGGCGCATCGCCTCGCCGCTGGCGACAAGGTCAAGCCGATCCCCGACAACACGCCGGTCGCCCTGGATAGCCAGCGATGAAGCGCTTCAACCTCTCCGACTGGGGCCTGCGCCATCAGGCGCTGGTGCTCTACCTGATGGTGGTGCTGACGCTTGTCGGCGTCATCGCCTACACGAAGCTCGGGCAATCGGAAGATCCGCCCTTCACCTTCAAGGTGATGGTGGTGCGCACCAACTGGCCGGGCGCCAGCGCGACCGAAGTAGAAGAGCAGGTCACCGACAAGCTCGAGAAGAAGATCCAGGAGCTCGGCGCGACGGACTTCATCCGCAGCTACTCCAAGCCGGGCGAATCCTTGATCTTCCTGATCTTCAAGGATTCGATGCCGTCGACCAAGATGTCGGAGATGTTCTACCAGGTGCGCAAGCGCGTCGGCGACATCCGCTACACCTTGCCGGCCGGCGTGCAAGGCCCCTACTTCAACGACGAGTTCGGCGACACCTTCGGCAACATCTTCGCACTCGTCGGCGAAGGCATGAGCTATGCCGATCTGAAGCGCTACGGCGACACGATTCGCGGCGAGCTGTTGAAGGTGCCGGATGTCGCGAAGGTTGAGTTCTTCGGCGAACAGGAACAGCGCGTCTACATCGAATTCTCGAACCTTAAGCTCGCCACGCTGGGTCTCGACATTCGCACGGTGGTCGACGCCATCGTCGGGCAGAACGCGAAAGCCGCCGCCGGCTACTACGAGCTTGCGGACGAACGTATCTTCCTGCGCCCCACCGGCCAGTTCGAGAATCTCGACACGATCCGGGAGCTGCCGATCCGCGCGGGCGGCCGTAGCTTCCGCCTCGGCGATGTGGCCGAGATCAAGCGCGGCTACATCGACCCGCCCAGCAACAAGATGCGCTTCATGGGGCACGAGGCCTTCGGCATCGGCGTTGCGATGCGCAGCGGCGGCGACATCATCGCGCTGGGGCACCACCTCGACGAAGCCGTCAAGCGCATCGACAAGCAGTTGCCGGTCGGTGTACGCCTCGAACGGGTCGCCGATCAACCCCACGCCGTGCAGCATGGCGTGCAGGAATTCGTGCGCTCGCTGACCGAGGCGGTCGTGATCGTGCTGGCGGTGAGTCTGATCTCGCTCGGGCTGCGCACCGGCATCGTGGTCGCGATATCAATTCCGGTCGTGCTGGCAATCACCTTCGTCTTCATGCACCAGCTTGAAATCGGCCTGCACAAGATCTCGCTCGGCGCGCTGATCCTGGCGCTCGGCCTGCTGGTGGACGACGCGATCATCGCGGTCGAGATGATGGCGACGAAGATGGAGCAAGGCTGGGATCGCGCCAAGGCGGCGAGCTTCGCCTACACCTCCACCGCGATGCCGATGCTTTCCGGCACGCTGGTCACCGCGGCCGGCTTCCTGCCGATCGCTACCGCGCAGTCGAGCACCGGTGAATACACCCGCTCGATCTTTCAGGTCACCGTCATCGCACTGATGATCTCCTGGGTTGCCGCGGTGCTGTTCGTCCCCTACATCGGCTACCACCTGCTGCCTGACTTCGCGGCTGCCAACGGCAAGCCAAGCCGCTTCAACCGCTGGCTGGCGCGTTACGCACCAGGCCTGGCTGCGCGCCTGCAGGCTCGCGCCGCGGCGCATCACGGCATCCACGGCGAAGACGCGATTTACCACTCCGGCTTCTATCGCAGCTTCCGCCGTGCAGTGGAATGGTGCGTACGTTTCCGCTGGATCACGATCGGCGCAACGCTGGGCACCTTTGTCGTAGCAATCTGGGGTTTCAAGTTCGTGCCGCAGCAGTTCTTCCCGGATTCGACGCGGCCGGAACTGCTGATCGATCTGCGCCTCGCCCAGGGTGCCTCGTACCACGCAGCCGAGAATGCCGTGAAGCGCATCGAAGCCGTACTGGCGAAGGAACCGGGCATCGAGAACTACGTCGCCTACGTGGGCACCGGCAGCCCGCGTTTCTACCTGCCGCTCGACCAGCAACTGCCGCAAGCCAACTTTGCACAGTTTGTCGTGCTGACGAAGGGCGCGGCCGAACGCGAAGCACTGCGCAGCAAGATGATCACGCTGTTCGAGCACGATTTCGGCGAACTGCGTGCATCCATCAACCGCCTCGAGAACGGCCCGCCAGTGGGCTTCCCGGTGCAGTTCCGCGTCAGCGGGCCGGATCATGCGATGGCCCACAAACTGGCCGACGAAGTAGCCGACGTAATGCGCAAGAACCAGAACCTCGCCAACGTGCAGAAGGACTGGGACGAAGCCTCCAAGGTCGTGAAGGTGCATGTCGATGCCGAAAAGGCACGCTTGCTCGGGCTGTCGGCACAGGACGTGGCGAACTTCCTCAACACTTCGGTGAACGGCCAGAACATCAGCGAGTTGCGCGAGGGCACCGAGACGATCCAGATCACGGTGCGCGGCGCCCACGCCGAGCGTGAACACCTCTCCTTGCTGTCGGAACTGATGCTGCCGACCGGCAACGGCCGCGGCGTACCGCTGACACAGGTGGCGACGCTGGAGTACAGCTTCGAGCCGGGCATCGTGTGGCGTCGCGATCGGGTGCCGACCGTGTCGGTGCGCGGCAACCTGTACGGCTCGGTGCAACCCGCTACCGTCACCGCCCAACTGGAGCCGGAGATCGCCAAGCTGCGTGCGAAGCTGCCGCTTGGTTATCACATCGACGTCGGCGGCTCGGTGGAAGAAAGCGCCAAAGGCGGCAAGTCAGTCGCCGCCGGCATGCCGCTGTTCATCCTGGTCGTGCTAACGGTACTGATGATCCAGCTGCAGAGCTTCTCGCGCGTCGCAATGGTGGTGCTGACCGCACCGCTGGGCATGATCGGGGTCACGGTGTCGCTGCTCGCCTTCAACAAGCCCTTCGGCTTCGTCGCGATGCTGGGAACGATTGCCTTGTCGGGCATGATCATGCGCAACTCGGTGATTCTCGTGGACCAGATCCGGCAAGACCTGCAAGCCGGTCGCACGCCGTGGGAAGCGATCATCGAATCCACCGTGCGGCGCTTCCGCCCGATCATGCTGACCGCCGCAGCGGCGATCCTTGCAATGATCCCGCTCACGCGCAGCGCGTTCTTCGGGCCGATGGCAGTGGCGATCATGGGCGGGCTGGCCGTGGCCACCGTGCTCACGCTGCTGTTCCTGCCGGCGCTGTACGCCGCGTGGTATCGCATCGCCGCGCCGGACGTAAAAAGCTGAGGGCGCTGTGTATCAAAGGTCACCGAGCGCTACCAAACGTTACACAGGGCGGCCTCAGGGCCGCAGCCTGGGCTAGAATCGCAGGCTTAAAGCATTGGCTTAACGCATTGATTTCAAGGCATTGTCGAGGAGCAAGAAATGGATTTCGAACAGGCGCGCTTCAACATGGTCGAGCAACAGATCCGGCCGTGGGACGTTCTGGACCCCGAGGTGCTTGACACCCTGATGTCCGTCCAGCGCGAGCGCTTCGTCCCCGAAGCCTGTCGCAGCCTGGCCTTCGCTGATATCGCGGTGCCGCTGCCCGGTGGTGCCTCGATGCTCGAACCCAAGCTCGAAGCCAAGGTGCTGCAGGCCGTCGCGCCGAAGAAGACCGACAAGGTGCTGGAGATCGGCGCCGGCTCCGGCCACATGGCCGCGCTGCTGGCCGCGCGTGCCGACTGGGTGCGCTCGATCGAGATCGATCCGGCACTCGTCAGCCTCGCAGCCGCCAACCTTGCCGCCGCAGGCGTCGAGAACGTGATCGTTGAAGAAGGCGACGGCGCCGCAGGCTGGCCGGAACGTGGCCCCTACGACGTGATCGTGGTGTCGGCCGGCGTGACTGAAGTACCGAAGGCGATGCTGGAACAGCTCAAGCCGGGTGGCCGCCTGTTCGCATTTGTCGGCACCGCGCCGGTGATGGTTGGACAACTGATCACCTGCACTGGCGAAGGCCAGTACAGCACCGAGAACGTGTTCGACACCCTGGTGCCGGCGCTGCGCGTGCCCGCCAAGAGCGCCTTCAGCTTCTGATGCAGCAGCTGTCGCCCCGCGCGCTGGCCGAATGGCTGGCCGATGAATCCCGCGCCAAGCCGCACCTGCTCGATGTGCGCGAGGCGTGGGAGTACGACATCTGCCGCATCGCCGACTCGCAATTGATGCCGATGGCCAGCGTGCCGATGCGCGCCGAAGAACTGGAGCCGGACGCGCCGGTCGTGGTGATCTGTCACCACGGCGGCCGCAGCATGCAGGTTGCCTATTTCCTTGAACGGCATGGTTTGACCCAGGTGTTCAACCTGGCCGGCGGAGTTGCCGGTTGGGCCGAACAGGTCGACCCGACCATGCCGAGATACTGACGGAGTGATGGATTCATGAAGCGAGTGCTCAGCATCGCGATCGCAGGCCTGTTCGCAGGCAGCGCCCACTCGGCAGACCTGATGCAGGCCTACCGCGACGCACTGGAAAACGACGCGCAGTTTGCCTCCGCGCGCGCCGCCTCTGAGGCTGGCCGCGAGCGCAAGGCGCAAGGCTTGTCCGGGCTGCTCCCGCAGATCGGCGCCTCAGCCGGTACGCAGTACAACGATACGTCGCGTGACCTGCCACTTCCGGAAATCTCCGGGCGATACAACAGCAACAACTGGGGCGTGCAGCTCACGCAGCCGATCTTCCGGCTGCAGAACTGGTACCAGTACCGCGAAGGCGAACTCGCCGCGACGGTCGCCGAACTGCAGGCGCAAAGCGCGCGCCAGGATCTGATCGTGCGCGTTGCGACCGCCTACTTCGATCAGCTGAACGCCGCCGAAACGCTGGCCAGCATCGAGGCGCAGAAAGCCGCCAACCTGCAGCAGCTGGAGCTCGCCAAGAAGAGTTTCGAGGTCGGCACCACCACCGTCACCGATGTGCATGAAGCGCAGTCGCGTTACGACCTTACGGTCGCACGCGAGGCGGCAGCGCAGGCGGACCTGATCGTCAAGCGCCAGGCATTGCAACAGGTGACCGGCAAGGATCAGGGCGCCCTTGCCCCGCTGCGCGACGGGGTTCGTTTCGATCAACCGCAACCGAACGACATGTCACAGTGGGCAACGACCGCAGCACAAGGCAACCTGACCGCACAACAAGCACAGCTGGCCGCCGAGATCGCTGATCGCGAAGTTTCCAGCGCTCGTTCCGGCCACCTGCCGACCGCTGACGTGGTGGCCAAGTACGGCTACAACCACAGCGGCGCACTGGCCGACATCATCGCAACCGAGGCCAAGACCTCCGGTGGCTCGATCGGCGTGCAGATCAACGTTCCGATCTTCGCCGGTGGCTACACCCAGTCGAAGGTGCGCGAGGCGGTTGCGCTGCGCGAGAAGGCCCGCTCCGATCTGGAATACGCTCGGCGCAGTGCCACGCTCGGCGCGCAGCAGGCCTTCCTTGGCGTAAGCAGCGGTATCGCGCAGGTCGCCGGCTACGAAGCCGCGCTGATCTCGTCGAAGAGTGCAGTCGAGTCGAACAAGCTCGGGTACCAGGTCGGCGTGCGCATCAACATCGACGTGCTGAACGCCGAGACGCAGTACTACGAGACCTTCCGCCAGCTGGCGCGCGCGCGCTACGACACCGCGATCGCGCAGCTGCGCCTGAAAAGCGCCGCAGGCAGCTTGAGCGAAGACGACCTCAAAACCATTAACGCGCTGCTTGACCCGGCCGCAGCAGGCCGCCCGATCGTGGTGCCGGCAACCAACCCGCAACCGCTGGTTGAACCGGGCAAGGCTGAGCCAAAGAAAACGGAGGCAGCCCCGGCAACCAAGAAGGCAGAAGCCCCGGCCAAGCCTGCGAAGAAAAAGTAAGCGCTGTTCGCGCAGCCAAAGCAGGCCCCTCTTGCAGGGGCCTGTTTCATTTGGGCGCCAGGGTGTCGACGAGGCTTAGTGTCGCCGCCAGCGCGCCGCGGTGATGGGCATTGAAAGCCCGCCCCGCCTCGCCGATTGCGCTACGGCGCGGCGCATCGGCAAGCAGTGCCAGCGCCGTGCGCACCGCTTCGTCAGCGTCGGCGCAGCGCAACGCAGCGCCCGCCGCAATCGCGTCGACCGTCGCCTGCGCGAAGTTGAAGGTATGCGGCCCCACGATCGCGGGCACCCCCACGGCGCAGGCTTCGATCAGATTGTGGCCGCCAAGCGGCGCCCAACTGCCACCGACAATCGCAACATCGGCACTGGCGTAGTACGCGAACATCTCGCCCATGCTGTCGCCCAGCCACACGCGGGTCGCCGGCGCGATAGACGCATCTGCAGCACTGCGGCGTTCAAACGCCAGCCCGCGCTGTGCAATCAGGCGCGCCACCTCGTCGAAACGCTGCGGATGGCGCGGCACCAGCACGAGCAAGGTATCAGGGGGCGCATGCCGCAAGAACGCGTCGAGCAAAGGACCCTCTTCGCCCGGCCGCGTATTGCTGGCCACGAGCACGGGCCGGGCGCCG
>CAMFLH010000028.1 GCA_945957295.1 uncultured Uliginosibacterium sp.
GGGCACAGGACATCGCCGGCATCGTCACCACGATTCGCGACATCGCCGACCAGACCAACCTGCTCGCGCTGAATGCCGCCATTGAGGCTGCGCGCGCCGGCGAATCGGGCCGCGGCTTTGCCGTGGTGGCCGACGAAGTGCGCAAACTGGCCGAACGCACCAGTGGCGCTACCGTTTCGATCGCGCAGATGATTGCTGACGTGCATGCGGTGACCGGCGAAGTCGTCAGCACCATCTCGCGCGGCGTCGAACGCGTCGAGACCAGCGCGGCCATGGCTGAGGACGCGCGCCTTGCGATGGATGCACTAAAGCAGGAGTCGCTCGGCGCCTGCGATCAAGTGAGCCGCATCCATACCGCGTTGTCCGAACAGCGTGCCAACACCCACGACATCGCCACCAAGGTCGAACAGATCGCGCAGATGGCGGCGGAAAACGCCGATGCCTCGGAAGGCGTGTCCGTCACCAGCGACCGCATCGATCACATCGCGCAAGCGCTGGCGCAGGACGTTGGCTACTTCAAGCTGGGCACGCCCGCGCAAGCAGAAGTCGAACTGTTCTAGGGCCAGGATGCGCCCCTTGCAGGGGCGCAGTCCGCCCTGTGTTGCGTTGGCGCGTCGTTGTCTGGGCGTGGCGGCTGAACGTCGCCGGGTCACGACGTCTCGCACGCTGTCGAGGCAGGGGTTACAATCGCCGCCTTTCGTTTCACCATCCGGCGGAATCGCGGCCGGATGCTGGTTTGATGACCCGTTCCGTTTCACGCCTGCCTTGTGTTGATCTCATCAAGGCCGTTGCTTCCCAGCTGATCGTTCTGCACCACCTCGCGTTCTACGGTCCGATGTCCGACGTGGCGGCGGTGCTGGCGCCTGCGCTTTTTGAATGGCTGGCGCGCGACGCGCGGCTGGCGGTGCAGGCTTTCCTCGTTGTCGGAGGCTTTCTCGCCGCGCGCAGCCTGGCGCCGCAGGGGCGCCTGGTCGTGAATGCGTCGTTGCCCGCGCTTGCTTGGCAGCGCTATGTGCGGCTTGGTTTGCCGCTGCTCGTCGTGCTGTCGATCGCGATGCTGGCGGCCGCCTTCGCGCGCACGCAGTTCGATCACGATCTGTTGCCCGCCGCGCCTACGCCGGCGCAAGTGCTGGCGCATGTGTTCCTGTTGCAGGACCTGGTTGGGCACGCGGCGCTGTCCGCGGGTGTCTGGTACGTCGCGATCGATTTCCAGCTCTTCCTGCTGTTTGCCGCGTTGATGCAGGTGTCGCGCTGGCGTGCGGTGCGCCGCCATCTGCCGCCGCCACTGCTGGTTGCCCTTCTGGCGGTGCTGTCGATGTTCGGCTTCAATCGCGATCCGGCGTGGGATGTGGCCGCGCCCTACTTCTTCGGTTCCTACGCGCTGGGCGCCTTCGCCTGGTGGGGTGCTCAACGCGGGCGCGCCAGCTGGCTCGTGTTGATGCTGGCGATGGCGGCGCTGGCCTTGCTGATCGACTTTCGCGATCGCCTTGCGCTGGCCGCCGTGCTTGCGGTGGTGTTGTCGCTGACGCAGCGGCATGCGGCGCTCGCGAGCTGGGCTTCGCACCGTGTCATCGCCTACCTGTCGCGAATCTCGTATTCGGTGTTCCTGATCCACTTCCCTGTCTGCATGGTGGTGACGGCGATCGTGTGGCCCAACCTGCCCGCCGATCCGGTGCTGCAAGGCCTGGGCGTGCTGCTTGCGTGGCTCGGTAGCGTGGCGGCCGGCGCCGCCTTCCATCATGGCTTCGAGTCGCGCATCGGTACCTTGGCCTGGCCGCGCTTGCGGCCCGCCTGAGTTGGCTTGCATTTGCTTGCAATTTGCCCGCGGCTGCTGGCGCCGGGCGGTCGCCCGATCCGCGATACTCGGGCGATGTCGTCTTGCAAGGTAGTGCTGCTGGTGCTCGCGATGTTTGGCGCGGTGAGCGCCGCCAGCGGCGCGGAATACGTACGCGAACAAACCCTCACGGTGCGCCCGGATGATCCGCAGCTCAAGCTGCGCGCGCAGTCCGATGCGGCCACGCGCGGCACCGACACGCTCGGCATGAGTGTGGATTTCGGCAAGAGCGCCGCCGGCAGCACGTCATTCACCACCGAGGCCCTCAGCAGTGGTGGTGGCGGGCCGCGGCTCGATTCGCTGCGGCTCGATCACGATGTCGATTTCGGCAAGTTCCGGCTGGGCGGCGTGCCACTCCGGCTGGACATGGGTATGCGCCTTGACCGCCAGTTCGACGACGATTCGCGCTGGGGCATGGGCCTGAGGCCGCGGGTGCGTTCGCGCATCGGTCGGCTGAACCTGGGCGCCGATTTCTCGGTCGAGCGCGAACCGATGGCCGATCTGCGCAAGACCGAGCTGAACTACACCTGGCGCGCCGATTACGAGTACCGCCCGGTGCTGTCGTTCGGCATTGCGGCATCCGGCACCCGGCGCGTGGACGAGGGTTTGTTGACGACGCCGGAACCGACGCTGACGCCGCGTGTGAGTGGCCGGTATTTGGTCGAAGACGGTGTGGTGCTGCGCTACGGCGTCGGCATGGCGGTCGACACCGCGCGCAACAGCACCAGCCCCGATCTGAAAGTGGGGCTGGAGTTGAAGTTCTAGGCGCCGATTTCTGCCGCGCTGAACAGGCTCAGCGCCGCGTACTGCAGCAGCATGATGGTCTTGGCGTCGCAGATGCGGCCATCGGCAACCATCGCCATCGCTTCGTCGAAGTCCAGTTCGAACACTTCGATGTCCTCGCCTTCGTGCTCCAGCCCGCCGCCGTCGCTGACCTTGTCGCCGGGGTCGTATTCGGCCACGAACAGATGCAGGCGCTCGGTGACGGCGCCGGGGCTCATGAAGGCTTCGCACACCTTGCGCACCTTGCCGACGCGGTAACCGGCCTCTTCTTCGGCTTCGGCACGGATGCGGGTTTCCGGGTCGGCCTCGTCGAGCAGGCCGGCCGGCACTTCGATCATCAGCTCGTCGTAGTGATTGACGAAGGCCGGGTAGCGGAACTGCCGCGTCATGATCACGCTGCGGCGCGGCAGGCTGTAGAGAAGGATCGCCGCGCCGTTGCCGCGATCGTAGGTTTCGCGATGTTGGGCCTGCCAGCGCCCGTCGCCACGGCGGAACTCGAAATGCGTGGTTTTCAGGATGTACCAGTTGTCCGAGAGCAGGCGCTCTTCGATCACTCGGACGCGGTCACGGATGCTCATTGGCCTGACTCCGGCGTAGGGGCTCACAGCCTAGGTTGCCGGAGACGATCGGGCAAGCGATGCGGTGTCAGGTGGGCGAGGTGTTCGTTGCGCAGTAGGCGGCGAGTGCGCTGCTGACGAGGCTTTCGAGCCGGGTCTTGCTGACTTCGCTCTGCCAAACAAAGGCGTGGATCGGGATGTCATTAAACGCGGCGCGCCCGCCGTATCCGCCTGCGGCTGTGCGGACGACGATCTGAACGCGATCGTAGCGGGGCGTCGCCCGGATCGTTCGGGCGAGCCGCGTGCCGGCACTCTCGCTTTCCATGACAACGTCGAGCAGGATCACCGCGAGGTCGGGCAGTGTCGGCAATATCGCGAGGGCTTCCTGAGCGCTGAAGCAGTCGACGATCTGGAGCGGTCGCCCCTGATAGCGGAAGTGGTGCAGTGCCATCCGGGTGACGGCATGCACGTCGGGATCGTCGTCGACGACCAGGATGACCCATCCCTCCTCGTCGCAAGCCGGTGACAGCCCGGGGGGCTTGGCTTCCTCACTGTCGTCGATGAATAGCAGGTCATCCACTGCCGCCGCCGTGCGTCAGTCCTTGGGCAATGTTTCAGTGTAGGCCCGCAGGGCGAGCCAACCCAAGGTCCGGTGACGAACGGCCCTCAGGGCAGCGCGGGGGCGTCGGCGCGCCGCTTGTAGAAGGTGACCGGTGCGCTGGCCGGCACCTGCGAGGGCGGCGGGCTCTGCAGGATGTGCTTCTTGGCCTTGCCGATCACATGCATCTCGCAGGGGCGGCAGTCGAACTTGAGCGTGAAGCGCTCGTTGCCGTTCACCAGCGTCATCGGCTCGGCACGCACCTGCCCCTGCACCCCCTGCACGCCCTTGGCCTGCTTGGGGCACAGGTTGAACGAGAAGCGCAGGCAGTGCTTGGTGATCATCAGCGGCACTTCGCCGGCTTCCTCGTGCGCCTCGTAGGCCGCGGCGATCAGCTTCACGCCGTGGCGGGTGTAGAAGTCGCGCGCTGCCTGGTTGTAGACGTTGGCGAGGAAGCTCAGCGTCTCGTCCGGGTAGGGCACCGGCGGCTGGACTTCTGCGCGCCGCTGCGGTCGCTGCCAGCCGGCGAGGCGCGCGGCCATCAGGCGCTCGGCGGCGTCGCGGCGCAGTGCGTTGGCGACCGAGGCCGGCACAAACAGCGGCGCCGACCACGCCAACGTCAGCTCCTGCAGCGCGAATTCGGTGGCGCCGAACTTGGAGAGATGCTCGCGCAACGTCGTTTCGGCGCGCTCGACGTTCTGCGCCGGCTGCTTGTCGAAAGTGGCTTCGGCGGTGGCGGTGAAGCCGTCTTCGTCGCTCAGCGTCAGCGCAAGGCCGGTGGCTGTCTCGGCGCACTGCGCCCACACCGCGATGCGGCGCTCGGCGGATTTTTTGAGCAGCGCCAGTTCCCAGGCGTGGTCGCGGTTGCGGCTCACCGCCACGCCCGGCTTGAGGCCCGGCAGCTGCGCCACCGGCTCGTTCGGGAACACGCGCCACAGCGTGCCTTCCTCGCCGGCGCCGAGCTTCTCGACCACGTTGGCCTGCAGGCCGACGACTTCGCGCTTGTGCATGTAGTTGAGCCCGTCGCCGTTGGCGAGTGGCTCGAGTGCATCGAGCTCGAAACTGTCCTTGCCGACGCGGGTGACGGTGCCGAGCGCGAGGCCAACGAAGGTCGGCGTGTCGAAGGCACCGATGTCGGTCTTGCGGCCGGTGGCGAAGTAATCAGTCGCGCCGCGGTGGAAGGTCTTGTCCGGGTTCGGCGTGAAGAAGAGTTCGGTGCGGCCGCTCGAGCTGCGTCCAAGCTCGGGCTGCGCCTCGATCAGCTCGTCGAGCAGGCGGCGGTAGTGGCCGGTGATGTTCTTGACGTAGCTCGCGTCCTTGTAGCGCCCTTCGATCTTGAAGCTGCGCACGCCGGCGGCGATCAGGTGGGCGAGGTTTGCGCTCTGGTTGTTGTCTTTCATCGACAGCAGGTGCTTCTCGAAGGCCACCACGCGGCCTTGCTGGTCCTGCAGCGTGTAGGGCAGGCGGCAGGCCTGCGAGCAGTCGCCGCGGTTGGCGCTGCGGCCGGTGTGCGCGTGGCTGATGTTGCACTGGCCGGAGAAGGCTACGCACAGCGCGCCGTGGATGAAGTGCTCGATCACCGTGTCGGCGGGCACCGCCGCGCGCACCGCGGCGATCTGCTCGATCGTCAGCTCGCGCGCCAGCACGATCTGCGAGAAGCCGGACTCGGCGAGGAACTTCGCCTTCTCGACGGTGCGGATGTCGCACTGCGTCGAGGCGTGCAGCTCGATCGGCGGAATGTCGAGTTCGAGCAGGCCCATGTCCTGCACGATCAGCGCGTCGACGCCGGCGTCGTAGAGCGCGTGCACCAGCTTGCGCGCGGGTTCGAGCTCGGCGTCGTGCAGGATGGTGTTGAGCGTGACGAAGATGCGCGCGCGATAGCGGTGCGCGAATTCGACCAGCCCGGCGATCTCGGCCACCGTGTTGCTGGCGTTGTGGCGCGCGCCGAACGATGGGCCGCCGATGTACACCGCGTCCGCGCCGTGCAGGATCGCCTCGCGGCCGATCTCGGCGGTCTTGGCGGGGGAAAGCAGTTCAAGCGGGTGGGCGGGCAGGCTCATCGCGGCGTCTCGTCGGGGTAGGGCTGGGGTGGCTACGGCAGGCGCGCGAACCTCTCCGGGCCCGCTGCGCGAGGGCGCGGATTGTAGCCCGATCCGACCCGCCGGATCGATAAAAATCGTTTTGCGTCCGGCACTTGGCGGCGCCGGACCGCTGCGGACTCAACCGACTGAAATGACCCCGTGGCCATCAGCCTCGGGTGCCGGGTCGGCCTTCGCCCGGTGGGGTTCTACACCCGGTGCGCGCGGTTTTTCGCCGTAGCGCAGGCCTTCCGGATGGCTTTCGGTGGCGTAGGCGGCGTCGAAGCCGACATCGCCGAACAGTGTTGGCCGCTCGCTACTGAAGCGGGCGTCGCCGATCGGGTCGTCTTCGTGCGTTGCTTTGGTGGATCGCGTGTCCATGCCGGTTTCCCCCTGTCTGGTGCTCCGCCGGTGGGCGGCGCTGCGCGTAGCGGGGGCAGGGTTCCTGCCCGCCGCATGGTTTGGACGCCTCGGTCGAGGCTTCGTTCCGGCGCGTGCCGTGCACATCGGCGCGCCATGCTTCTTGATAGGCGTGCGCAGGCCGGAGTGCAACGCTGCAGTGCCGCACTCAGCCCTGCGGGCTAAGGCGCGCCACCAGGGCCTGGCTTGCGCGCTGCACGGTCGGTCCGCATGCCACGACGATCAGGAAGGCGGCCGGCCAGGCGGCGATGAATGCCGCGCGCCAGTGCGCGAGGAAGCCGGGCTGCGGGCCCAGGTTGAGCCAGGTAACCCAGCCGGTCATCAGCGCGGACATCAGCAGCGACATCAGCAAGGCGAACAGGATGCGCTGGCGTTGTGGGGTGCTCATGGTCGGACTCCTTAAGTAAAAGACGTGCTTGGAGTCTAGGGTTCATACTTAAATGCAACTACGGGCAAAAATTCAATAATGGATTCCAAAAATGGAATATGTGTTCGATGACCTCGCGCTCTTCGTCGCAATCGTTGAGGCCGGTAGCCTGAACCAGGCTGCGGTGCGCAGCGGTACCCCGCCGGCAACCGTGACTCGCCGCCTGCAGCGGCTTGAACAGCAGCTTGGCGTGCGACTTTTGCATCGCTCCGCGCGCCGTCTGGTGCCCACCGCGGAGGGCTGGCAGTACTACGCCCAGTGCCGCCCGCTGCTGCATGCACTGACGCAGGCGACGCAATCGCTCGATCAGTCGATGCATCAGGTGAGCGGATCGATCCGCGTGCTGGCGCCGGTGAATCTGGCCAACGGGGCCTTGCTCGGGGCCTGGCCGGGCTTCCTCGCGCGCTATCCGGCGGTGAGCCTGGAACTGGAACTCAGCAACGAGGTGCAGGATATGGTCGGGCGCGGCGCTGACCTCGCGATCCGCGTCGGTCCGCAAGCCGATTCCTTGTTGCTGCAACGTCGGCTGGGGCGGATCGAGCTGGTTCTGGTGGCGTCGCCCGCTTACCTCGCGCAGCACGGCAGCCCGGCCGACCCGGATGCGCTATCGCAGCATGCGCTGATCGTGGCCGAGCCGCTCCGCGCGTGGCGCTTCCGCGATCCGGCCAGCGGCGTCGAGCGCACGCTGATGCCGGCCGCCAGCCGCCTGCGCGTGAACGACATGCGGTTGGCGGTGACGATGGCCGAGCAGGGCTTCGGGCTTTTGCTGTGCCCGCTGACCGAATGCCATGCGGCAATCGAGCGCGGCGCCTTGCGCTGCGTGCTGGAGCCGTGGCGCGCCGCGGGGCGCGATGTATTTGCGGTGTGGCCGCAGCAGGGTTTCACGCCGGCGCGGGTGAAGGCCTTGATCGAACATCTGGCCGCATACGCGGCGAGTTCGCCGCTGCTAGGCGGCGACAACCAGGCAGTCGCGGCCGGCGGCCTTGGCGCGTAGCAAGGCCATGTCGGCGCGTTGCAGCAGGGTGTCGAGGCGGTCGTCGCGTGCGGGGTCGAAGTGGGCGATGCCGATGCTGAGCGTGCAGTGGATCGGGCGACCCTGCCATTCGTGCCCGCATGCCGCGCAGCAAGCGCGCAGGCGTTCTGCGGTGCGGTGGGCTTCGACGGCGTCGGTGTCGGGCAGCAGCACCAGGAACTCCTCCCCGCCGTAGCGGCCGATCACGTCGGTCTGCCGCAGCGAGCCTTGCAATGCGATCGCCAGCCGCCGAAGCACGTCGTCGCCGGCAGCATGCCCGAAGCGATCGTTGATCCCCTTGAAGTGATCCAGATCCAGCATCAGCGCGGCCAGCGGCTGTTCGCTGCGCTGTGCGCGGCTGAATTCCCGCGCTGCGAGCTCGAACAGGTGGCGGCGGTTGTAGAGGCGCGTCAGTTCGTCATGGGTGGCGAGGTCGGTCAGGCACCGGTTGGCGTGTTCGAGTTCGGCGGTGCGCGCGACAACGCGCCGCTCAAGCGCCTCGTTGGCGTCGCGCAAGGATGCCTCGGCGCGGCGCAGCGCACTGATGTCGCGCGAAATGCCGAGGATGTATTCGACCCGCCCGGTGGTGTCGCTGGCCGGCACCAGCAGCGTTTGCCAATGGCGCGGTTCTGCGTCAGCCGGGCCGGCGGTTTCCTCGTAGGTCATCGGCTCGCCGCGGGCGACGCAATCGCGATAGTGCTGCAGCGTGGCGGCGAGATAGTCCGGCGGTACGACCGCGTCCAGTTCGAGCCCGACTACGGAGTCGCCGGCGCACCCGATCACGTTGGCGAGCACCGGGTTGATGGCCTCGATGACGAAACGCCCGTCGGCTTCACAGCGGATCACGAACACGCTGTCGGGGAAGCGCAGCCACAGTTGCTCAAACGCAGGGAAGCGCCGCCTCAACAGCGTAACGAAACGTCGCGGCAATCTGGACTCCGCTCGCGGGTTCATGGTGGGTCACGGGCTGCAAACGGCTCGCTGCGGGCTTCCGGCAGTGTCGGCGCCTGGGCAGCGATCCTTCGGTGACAGCACATCACAAGCGGCAAACCAGCGTGGTGACCCAAAGCAAATGCGGCGGTGCGCGGCGAGGTGCGGCTCAGTTCAGCGACGGGTCGTTGCGCAAGCGTGCCGCCATCAGGTCGACGAAGCTGCGGATCTTGGCCGACGCGTGGCGACCTTCTCGATGCAGGATGTGCACCGGCATGCGCGGCGGTTCGAAATCGCGCAGCAGCAGCACCAACTCGCCGGAGGCAAGCTGCGGGGCAACCTGATACGACATCAGGCGCGAGATGCCGAGCCCGCGGACCGTGGCTTCAATCGCGGCATCGTTGGTGGTGACGGTGAGCCGCGGCGTGATACGCACCGCGCTTGCGGCGTCGCCACGTTGGAAGCGCCATTCGGAAGTGGCGCCGATCGCACTTGCCGCCACGATGGTGTGCGAGGCAAGTTCAGCCGGACTTGCCGGTGCGCCGTGGGCGGCGAGGTAGGCCGGCGCGGCGCAAACCACGCGCCCGACCTGACCGACGCGGAGTGCCTTGAAGCTTGAATCGGCCAGTTCGCCGATGCGGACGCCGACATCGACCCCCTCTTCAAGGAGGTTGACGACGCGGTCGAGGAACATCGCGGAGACCTCGGTGCCCGGATAGCGCTGCAGGTAGTCGACGATGCCCGGCATCACGTACAGGCGGCCGAACATTACCGGCGCGGTCACCGTCATGTGGCCGCGTGGTGCGGCGTTCAGGCCGACCGCCGCTTCGTCTGCTTCGTCCGCGGCGGCAATCACGCGGCGCGCATCGTCAAGGTAGCGCTGGCCGGCCTCGGTGACCCGAACATGGCGCGTGGTGCGGTTGAGCAGCTTGACGCCGAGGTGCGCTTCCAGCGCGGCGACCGCGCGCGTTACGGCCGGCGGCGACATCGCGAGCCGCCGCGCTCCGCCGGCAAAGCTCTCCGACTCGGCCACGGCGACGAACACGCTCATCAGGTGCAGGCGATCCATGTTGGGCTCCGATTATTCCGTTGAAAGGAATTATCTATTGTTCTGTGCGCGGATTCTTCTTCTGTGCGTGCTTTGGAAGAATGCAGTCACGCCACAGCACACAGGGTGCAGCGGCCGCTGAATCCAACCGAATACAGGAGTTACACCATGTCCCGCATCGCCATCCCCTCCGTCGAACAATCGTCTGCCGCTTCCAAGCCGCTGCTGGATGCGGTCCACAAGCAATTGGGCGTGGTGCCCAACCTGATGAAGCTGGTCGGCCACAGCCCGGCCGCGCTGGAGGGCTACCTGTCGCTCAACGGCGCGCTGGCCAAGGGGGTGCTGAGCGTGCAACTGCGCGAGCGCATCGCGTTGGCGATTGCCGAGTACAACGGCTGCGATTACTGCCTGTCGGCCCACACTTATCTTTCGACACATGTCGCGAAGATCGACGCAGCGGAGATCGACGCCGCTCGTGATGCGCACTCGGCCGACGCGAAGACCCGCGCCGCACTGCACTTCGCCCGCCGCGTTGCTGCAGAGCGTGGTCGCGTCAGTGATGCGGACCTCGCCAGCCTGCGCGTTGCCGGCTTCGACGACGCCAGCGTGGTCGAGATCGTGCTCAACGTCGCGCTCAATGTGCTGACGAACTACATCAACAGCGTGGCCGAGACCGACATCGACTTCCCGCGCGTACTGCGCAAGGCCGCTTGATTGCAGCGCGGGTCGGCAGCCTGAATGCGAGTTCAGGCTGCCGCGTCGAACAGAAAGGAGGTCCATCATGCCGCGCGCCTTTGCCGACATCAGCTTCACGCCCAGCGTCAAAGCCGCGCAGGCGCGCTATGGCAGCCGCGAGAACAATCGCGGGTTCGAGCTGGCTGAAGACCCCCGCAATGAACTGCACGACCACGAGATTGAGTTCATCGCATCACGCGACAGCTTCTACCAAGCCACGGTGAGCGAGACCGGCTGGCCCTATGTGCAGCACCGCGGTGGCCCGGCTGGCTTCCTGCGGGTGCTCGACGCTCGCACGATCGGCTACGCCGATTTTCGCGGCAACCGGCAGTACCTCAGCGTCGGCAACCTCAACGCCAACGACCGCGTATCGCTGATCCTGATGGATTACGCGAACCGCCGTCGCCTCAAGCTGTGGGGCCGCGCGCGCATCGTGCATGAGGCGGATGCGCCGGCCGTGCTCACGCAGCTTGCCGTGCCGGGCTTCCGCGCCCAGGTCGAACGCGGCGTGCTGATCCACATCGAGGCGATCGAATGGAACTGCCCGCAGCACATCACCCCCCGCTTCACGCAGGCCGAAGTGAATGCGGCTGTCGCGCCGCTGCTCGCCGAACTGAACGCCTTGCGCGCCTTCGCCGAAACGCACGGGCGCATTGCCGCGGCGCCGCCCGCTTCCAATGACACAGCCAAGGAGTAAGCCCATGAACGCCGCAACCCACGCTCGCCCACCGCTACCGCCTTTCACCCACGAAACGGCGGTTCAGAAGGTCCGCATGGCGGAAGATGCCTGGAACAGCCGCGACCCTGCGCGTGTCGCCCTGGCCTACACGCCCGATAGCGTCTGGCGCAACCGTACGGAATTCCCGTGTGGCCGCGCGGAAATCGAGGCCTTCCTCACCCGCAAATGGGCGCGTGAAATTGAATACCGCCTGATCAAGGAACTCTGGGCCTTCACCGACAACCGCATCGCGGTGCGCTTCGCCTACGAATGGCGCGACGAGGCCGGCAACTGGTTCCGTTCCTACGGCAACGAGAATTGGGAGTTCGACGAGAACGGCCTCATGGCCCGCCGTTTCGCCAGCATCAACGACCTGCCGATCGCAGAATCCGAACGCAAGTTCCGCTGGGAGCAGGGCAGGCGGCCTGACGATCACCCGGGGCTGAGTGAGTTGGGCTTGTAGGCGATGTGCGATTGGAGATTGCTGACGGCCCTCTCCAGCCTACCTCCTCGTGGCATGCGGCCACAGGCGCACCACCAGCGCAGCAAGTGCTGCGCTACCGGCAAAGACGCTCAGACCGCGCCAACCGGCGAGATCGAGCGCGAGGCTGCCAAGCGCTGATCCACCGGCCATGCCGACGAACATTGCGCCGATCAGCAAGGCGTTGAGCCGACTGCGTGCGCCCGGTTCAAGCCCGTAGACGATGCTCTGGTGCGCGATCAGCGAGGCCTGTACGCCCAGGTCGAAGATAAGCGTACCGGCGATGAGCATGCCCAGGCTGTGGGGCAGCAGGCCGAAGCCAGCAAAGCTGATGATCACGAGCACCGCGCCGATGCGCGTGACGTGCTCCGGGCCGCGGCGGTCGGCGAGGCTCCCGGCAACCGGTGCGGCGAGCGCACCGATTGCGCCGGCGAGGCCGAATGCGCCGGCAATGGCGCTGCCGTAGCCAAACGGGGGCTGGTGCAACATCACCGCGAGCGTGGACCAGAATGCGCTGAAGGCGGCGCTGAGCAACCCCTGGGCGAGGGCTGCGCGCCGCATGTCGGCATGGCGTTGCCAAAGGGTGAGTAGCGAGCCAAGCAGGGCTACGTAGGGCAGGTCGGTGGTCGGCGCGAAGTGGGGCAGGCGGCGTGCGGCCACCACGCCAAGAAGCGCAACCAAACCGACCGCGATCACGAACAACGCGCGCCAGCCGAGCAACTCGGTCACCAATCCGCTCGCCACCCGCGACAGCAGAATGCCCAGCAACAAGCCGGTCATCACGCTGCCCACGATCTTGCCGCGCCGGTGTTCCGGCGCCAGCGCCGCAGCGGCGGGCACCGCGTCCTGCGCGAGGCTGGCTGTGATGCCGATGACGACCGACAGGGCGCCGAGTTGGGCGATCGACTGCGCCGCGGCGGTGGCGAGCAAGGCCAGTGCGAGCAGCGCGGTCTTGCTCAGGATGATCGTGCGGCGATCGAAGCGGTCGCCCAGCGGTGCCAGCAGCAGTATGCCGAGGGCGTAGCCGAGTTGTGTCAGTGTGGGGATGCGGCCGATGGCTGTTGCCGATGCGTGGAATTCAGCTGCCAGCGTACTCAGCATCGGCTGGTTGTAGTACAGCGAGGCGACGCTGAGGCCTGCCGCACTCGCGAGCAGGAAGACGAGCCCCGCGTCGAGCGGGGGGGCGGCGTTCTGAAGCGGTTTCTCAGCCGTCAGCACTTGGGTGTTCATGGGCGACCTGCTCGGCAGTGGTTGGCTGGCGGCAGTGGTTGGCTGGCGGCAGTGTGCGAGGGTTTCTGCTTGCGCGGTAGGCGTATGAAGTGAAGAGCGGCTATACACTTGACGCATGAAACCGAATCTGGACCGCCTCGCGCTGATGCAAACCTTCGTGCGGATTGTCGAAGCAGGCAGCCTTTCCGCCGCTGCGCTGCAGATGAACGCTACGCAGCCCACGATCAGCCGCCGCCTGAAGGCGCTTGAAGCATCGCTTGGGCTGACGTTGCTGCAACGGACAACCCATGCGATGACGCTGACCGAGGCCGGCGCCCGCTACTTTGAACGCGCGAAAGAGCTGCTGGCTGCGTGGGGCGAATTCGAATCGGGCTTGCGCGGCGCGATCGACGAACCGCAGGGCACGCTGCGTGTGGTCGCACCCCACGCCTTCGGGCAGCACCACCTCGTGGGGCCACTCAGCGATTACCTCGAGCGTTACCCAAAGGTTTCCGTCGAATGGTTGTTGCACGATGCGCCGTTGAATTTCGTCGAGCAGGGCGTCGACTGCGCCATCCGGGTCGGCGCCATCAGCGACTTGTCCGTCGTGGCGCTCAAACTGGCGGAAGTGCCGCGCATCGTCGTCGGCAGCCCGACACTGCTCGATGGCCTCCCCGCGCCGCGAACCCCGAGCGATTTGGCTGGTCTGCCGTGGCTGGCATTGCGGCCCTTCTATCGCAACGACGTCATGTTGCGTGATGCGGCTGGCGCTGAGGTGAGCATCGCGATTCAGCCGCGCATCGCTTCCGATAGCCTCTACGCGATCCGCAGCGCGCTGTTGCGAAATGTTGGCATCGCCGTCGTGTCGGCGTGGGTCGTCGAAGACGAACTCAAGCGCGGCGCGCTGGTGCAGCTCGCCCCCGACTGGGAAGCGCCTCCGCTGCCGGTATACCTGATGTACCCCTACGCCGCACACTACCCAGCCAAGCTGCGCAGCTTTGTCGACTTCATGCGCCACGCGATGGATGTGCTGCCGGGCGCGGAACGGAGTTGTCGGCGGCGAAATGTCGATGCGCTCTCGACGCTATCCAGAACAACACTCGCGGATCCGAAATGAGTAACCAAAATCCTTTTTACGTTTACGCGCTGAAAGATCCTCGATCCAAGCCTGCTAAGGCCTTCTACATAGGGAAAGGGACTGGTAATCGTGCGTGGGAGCATCAGAGCCAAATCGACGATTCCGAGAAAGGGTGTGTGATTGCGGGCATCCACGATGCAGGCCTGAAAGTCCTTCACACGATCTTGGCGGATGATCTGACAGAGTTACAGGCGTTGAAGCTTGAAGCAGAGCTCATCGCCGCGTTCGGCGTGCGTGCGCACGGCGGTGTGCTCACGAATCAGGTGCGCCCCAACGCCGATCAATCGCCCCGGCAAAGCGGTTTGAATGTGCCCGATGGTTGTTACGAAAAGGCGCAGATGGCGCTTGAACTGCTTAAGTCGGCCGTCATGGAGCTCGCCAAGGCGAATCCCGGAGGCATCAGCAACAGTGATGCAGCTAAGTACCTTGGCTTGCAGTCCGATTATGGTGGTGGCTCAAAGGACTACTTGAGCTACAGCGTCTTAGGAATCTTGATGCGAGAGGGTCGTCTTCGGCGCGAGCGTAATCGCAAGCATCTGGCGATTACAGAGTAAATGCGACAAGGGCCGCTAACGCGGCCCTTGTGCTTGAAGCGGTGGCCTGAATTAGACCTTGTGATAGACCTGTGCGCCGGTCTTCACGAATTCCACCGACTTCACTTCCATCCCCTTCTTCAGCGCTTCTTCTTCCGACACGCCTTGCGCGGCGGCGAAGTCACGCACGTCTTGGGTGATCTTCATCGAGCAGAAGTGCGGGCCACACATGGAGCAGAAGTGGGCGACCTTGGCGCCTTCCTGCGGCAGGGTTTCGTCGTGGTACGAGCGCGCGGTGTCGGGGTCGAGGCCGAGGTTGAACTGGTCTTCCCAGCGGAACTCGAAGCGCGCCTTGCTCATCGCGTTGTCGCGGATCTGGCTGGCCGGGTGGCCCTTGGCGAGGTCGGCGGCGTGGGCGGCGATCTTGTAGGCGATGATGCCGGCCTTCACGTCGTCCTTGTTCGGCAGGCCGAGGTGTTCCTTCGGGGTGACGTAGCACAGCATGGCGCAGCCGTACCAGCCGATCTGCGCGGCGCCGATGGCGCTGGTGATGTGGTCGTAGCCGGGCGCGATGTCGGTGGTCAGCGGGCCCAGCGTGTAGAACGGCGCTTCGTCGCACCAGTCCAGTTGCAGGTCCATGTTCTCCTTGATCAGCTGCTGCGGCACGTGGCCGGGGCCCTCGATCATCACCTGCACGTCGTGCTTCCATGCGATCTGCGTGAGTTCGCCGAGCGTTTTCAGCTCGCCGAGCTGGGCTTCGTCGTTGGCGTCCCAGATCGAGCCGGGGCGCAGGCCGTCGCCAAGCGAGAAGGCCACGTCGTAGGCCTTCATGATTTCGCAGATCTCTTCGAAGTGCGTGTAGGTGAAGTTCTCCTTGTGATGCGCAAGGCACCACTTGGCCATGATCGAGCCGCCGCGGCTGACGATGCCGGTCATGCGGTTGGCGGTCATCGGCACGTATTTCAGCAGCACGCCGGCGTGGATGGTGAAGTAGTCGACACCTTGCTCGGCCTGCTCGATCAGCGTGTCGCGGAAGATCTCCCAGGTCAGGTCTTCGGCCTTGCCGTTCACCTTTTCGAGCGCCTGGTAGATCGGCACCGTGCCGATCGGCACCGGCGAGTTGCGCAGGATCCACTCACGCGTTTCGTGGATGTTCTTGCCGGTCGACAGATCCATCACCGTGTCGCCACCCCAGCGGATCGACCAGGTCAGCTTGTCCACCTCTTCCTGAATGGAGGACGACACCGCGCTGTTGCCGATGTTGGCGTTGATCTTGGTGAGGAAGTTGCGGCCAATGATCATCGGCTCGCTCTCGGGGTGGTTGATGTTGCTAGGGATGATCGCGCGGCCGCGGGCGACTTCATCGCGCACGAACTCGGGCGTGATCACATCCGGAATCGCAGCACCGAAGCTCTGCCCCGGGTGACGGCGGCCCATGAAGGCAGCCATCTTCTCGCCGGTGGGGCCGGTGGCCTTGAGCGATTCGATGTAAGCGGCACGGTTGAGGTTCTCGCGGATCGCGATGAACTCCATCTCCGGCGTGATGATGCCGCGACGCGCGTAGTGCATCTGCGTGACGTTGGCACCGGCTTTGGCTTTGCGCGGCTTGCGCTGCAGGTTGAAGCGCAGTTCGTCGAGCTTCTTGTCGGCTTCGCGTGCGCGGCCGTATTCGGACGACAGATGCGGCAGCACTTCGGTATCGCCGCGTTCCTCGACCCACTTGGCGCGCAGTGCGGCGAGGCCGTTGCGCACATCCACCTTCACCGCCGGATCGGTGTAGGGGCCGGAGCAGTCGTAGACATAGATCGGCGGGTTTTTCTCGCCACCGAAAGCCGTGGGCGTGTCAGCCTGCGTGATCTCGCGCATCGGCACGCGGATGTCGGCGCGCGAGCCTTCAAAGTAGACCTTGCGCGAATTGGGCAACGGCTGGATCGCGGCCTCGTCGACATGTGCGTTCGAGGCGATGAATTGTTCTTTGGCGTTCATGGTGCTTCCTCTCTCTGGGGCGGGGAGGAAGCAGGCAGGCGGGCAGGGTGCCCGGTGGCGGCTTCGCCTCCCTACGCCGGCATGACCCGGATCAGGTGCAGAGGGTGTCTCTCACCCCGCCGATTTTGAAAGTGCGGCGGGGACCCCTGGCGAAACAAACAGGCTAACCAATGGGGCAAGGGCTGGCAAGTCGGATCTGTCGAGCGAGGCCTGGCGCGGCTTGGCGGGAACGACCATGTTCGTCGCATGGTCTCAAGCGATGCGCGCGAGGGCCGTTACGAAAGTTCTGGGCGGGCCGCGACGCGCGCGGCGGCGACCATTGATCCGGTCGAGCAAGCGGAAATCGGTGCGGTGGTATACAAAGGACTGATGATCACTGGAGGTGCAAGCATGTCAGCAACAGCGCGAATCCTGCCGATGGTGGCGGCGCTCTGGCTGGGCGCGTGCGCAACTGCGCCTGAACCGCCCCCACCCGCACCGCCGGAGCCCCAACCCGCGCCGGTGATTTCGTCGGTGGAGCCTGTCGTACCCGCGGCGAAGCCGGCCGCACCGGCCAAGCCGGCCAAACCCAAATCGAAGAAGGCCGAGAAAGCCGAGAAGGACAAGGCGGCTGCCGCTGCAGCCGCGGCGGGCACCACGGCGGTTGCGCCGCCCAAGGTCGAGAGCGAAGCGGCCTTGCCGCCCGCACCGGCCGCCAAACCGGAGCCGGAAATCAAGGGCCCGGCCTGGCTGTCGCGTTGCGTGACGAAGCGTTATGAAGGCGGTGCGATCCTGTGCGACGCCGATTCGCTGCTGGCCAACCCTTCCGGCAACATCAAGGTCTATGCACGCGATCAGAACCTTGCCGGCCCGGTCGCCAACGGCGGACGGATCGAGTACCGGCCCGGCCTGCCGCGCCGCTACCGGCTGTTCGTGTTCCCCTGACGCGCTGACGCTGCGGGCATTCGGCGCCCGAGTGCCACGCAGATCACCACCCCCGCCGCGAACGACCACATTTCGGGCGCTACAAGCTCGCCAAACAGGAAGGCCGCGGCCAGCAAGGTCAGGAAGGGCTGCAGCAGTTGAATCTGGCTGATGCGTGCGATGCCGCCCTTCGCGAGGCCGCGATACCACGCAAAAAAGCCGAGGAACATGCTGAAGGCGCTGACGTAGCCGAAGGCGCCCCACGCCGCGAGCGAGGCAGACTGCCAGCGCAGTGGATAGATCACGAGCACCAGCAGGATGAAGGGCGCGGCGATCACCAGCGCCCAGCAGATCACCCGCTCGGCCGGCATTTCGCGCGCCAGCAGTGCGCCCTCGGTATAGCCGATTGCGGCGGCCATGACCGCGCCGACAAGCGCCAGATCGGCGCCCTGCAGCCCGCCAGCCCCGGCGCGCCGCGCATGGGCCAGCACCAGCACGCTGCCGGCCACGGCACATATCCACCATTGCAGGCTCAGCCGTTCTTTTGCGCGTAACGCGCCGCCCGCCGCGGTGGCGAGCGGCAGCAGGCCTGCGATGACGGCACCGTGGCTCGAATCCACCGTGCGCATTGCCCACGCGCTTAGCAGCGGGAAGCCCACCACCACGCCGAGCGCGACAACGACCAGCCGTCGCACTTGCCGCCCTGTTGGCCGAGGCGCCTGCTGCCATTTCAGCACCAGCAAGGCCAGCAGCGCTGCGACGATGGCGCGGCCGAGGCCGACGAATACCGGGTCCAGTTCCGCCACCGCCACGCGCGTCATCGGGAAGGTCAGGCTGAAACTGGCTACGCCGAGGAGGCCCAGCAGGTAGGCGCTGGCGGGGGCGTGTGCGGTACGCACGGGCGTTACTCGATCCAGCGGCGTGGCTGTGTGGCTGCGCGAGCGATGCGGGTCTCGTCGCGGCTCAACAGCCGCAGGCTGTGCGCGTCGTAGCGGTAGATCGCGTCGTCGCCCCATACGGTCAGCACCGCGCTCTTGGCGTCCAGCGCGAGCTGCGACACACCGCGGCGTTGCGGCGCACGCAGCACGCCAAACTCGCTGACCCCTTGCCGGATGCCGACTGCATGCACCGCACCGGTATCTGCTTCGGCCCAGAACACGATCTGGCGATCAGCCCACACGACTTCCGGGCGGGGAGGGCCGGCATCCGATGCGGTGGCGACAAGTGCCAGTGCAGCGGCGACAAGGCGGCCAAGGGGGCGGGGGCGTCGTAGAGGGGGGCGTTGCGTCATGGTGACCTCCGTTGCGTTTGAACGGACAATACCGGACACTTGTTGCATTGAACCCTGACACTTGTCGTGGTGTGTGCGGGACCGTACCGGTCGTTTCGCCATGACACCTGTAATCGGAGCCGCCCATGCTGAGCCTCACCCTCGACACTTCGACCAGCCTGCCCTTGGTAGAGCAGATCGTGCGCGGTGTGCGCGAACAGATCGACGACCGTCTGCTGCGGGGTGGCAGCCGCCTGCCGCCGATCCGTCAGTTCGCCACGCACTACGGCGTGAGCCGCTTTACCGTGGTCGAGGCCTACGAGCGGCTGGTCGCACTGGGCTACCTGCAGTCGCGCCGTGGCTCCGGCTTTTATGTGCAGTCGCGTGACGACAGCGGGCCGGTGCGCGCCGCCGAACCGGTGCCGGATCGCGCACTCGATGTGGCCTGGGTGGTGCGTAGCGGCCTCGACGCGCCGGACGAACAATTGCGAGCCAGCGCCGGCTGGCTGCCGCCCTCGTGGCTGCCGGAGGAGGAAATCCGCCGCCAGCTGCGCGCAATCGCACGCGAAGAGAACCCGCGCCTCACGCGCTACGGCAACTCCATGGGCTATCTGCCACTGCGGGAGCAGATCTGTGTGCGGCTGGCGGCACGTGGCGTCGCGGCGCAACCCGAGCAAGTGCTGCTGACGCAGGGCGCTTCGCAGGCGCTGGATCTGGTGGCGCGGCACCTGGTGCGGCCGGGCGATGCGGTGCTGGTGGATGATCCCGGCTACCACACCTTCTTCGGCAACCTCAGGCTGCAGGGTGCGCGCCTGATCGGTGTGCCGCGCACCGCGCAGGGGCCGGACCCCGATGCGCTGGAACGGCTCGCTGCCGAGCACAAGCCGCGCTTCTTCTACACCCAGTCGGCGCAGCACAACCCGACCGGCACCGACCTCTCGCCAGCCGTGGCGCACCGCGTGCTGCGCTGCGCGGAGCAGCACGACTTCGCGATTCTGGAGGATGATGTGTTCGGCGGCTTCCAGACCACGCCGACGGTGCGGCTCGCCACGCTCGACCAGCTCGCGCGGGTGATCTACGTGAACAGCTTTTCGAAGACGATTTCGGCGGATCTGCGGGTCGGCTACATCGCCGCCAGCCCTGCGCTGACCGCGGCGCTGCGCGACTTGAAACTGCTCACCAACAACACCTCACCCGAGATGAACGAATCCGTGGTGCACGGCATGCTGATCGGCGGTCAGTACCGTCGCCATTGCGAGCGCCTGCGTGAGCGGCTGGACGCTGCGCGCGCCAGCACGCTGCGGATGCTGGAGCGCACCGGCTGCGAAGTGCCCTACGTACCGACGGCCGGCGTGTTCCTGTGGGTGCGCAAGACCGGCGTCGAGGACGCCGCTCCGCTGGTCGATGCCGCGGCGCAGGCCGGCATCCTGCTCGCGCCGGGCCAGACTTTCCGCCCACAGATGCAGGCTTCGCCCTTCTTCCGCATCAACATCGCCTACGGTGGTGACCGCAGGCTGGAGCGCTTTCTGTCGCAGTATTCGCCGGCCTGATCGCGAGGAAGGCCTGACTAACTGGCGCGACGGTGCATCGCTGCGTTGCGGCGTGCTCGCTCCAGATCTTCCCTAGACCGCGTCCTCGCTCGCGAGGCAGTCGAGTAACACCGCTGCCCACAATCGCGCGGTGACGGAGGGGTAGTAGCTCAGGAAGAAGCCTGTCGCCGCCGGTTTGGCGTCGGCGAGCGGCACTTCGACCAGCCGCCCGATGTTGATCTGCTCGGCGACCAGATAGCGCGGCAGCAGCGTGATGCCGAGCCCGGCCCGCACGCCTTCGAGCAAGGCAAAGCTGTTGCCGAGCACCCGTGTGTCGGCCAGCGAAGCCAGCTCCAACCCGGCCACCGCGAGCAGATCGCCCCAGCTGTGGCTGCGTTCGGCGTTGCGTAGCAGCAGGCGATGGCGGGCGAGCGCGCTGACGGTGTCCGGTATGCCGTGCGCGGCAGCGTAATCGCGGCTGCACACCAGCACGTTGGCGCTGGTCAGGAGGGGTTCGTGCACCAGCCGCTCATCGTTCGGCTCGTTACGAACGGCAAGGTCAAAGCGGCTGTCGACCAAGGGTACCGGTTGATCGGACAGATGGAGGTCGACGATCAGCCCGCGTGCCTCGATCTGCGGCAGGCGTGGCGTGATGTAACAGCTGCCCAGATCCACCGGGGCCGTCACGCGGATGCGCTGGCGCTCGTTGCCGATGCGGATCATGTCCAGCGTGCGTTCGATCGACTTCTCCGCGAGCCGGTATTCCTCCAGCAGCAAGGCGCCGCGTTCGGTCAGCTTCAGCGGCTGACCGTGGCCGCGGATGAAGAGGGGGAAGCCGAGCCGGTCTTCGAGCTGGCGGATCTGGTAGCTGACGCCCGCCTGGGTCAGCGCCAGTTCTTCGGCGGCCTTCGAGAAGCTCGCGTGGCGGGCGACGGCGGCGAAGCCCGGCAGGTGATGTAGCAGGGTTCGAATCACAAGTCGCCCTTATCAAAACAGAAGAAATACAAGTTTGGCTTTTGATCTCCCGCGGCGCAAGATGAATTCACGGCCCTGCGAACAGGGTGTAGTTCAGAGGATTCAACATGAAGATCGAGCACATCGCGATCTGGGCGGCGGATCTGGAAGCCCAACGGCGCTTCTATGAAACACGCTTCGGCGCAACCGCCGGGGATCGCTATCACAACACCCGTAAGGACTTTCGCTCCTACTTCCTGAAGTTCGCCGACGGTGCGCGGCTTGAGCTGATGGCGATGCCGGGCATCCCGGCCAGTCGAGACGATGCGCTGACTCAGCGCCTCGGCCTGATCCACCTGGCCTTTTCGGTCGGCAGCAAGGAGGCGGTTGACCTGCACCATGCACAAAGCCTGGCCGAGGGGCTGCGCGTGCTCGACGGCCCGCGCTGGACGGGCGACGGCTACTACGAATATGTGCTGCTCGATCCGGAAGGCAATCGCCTCGAGGTCACGATCTGAAGGGCGCAGCGAGCCTTTCGAGCCGCCCGAACACGCAACAAGGTTGGATAAACATGAACGGAATACGACTGATCGCCTGCGATCTGGACGGCACGCTGCTCGATGAACACAAGCAGCTACCGGCTGATTTCACGACCACGCTGGCGCAACTTGCAGCGCGCGGCGTGGTGTTCTGCCCGGCGAGCGGCCGGCAGTATCACAGCATCCTCGCGCTCTTCCCCGAAATGGCCGCGACGATGCCGGTGATTGCCGAAAACGGCGCACTGGTGATGATGGGCGAGCGTGAGCTGGCGTCCAGCTGCCTGGCGCAGGCCGATGTACGGCAACTGGTTGCCACTTGGCGTGGGCTGACGCAGCAGGGGCTGGAGATTGGCGCGGTGATGTGCGGCAAGCGCTCGGCGTATGTCGAGCGCAGTGGCACCGGCTTCATCTCGGAAGTGGCGAAGTACTACCCGCGACTGGAAGTGGTGGATGACCTCGCCGCGGTGGCGGACGATTTCCTGAAGCTGGCGCTGTGTGTGCCGGGCTCGGCGGAACGCGAGATCTATCCGCACTTCGCCGCGTTGGGCGCATCGCTCAAGGCGGTGGTCTCAGGCGAACACTGGGTGGATGTGATGGCCAGCGGCGTCAACAAGGGGCGCGGGTTGCAGCAACTGCAGGCGGCGCTGGGCGTCGAGCGTGCGCAGACGATGGCCTTCGGCGATTTCGTCAACGACCTGGAAATGCTCGACGAGGCCGCCCACTCCTACGCGATGAAAAACGCGCACCCGGCGGTGGTGGCGCGTGCGCGTTTCCGCGCGCCGTGCAACACCGAGCGCGGCGTGCAGCAGGTGATCCACAAGCTGCTGGCCGCTGCGGCCTGAACTGCAGAGAGCATGGCCGACCCGGCAAGCGGGTCGGCGTTCAGCGCTCAGCGCGCGAGCCGGTACATCGCCATGCTGGCGAGGAAGTTGGCTTCGCCGCTTACCGGCTTGTCGTCGTCGAAGGCCGCACGTTCGAGGATGCGGATGCCGCGCTTCTCGCACAGCGCTTCAAAGTCCGCGATCGTGAAGAAGCGGACGTTGGGCGTGTCGTACCACTCGTAGGGCAGGCTTTCCGACACCGGCATGCGGCCGTTGAGGATCGCCTGCCGGTGCTTCCAGTAGCCGAAGTTCGGGAAGCTCACCACCGCTTCGCGGCCGACGCGCAGCATCTCGTCGAGGATCTTCTCGGTGTGATGCACCGCTTGCAGCGACAGGCTCATGATCACATGATCGAACTGACCGTCGTTGAAGTCGGTGAGCCCTTTCTCAAGGTCGATCTGCAGCACGTTCACGCCGTTGCGGATGCAGGCGACCAGGCGCTCGGGGTCAGCTTCCACGCCGTAGCCCTTCACCTGGCGGGTGTCGCGCAGGAAGGCGAGCAGGCTGCCGTCGCCGCAACCCAGATCCAGTGCGGTGTCGCCGAGCTGAACCCAGCGGGCAATCACTTCAAAGTCGAAACGGGTAGACATCTCAAACTCCAATGCCGTCGAACCACGCGCGCAACACCGCGTGGTACTGCGGATCGTCGAGCAGGAAGGAGTCATGGCCAGCGGTGCTTTCCAGCTCGGAATAGCTGACCTTGAGGCCGTTCTGGATCAGCGCGAACACCAGCTCGCGTGAGCGCTCCGGCGCGAAGCGCCAGTCGGTCGAGAACGAGGCGACGAGGAAATCCGCCTTCGCGCGCGACAGTGCCGCGGCAAGATCGCCGTTGTAATTGAAGGCCGGGTCGAAGTAGTCCAGCGCCTTGGTCGCCAGCAGGTAGGTGTTGGCGTCGAAGTAGCCGGCGAACTTGTCGCCTTGGTAGCGCAGGTAGGACTCGATCTCGAATTCCACGTCCCAGTGGTACTTGTGCTCACCGTGGCGCAGCTTGCGGCCGAATTTCTCGCCCATCGCATCGTCGGAGAGATAGGTGATATGGCCGACCATGCGTGCGAGCTTGAGGCCATTCACTGGCACCACGCCGTGTTCGTAGTAGTGGCCGCCGTGGAATTGCGGATCGGACTTGATCGCCTGCCGCGCGACTTCGTTAAACGCGATGTTCTGTGCCGAAAGCTTCGGCGCCGCGGCGATGATGGCGGCGTGGCGCACGCGGTCCGGGTAGGCCAGCGTCCATTCAAGCGCCTGCATGCCGCCAAGGCTGCCGCCGACGACCGCGGCGAAGCGTTCGATGCCCATGCGATCGGCCAGGCGCGCCTGCGCTTCGACCCAGTCTTCCACCGTGACGAAGGGGAAGTCTGCGCCCCAGGGCTTGCCGGTGGCCGGGTTGATCGAGGTCGGCCCGGTCGAGCCGTAGCAGCCGCCCAGGTTGTTCACGCCGATGACGAAGAACTTGTTGGTATCGAGCGGTTTGCCGGGGCCGACGAGGTTGTCCCACCAGCCGGTGCTTTTCGGCTTGCCGGCGTAAGTGCCCGCGACATGGTGCGAGCCGGAGAGCGCGTGGCAGACCAGCACCGCGTTGTCGCGCGTGGCGTTGAGGGTGCCGTAAGTCTCGTACACGAGATCGTAGGCCGGCAGTACCGCGCCGCTTTTCAGCGTAAGCGGTTCTGCGAAGTGCGCCGTCTGCGGCGAGACGACGCCAACGGATCCGGAAGAAGTCATGGTTACCCGTCAGAAAAACAAAAACCCGACCGGCTCGCGAAGAGCATACGGTCGGGTTGCCCTCGCTTTAGCCGCATTTTTAACGCGCCCGCAAGCTGTAGATCAAATCGGCGCAGTGACAGGAAACTAACGCGGGGGCGGCCGGAAGTCAAACCGCCGCATCAAGGCAGGAAAGAAAACGGGGGCCGCCGCAACCCAGCGGCCCGCCGTCAGGAGCGTCTCTCCCGGTCCGCTCAAAGCCTGAATTTGGATACCGCTGCCCGCAGCTCTTCGGCCATCGCTTCAAGGTCGCTGACCGAGCCGGCGCTGCGCGTGATCGCCGCGTTGGTCGAATCGCTCATCTGCGCGATGCGTTCGATGTGTTCGGCGATCGCGTGGCTGGCGGCGCTCTGCTCGTTGTAGGTTTCGACCAGTTCAGCAACTTCGTGGCGGGTGGTGTCGGCACCGCTCTTCAAGGAGCTCAGCGCCGGGCCAAGGCGGCTGATCGCCTCAACCGACGAATTGGCCTGCGTGGCAGAGCCGCGCATCACGCGCGCCACGCTTTCGGTTTCGCCATGGATCGCGCCGAGCGCGGTCATGATTTCGCTGGTCGCCTTGCCGGTCTTCTCGGCCAGCTTACGCACCTCGTCGGCCACCACCGCGAAACCGCGCCCCTGTTCGCCTGCGCGGGCCGCTTCGATTGCGGCGTTGAGCGCGAGCAGGTTGGTCTGGTCGGCAATCTCCTTGATGATGCCGGCGATGCCGCTGATGCGGGTGGAGTGTTCTTCGAGGCGGCCGATGTTCGACGCCGCGGTGTTCACCGATTCGGCCACGCGGCCGACCTCGTCGCTCGCCGCATCGGCCAGCACCGCACCTTCTTCCGACATGCGGTGCGCGTTCTGCGCCTCTTCACGCACGCGCGATGCGCGCTCGGCAACGTGATCGAGGCCGGCGGTCATTTCCTGCACGGCTGCGGCGATGCCGGCTGCGGCTTCGCTCTGCTGCGCGGCGCTGCCTTCGATCTCGTGGTAGGCGCTGTTCAGGTGCTGCGCGGCGCCGGCGATGTTGCCGCTCGATTGTTCGATCGCGCCGATCATCGTGCGCAGCTGCTGCTGCATCGCGTCGAGCGCGGTCAGCAGCTTGCCGGTTTCGTCGTTGCGTTCGACGCGGATCTCGGTGCTCAGGTCGCCATCGGCGATCTTCTCGGCCAGCTTCACCGACTGCCCGAGCGGCTTCGTGACCGAGCGGATGATCGAGAACGACAGCGCGACGGCGGCGATCAGCCCGACCAGCGCGATCGCCATGGTGGTGTTCTTGATCTTTGCGGCATTGGCAGCCACGGCGGCGTTGGAGGCTTCGTTCTCCTTCACCTGCATCTTCAGCAGCGCGGTGAGGGCGTCGATTGCCTGCTCGAACGCCGGCAGCGCGTTGGAGCGGAACTCGGACACCGCCTGCATGCGGTCACCCTCGCCATACAGCTTCACCATCTTGTCGCGCGATTCGGTGAATTCGGCGTAATGGGTCTGGAATTCCTTGATGTGTTTCTTCGATGTCGCATCGGTCATCGACTTGAAGACTGTCTGCAGCCCTTTCATCGCGTCCGCGTCGAGCTGGCGCATGGCCTCGAAGTGCTCTTCGGCGGTCTTGACGTATTGCGTTTCCATCGCCAGCACGATGCGCATGCGGCTACGGTGCAGCGTGTCGAGCGACACGCCGAGCAAGGACATCGGCACCGTGTGCTGCGTGTAGGCGCTTTCCATCTGCGCGGTGGCGGTGCTCAAACCGGAACGGCCCAGCGCCACGACGACGACGACCAGGGCAAGCAGGAAACTGGAAAGAAGAACCAGTCGGGACGAAATCCGCAGATTCTTGATCATGTTGTTTGGAACTCCGAGAGGGGACTGGCCATGTACAGCACGGTTATCGGTGCGCCCCCCGGAAACTTGAGCAATCCCGGTCAGGTTTTGCCCTTTTTTGCGATTGACGCGGCGCCGCCGCGGATGCGTCGGGCTGATTGCCGAGAAGCTGCCATCGACGTGTCGCCCATACGCGACAAGGCACTCTGGTTCGACCGAAAAACATGACGCTGGCGTGCCGCTCGCCTATAACGACAGTCCGCCCGAGTGAACTGTCGTCCCGCTGGAGGACGGCGCCGGAGGTTTCCGATGTCCGCTTTGCCTCATCTGATCGGCCAATCCGAGGTTTTCCTGCATGCGCTGCATCTGATCGAGCGCATGGCACGCTTCGATGCGCCAGTGCTGATCACTGGCGAGACCGGCACCGGCAAGGAGGTCGCTGCACGCGCGATCCACTACCTTTCGGCGCGCCGTGATGCGCCCTTCGTGCCACTCAACTGCGGTGCGCTGCCCGATGCGCTGATCGAAAGCGAGCTGTTCGGTGCCGAGCGCGGCGCCTACACCGATGCGCGCCAGACACGCGGCGGCCTGATCGAAGCGGCCGATGGCGGCACGTTGTTCCTCGACGAACTGGATGCGCTGCCGCCGCGCGCGCAGGTGTCATTGCTGCGCTTCTTGCAGGATCAGAGCTATCGGCCGCTGGGTTGCAGCCGCGAACGTGCTGCCAATGTGCGTGTCGTGGCAGCGTCCAGCCCACGCCTGACGGCGCTGATCGAGGCCGGCAGCTTCCGGCCCGATCTGGCCTGGCGGCTCAACGTGCTGGCGATCGAGCTGCCGCCGCTGCGCGAACGGCCGGGCGACGCCAGCTTGCTGGCCGAGCACTTTCTCGTTCGTTACGCGCGGCGCTACGGCTTGGGCGCCTGCTCGCTCGACCCGGCCAGCCTGCAATGGCTGGAAACCCATCTGTGGCCTGGCAATGTGCGTGAACTCGACAACCTGATCCACCGCAGCCTGCTGCTGTGTGAGGGCGGAGTGCTACGCCTGGGGGGGGCGGCCGCTTCGGTGGCGCGGCCCGCTTCATCCGGCCCCTTGTCGTTCAACGAGGCGCGCGCTGCGGCCATCGAGCGCTTCGAGCGTCAGTACCTTGAGAACCTGATGCGCGAGGCCGGTGGCAATGTCAGCCTCGCCGCGCGCATCGCGGGCAAGGAGCGCCGCTGCCTCGGCAAGATGTTGAAGAAGTACGGCCTGGACCGCGGCGCTCCCGAGACGGCCCGGTCGACTGGGTCAATCCAGACCCACCCGGGTGAAATCGCACCCGCCCCGCGCGAGCGCCGCTCACCGGCGCGTCGCCATCTGCCCGTCGCGTTCGAGCGCCGCAGCCTGAACTCGTAGGCGGCGCCGTCGGCTGCCGCCGGGGTGGGTCGTCAATGACCCGCCCGATCCGCGCCGACGTCGCGCGATCCCGCTCAATCTCCTTTCAGATCAGTCGCTTGTGCGCAATCGCCGCGACTGGCACGCCATTCGCATAACCGCAGCGTTGCGCCTGATGGAGGTTGGCGTGTGCCCAGCCAGCGATTCGCATGTGGGTCGGGTCGTCGAAGCGATCGAGAGTTACCTCTCGGCGCATCCCGGTGCTGCCGACAGCGAACTGGGCATCGCCGAATGGTGGCTGCCGACCGAGGGGGTCGATGCCGATCCGCGCGACGTGGCGGCGGCGCTGGCCTGGCTGGTGGCGCACGCACGAGTTGAAAGTCAGACCTTGCCCGACGGCCGCGTGATCTTTCGCGTGGCGCGCGGGGCGAGTCCGGGGGATCACTGAGTGGCTGGAACCAACGCGATCGCGACTGTCAGCAAAACCCTGCAAGGCCTGCTCTCCGAAGCGCGGCCGGCGGCGTTTGCCGAGCTGCCGGTTGCTTTGCTGAAGCCGGCCGACTTCGACAATGCCTACAAGGATGTGAAGGAAGCGACCGATGGTGGCTTCGGCCTGTTGCTGCACCGCGTCACGATCAACACCGCCCGGCGCGCTTTGCCACCGCGCACTGCGCCGGACGGTACACGCCTGCGCCCCTCGCTGCCGGTGGATTTGCATTACCTGCTGGTGAGCTGGCACAAGGATGTCGAGACCAGCCAGATGATGCTGGGCTGGGCGATGCGGCAGATCGAAGACGTATCGGTGCTGCCGGCCAGCCTGCTCAACCACTACGCGCCGGCGAGCGACGTGTTCGGCGAGGAAGAAGGCGTTGAGCTGCTTTGCGATCCCTTGCAGCTCGCCGACTGGCTCGGCCTGTGGGACAAGCTCAAGCCGCATCTGGTGATTGGCATGACTTACGTGGCGCGCGCGGTGCTGCTGGATTCCAGCGTGCCGCTGCACCGTTACGGGCCGGTGCTCGAGCGCGTATTCCCGGTTGGCGAGGTGACGCCGTGAGCGTGCGCGAGATGGAGCGCCTGCGCTTGCGCCCCGGCGTTGGCCTGCGCTTTGAAGATCCATTCGGCGGGCCGCTCGGCGAGGGCTTGCAGGCGAGCATCGTGCTGGCCGACAGCGGCCTGCCGCCGGTGTCCCTGCTGCCGACGCCCTCCGGCCACTGGACTGCACAAGGCTTGCCGGGCCTGCGAACGTGGGAAGCGGGTGAGGGCGACGACCCGGCGCTGCTCGCACGTCTGTTCGAAGTCGGCGTCAACGACCCGCGCGGGCGTGTGCTGCCGGCGCGCTTCCGTCTGCGCCTGCCGCAAAACCGGCTCGCTCATCTCGAATGCCCTGGTGCTGCGCCGGGTGATCCTCCGGTCGATCATTTCCCGGTTCCGTTTTTTGCCGCGCCAGCGCGCAGCGTACCGGCGGGCTGGGCCTGCATCCGCGCCAGCGTGCGCGAGCTGCCGGTGGGCGACCCGGATACCGCCAAACCGGCCGCCTGGGCGCTGGTCGACGTGTTCCAGGGTGCAGCGCGACTCGCCACAGGCATGGCCGATGCGCGCGGCGAAGTGCTGCTCGCGTTTGCCTACCCGGAACCGCCAGATGCCGGCGCCGCCGCGCGCAGCGCCTTCGATGTCAGCTGGCCGCTCACGCTGTCGCTGCGTTATCGCCGCCAGCCCGGCGCGTCGATACCGCTGCTGTGCGATCTGCTTGCGCAGCCCGCCAAGCCTCTCGCCCGCTCCGTTGCCGGTGCACCGCCGGTGGTGGATCTGGGCGCCGACCTCTCCCTCAGCCTGCGCTATGGCCAGCCGCTTGCGGTGGCTACTACCGGCGCGCGGGCGCTCTTCGTGCAACCCTAGGAGCTCGCCATGCCCGAATATCTCGCACCCGGCGTGTACGTCGAAGAGACGTCCTTCCGTGCCAAATCCATCGAAGGCGTCAGCACCACGACCACCGGCTTCGTCGGCCCTTGCCGCTACGGCCCGATCACGCAGCGGCCGGACATCCTGACCGGGCTGGTCGAGTTCGAATACTTCTACGGTGACGGCCGTGCGCTGGCCTTCGACGACAGCGGCACACCGGTCGG
>CAMFLH010000029.1 GCA_945957295.1 uncultured Uliginosibacterium sp.
TCTACACTCGACTAGTCGTCGGCAGCGTCAGATGTGTATAAGAGACAGGCCATATCCATGCCCATGCCCATCTGGATCGACAGCGGCGCGTACAGCGTCCAGCCGGCGGCCGATGCGCCGCCCGGCGCGAAGAACGATCCGATCAGCAGGATCGCCGCCGGCGGCAGCAGCCAGAAGCTCCAGTTGTTCATACGCGCGAAAGCCATGTCGCTCGCGCCGATCATCAGCGGGATCTGCCAGTTCGCGAAGCCGACGAAGGCCGGCATGATCGCGCCGAAAACCATCACCAGCCCGTGCATCGTCGTGAGCTGGTTGAAGAATTCCGGCTGCACCACCTGCAGCCCCGGCTGAAAGAGCTCCGCGCGGATCGTCAGCGCCATCACCCCCCCCGAGAGGAACATGATGAAGCTGAAGATCAGGTACATCGTGCCGATGTCCTTGTGATTGGTCGTCGTGATCCAGCGCATCAGCCCGCTCGGGTGATGGTGTTCGTGTCCGTGTTCAAGGCCGTGTGGGACCGCACTCATGCTCTAGCTCCTGTCTCGGATTCGGTGCGTGATCAACCGGCCGCGGCCGTGTTGGCGGCGGCCTGGGGGGCCGCGGGCTGCGCTTCGGCGGCCATGCGCTTCTTCTGCGCCGCCACCCATTCGGCGTACTTCGTGGCCGACACTACGTGCACTTCGATCGGCATGAAGCCGTGCTCCTTGCCGCACAGTTCGGCGCAATTGCCGCGATACACGCCTTCCTTCTCGGCTCGGAACCAGGTGTCGCGGATGAAACCGGGGATGGCGTCCTGCTTCACACCAAAGGCCGGCACCCACCAAGCGTGGATCACATCGTTCGCGGTGGTGAGGATGCGGATCTTCTTGCCCACCGGCACGACCACCGGGTTGTCGACTTCGAGCAGGTAGTTCGCACCCTTCGCCGCCCCGCCGTCGATCTGCTCACGCGGCGTAGATAGCGTGGAAATGAAACGCACGCCCTCACCCTCCCCCTTGAGGTAGTCGTAACCCCACATCCACTGGTAGCCGGTGGCCTTGATCGTGATGTCCGGGTTAGAGGTGTCCTTCATCGAGATCACCGTCTTCGTCGCCGGGTACGCCATACCGAGCAAAATCAGCACCGGCACAACGGTCCATGCAATCTCGACGGCAGTGTTCTCGTGGAAGTGGGCCGCCACGGCGCCCTTGGATTTGCGGTGCCGGAACACCGACCAGAACATCACGCCGAAAACGCCGATGAAGATCAGCAGGCAGATCACCAGCATCATCGAGTGCATGCCGTAGATCTGCTCGGCGATGCCGGTAACAGGGGGCTGGAGGTTGTAGCGCGCGTCGGCAGCCGACGCGGTGCCGGCTACAAGCGCCATGGCGAATGGAACTGATGCGCGAGTGGTATGCCTCATGGGTCCTCGAAAAACACCGGATGAGTGCTGCTTCTGACGACAGCTTTGCAGTCCGTGAGCACCCGACCTCGCGACGCCTCACACGACCGCTTGCCGCAACTCCAACTCCCGCGCGGGGGAACGACGCCCTTTCGGGGTGTTCGTCCGCGTCCGGTTTCGATGGTGCCACAGCGCCCGCGCCCACAGCAACAAATGTTGATTCATATCAATGCGTTGCGATGCCGCACATGCTGCGGCGCCATATCTTTCTGCCTGCACACAGACCGCCCATGCAGCACAAAAAACAAAAGGCGCCCAAAGGCGCCTTTTGTTTGTGCTCAGAAGGGTTCAGGTGGAAGCGAGCGCGTCGAGCAACTTCTGATGCACGCCACCAAACCCCCCGTTACTCATCACGAGGATGTGGTCATCCGCCCGCGATTGCTGCACGACAGCACGCACAAGTTCATCGATCGACTCAAAAGTTTGCGCCCGATCGCCAAGCGGATTCAGCGCCTCGGCCGGATCCCAGCCGAGTTTATGCGCATAGCAATAGACGAAATCGGCCTGCGCAAGACTGGGCGCCAGGCGATCCTTCATCGTGCCCAGCTTCATCGTGTTGGAGCGCGGCTCCAGCACCGCAAGAATGCGCCCCTGCGGTTGCCGCCGCCGCAAACCTTCAACCGTGGTCTGGATCGCGGTAGGGTGGTGCGCAAAGTCGTCATACACGGTCACGCCTCGCACTACGCCCCGCACTTCCAGCCGTCGTTTGATGCCCTTGAACGCGGGCAGCGCGGCGATCGAATCCTGAGGGCGCACCCCGACATGACGAGCTGCCGCGATGGCCGCCAGCGCATTGGCCCGGTTGTGCGAACCGGCGAGCGGCATGTCGGCGCGGCCAAGTTCAACGCCCCCGAGCGAGAACACTGCCTCCGCCGCGGTGTCGCCCTCACAGGCATGCCACGCGCCGGCATCATCAAACCATTCCAGTTCGCTCCAGCAGCCACGATCGATCACGCGCTTCAGACTCGCTTCACCGCCGTTGGCAATCACCCGCCCGAGGTGCGGAATTGTGCGCACCAGATGGTGGAACTGGGTTTCGATCGCAGCGAGATCCGGGAAGATGTCCGCGTGGTCGTACTCAAGGTTGTTCAGGATCGCGGTGCGCGGGCGGTAGTGCACGAACTTCGAGCGCTTGTCGCAGAACGCGGTGTCGTACTCGTCCGCTTCGATGACGAAGAAAGGCGATTCGGTGAGCCGTGCCGACACGCCGAAATCCTGCGGCACGCCGCCAACGAGAAAGCCCGGATTGAGCCCGGCCGACTCCAGCAGGTAAGCCAGCAGTGAAGTTGTGGTGGTCTTGCCGTGGGTACCGGCGACGGCCAGCACCCATTTGCCCGGCAGGATGTGCTCGGCCAGCCACTGCGGCCCGGAGGTGTAGGGCAAGCCGCGGTCGAGAATCGCCTCGAGTAGCGGATTACCGCGCGACACCGCGTTGCCGACCACGTACATATCCGCCGCCTGATCCAGCTGCGAGGGATCGAAGCCTTCGATCAGGCCGATCCCCTGCTCGGCCAGCTGCGTGCTCATCGGCGGATATACATTGGCGTCGCAACCGGTGACGCGATGGCCTGCGGCGCGGGCGAGCAGCGCGATGCCGCCCATGAAGGTGCCGCAGATACCGAGAATGTGAATGTGCATCAGGGACGGCGCAGCCCGTAGAGGGCGCGCGGGGAGTGGTTAGAATAGGCGCAATTGTAGCCGAGGCCCCGCGCCCCACCCCGATGCCGCTCGATGCACCGCCCCAACGCAGCTCGCTGCGCCAGAACGTTGCCGCACTGGCCGCCAGACTGATGGCCGAAGACGGCATCGCCGACTACGGACTCGCCAAGCGCAAGGCCGCCCGCCAACTCGGCGTGACCGAAGGCGAAGCGATGCCTAACAACGCGGAAATCGATGCAGCGCTGCGCGAGTATCAGGCGCTCTACCCCGACGACGAACACGAAGAGCGTCTGGAAACAATGCGCGAAACCGCCTGCGAGGTGATGCGTCTGCTCGCCCCCTGGCGCCCGGCGCTCACTGGCGCGGTTCTGGACGGCTCAGCGAACGGCTTTTCGGAAGTCGAGATCGACCTGTTCGCCGACAGCGCCAAGGAAGTCGAGATCTTCCTGCTGAACCAGGCGCTCGATTACGAACACCGCGAAGTGCGCCGGCCCGGCCCGGAATCGCCCGAGGCCATCCTCGCCTTCGAGTGGGACGAAGTGCCGGTCAAGCTCTGCGTGTTCGGCCCCCTCGCCGAGCGCATCCCGCGTCGCAATGGTTCGGAACGTGCCAAACTGCCCGCCGTCGAAGCCCTGCTCGCCGAATCGGCACAACGCGAAGAATGAGCCCCTCTGCACGACGCGGCATTGCCGCTGCACTGATCATTGGCGTATCCGCCATCGCTGGCTACGCCGGATGGCGCGCCCAAAGCCACATCGACCAGGCCGCACCCGCGCCGAAAGTGAGCGATAGCACCCGCCAGCAACTACTGGAATTGAAACTGCCCGATTCGGAAGGCCGCCCGCAAGCCCTTCAACAATGGCAAGGCAAAGTGCTGGTGGTCAATTTCTGGGCGACCTGGTGCCCCCCCTGCCGCAAGGAAATGCCCCTGCTCGATGCCGCGCAGCGCAAATGGGGCGAAAAAGGTGTGCAGATCGTTGGCATCGGCATTGATGAGGCCGATGCAGTGCGCGATTACGCTGCCGCCAACAAGCTGTCGTTTCCGCTGCTGATCGGCGACGCGGGGCTGGTCGACCTTACGGTGGCGCTCGGCAACGCAGCGCAGGGGCTTCCGTTCTCGATCGTGATCGGCCCCGACGGCCGCGTCGCACAAACCAAACTCGGGGCATTCAAGGAGGATGCGCTGGACAAATTGCTGCAGGACCTGGTTCAGCGCTGATCGGCCCGCTTTCGCGCTTGCAAAGCCGGGCTTCGAGTGGCATCGTGCAGCGAACTCGCCGCGTGAATGCGGCGGGCTATTTTCGTTGGTTCCTGCCTCGACGGTAGTCATCTTCGTCGATTTCCGGCAAACTTGTCGGTTATGGCGACCTCCAATCGCAAATCGAAGCGCACTTCTGCCGCACCGCCGCAGCGCCGCATCCTCGTGCTGCACGGGCCGAACCTGAACCTGCTCGGCACGCGCGAGCCGGAGGTTTACGGCCGCACGACGCTGGCGGACATCCACGACATGCTCACGGCCCGCTCGCGTGCCGATGGCGTGCTGCTCGAATCCTTCCAGAGCAATCACGAGGGCGAGCTGATCGACCGGGTGCAGGCCGCGCGCAGCGAAGGCGTCGACTTCATCCTGATCAATCCGGGTGGCTACACCCACACCAGCGTTGCATTGCGCGACGCTTTCTCTGCGGTGCAGATCCCGTTCATCGAGGTGCACCTATCGAACATCCACGCCCGCGAGCCTTTCCGGCATCACTCCTATTTTTCGGAGATCGCGGTGGGCGTGATTTGCGGCCTCGGCGCGCAGGGCTACGTGCTCGCTCTCGAGTACGCACTCAACCGCATTCGCGAAAACTAAGCCGTCACCGCCTCCCCAGACAAAAGGCGGGCCGGCATCCACGTGAGGGAGTAATAAATTGGACCTGAGAAAACTCAAGAAGCTGATCGACCTCGTCCAGGAGTCGGGCATTTCTGAACTGGAAGTGACCGAGGGCGAAGAAAAAGTCCGCATCGCGAAGCATCTCGGCGCACCGAATGGCGCCCAGGCGCAGTACTACGCTGCACCCGCGCCAATGGCTGCAGCCCCCGCGCCGGTCGCCGCCGCAGCAGCTGCGCCGACCGAGCCGGCACAGCCCGAAGGCCACATCGTCAAGTCGCCGATGGTCGGCACCTTCTACCGCTCCTCGGCGCCTGGCTCAAAGTCCTTCGTTGAGCTGGGTCAGTCCGTGTCGACCGGTGACACGCTGTGCATCATCGAAGCGATGAAGCTGATGAACGAGATCGAGTCCGACGCAACGGGCACGATCAAGGCGATCCTGGTCGAGAACGGTCAGCCGGTCGAATACGGCCAACCGCTGTTCGTGATCGGTTAAGGGTTCGGGCGCAAGCCCTCCCCCCTACCGACCCTATTCACCTTTCACGGACACTGCCTCATGTTTGAAAAAGTCCTGATTGCCAACCGGGGCGAGATCGCGCTGCGCGTCTTGCGCGCCTGCCGCGAGCTTGGCATCCGCACGGTTGCAGTGCACTCCGAGGCCGATATCTCGGCCAAGTACGTCAAGCTGGCGGACGAATCCGTCTGCATCGGCCCGGCCGCCTCGGCACAGAGCTACCTGAACGTACCGGCGATCATCGCCGCTGCGGAAGTGACCGACGCGGAAGCCATCCACCCGGGTTACGGCTTCCTGTCCGAGAACGCGGACTTCGCCGAGCGCGTAGAGAAATCCGGTTTTGTCTTCATCGGCCCGCGCCCTGACACCATCCGCATGATGGGCGACAAGGTGTGCGCCAAGCAGGCGATGATCGAAGCCGGCGTGCCCTGCGTGCCTGGCTCCGGCGGCGCACTGCCCGACGATCCGAAGGAAATCACCAAGATCGCGCGCTCGATCGGCTTCCCGGTCATCATCAAGGCAGCCGGTGGCGGTGGCGGTCGCGGCATGCGCGTGGTGCACACCGAGGGTGCGTTGATCCAGTCGGTGACCATGACCCGCACCGAGGCGCAGGCTGCGTTCGGCAACCCGACGGTGTACATGGAGAAGTACCTGGAGAATCCGCGTCACGTGGAAATCCAGATTCTGGCCGACCAGCACGGCAATGCGATCTACCTGGGCGAGCGCGATTGCTCGATGCAGCGCCGCCACCAGAAGGTGATCGAGGAAGCGCCGGCACCGGGCATCGACCGCAAGCTGATCGAAAAGGTCGGCAAGAGCTGTGTCGACGCGTGCAAGCGCATCGGCTACCGCGGTGCCGGCACCTTCGAATTCCTGTACGAGAACGGCGAGTTCTTCTTTATCGAGATGAACACCCGTGTGCAGGTCGAACACCCGGTCACCGAAATGATCACCGGCATCGACATCGTGCAGGAGCAGATCCGCGTCGCTTTCGGCGAGAAGCTGCGTTACACGCAGAAGGATGTGGTGCTGCGCGGTCACGCCATGGAGTGCCGTATCAACGCCGAAGACCCGTTCAAGTTCACGCCCTCGCCGGGCAAGATCACCAACTGGCACACACCGGGCGGTCCGGGTATTCGCGTCGACTCGCATGTGTACAACGGCTACACGATTCCACCGAATTACGATTCGATGATCGGCAAGGTGATCTCGTATGGCGACACCCGTGAGCAGGCGATCCGCCGGCTGCGCATTGCGCTGTCCGAGATGCTGGTCGAAGGCATCAAGACCAATATTCCGCTGCACCAGGAGCTGCTGCATGACGGCAACTTCATGCGCGGCGGCACCAGCATTCACTATCTCGAAGCGAAGCTGGCGAAGAAAGACTGAGGAACACGACGATGTGGCTGCAGGTTGCCGTTCAGGCGGATGAAGCGCACGCGGAAACGCTCTCCGAAGCGCTGATGGACGCAGGGGCGCTGTCGGTTTCGATCGACGACGCCGATGCAGGCACGCCTGACGAAGTGCCGCAGTTCGGCGAGCCGGGCCACCCGGCCCAGCCGCTGTGGCAGCACAGCCGCGTCGTCGCGTTGTTCGATCGTGATGTCGAACTGGCCGTGGCGCTGGCTGAAGCGGCCGCGCAGGCCGGCCTCGACGCCGTACCTCCGTTCACCGTCGAAGAAGTCGCTGAGCAGGACTGGGTACGTTTGACGCAAAGCCAGTTCGATCCGATCGAGATCGACCCGCGCCTGTGGATCGTGCCCTCATGGCATGTGGCGCCGGACCCGAACGCGATCAACATCGAGATGGACCCAGGCCTGGCCTTCGGCACCGGCTCACATCCGACCACCCGCCTCTGCCTACAGTGGGTGCTCGACAACATTCCCGCCGGTTGCAGCGTGCTCGACTACGGTTGCGGCTCGGGCATCCTCGCGATTGCAGCGGCGAAAGTCGGCGCCGGCAAAGTGGTCGGCATCGACATCGACGAGCGCGCGCTCGAAAGCACGCGTGACAACGCCGAACGCAACGGCGTGTCGATCGAAGTCGTGCATAGTGGCACGCCGGTAACGGCCCGCTATGACCGCGTAATCGCGAACATCCTGACCAACCCGCTTTGCGTGCTGGCCCCGGCGATCGCGGCTTGCGTCGCCGACGGCGGCAAGCTGGTTTTGTCCGGCGTGCTGGAACCACAGGCCGAGCAGGTCATTGCCGCTTATGCCCCGTACATCGCGCTGACGGTCGGTGCGACCCATGAGGGCTGGGCCCGCCTGGAGGGTCAGCGCTGATGCTGATGACGCGCTGCCCGCATTGTGGCACCGCGTTCCGGGTTAGGCCCGAGCAGCTCCGCGCGCGCGGCGGCAGGGTTCGGTGCGGCCATTGCCAAGCGCCTTTCTCAGCGCTCGAGTCACTGATCGATTCGCCGCCGGCCGTACAGCCCACAGAGGAGGCGCGCGCCGAGCCCGAGATCACCCCCTCCCCTGCGGGAAGCAGCGCATCACCGGTTACCCCCGCCGCGGCGCCTGCGCCCGCTGCCGTCACCGCACCGGCTACGGACACGATGCCAGCGCCCACGTTGGCGCGCTTTGCGCCGGCGGTGGAACCCACGAGGACACCCCTTGCGGTGAACTCCGCGCTGGCCACACACCGCACCAGTTCATGGGCTGGCACCTCGACCACCGAGATCGTGCCGCCGATGCCGGAGCTCGATCCGGCCGCACCGCCCCGCAGCACCACATACGAGCTCGACTTCGACCTCGACGCGGAGGTGCCGGCGCCCACGCCAACCATTGCGGCGCCGATCACGCCGCCCGCGACCGACGATTTCGTCCGCCCCGCCCGCGCTGACGAACGGACAACGCTGACGTTCGATTGGCGTGCCGGCAGCGAGATCCCGGGCGGGCATGGCGGCGCGGCGCAAGCTCACGAGGCGGAAGTCGATCTGGCCGCATCGGACTGGCATAGCGAACCGGTGGAACGCAGCCCGGCGGAAGCACTCTCGGAAGTCCCGCTCGAAACCGAAGAGCTTGTGCCTGCCGATGCTGAGGAAGAGCCCGTCTTCGTTACCGCCTACGCTTCGCCCGCAGGCGTGACTCAGGAACCCAGCTGGCCGACCGATACACATGAGTTCGAGGCGATCGACGAAGACCGCTTTGCACCGCTTCCCGAACCGGCGGTTGCGAGCGCCAACGTCGTCGGCGACGAGAACCATAGTGTCCCCGGCGAGCCGGAGTTGATCGAGCACAGCGACGAAGAAGACGAGCATCCGCACGAAGAGGCGCCGCAGTTCGCCTGGGAAAAGCCCCGCAGCTCAAGAGCCGTCAGCTGGATGTGGACGCTTTCGATTCTGGTGCTGTTCTCGGGCGTGCTCGCGCAAGGGCTGCTTTGGGCACGGCACGACATCGCGCGCGAAGTGCCGGAAACGCGGCCGCTGTTTGAAGCTGCGTGCAAACAGCTCGGCTGCGCAATGCCGTGGCCACGCATGTCCGCGCAGATCAGCATCGATGCCTCCGACCTGCACCCGCGCCCCGGCAAGGACGGCCAGTTCGAACTGAGCGGCACCTTGCGAAACAAGGCTGGGTTCAGCCAGTCCTACCCATACATCGAAGTCACGCTCACCGATGTATTCAACCGGGCACTGGTCCGCCGTGCGATTCCGCCCGAAGAGTGGCTACCGCCGGCGCAGCAGCGCTCACCGGCCTTTGCAGCCGGCAGCGATGTGTCCTTCACGCTCTATCTGGACGCGACCGGCCAGAAGGCCACCGGCTACAAGCTCTACGCCTTCTACCCCTGAGCGCGGCCTGCGGCGGCGCAACAAATCCAATTTATACAACAATCGGAAAGATGAATTGGTGCTCCCCCTGGGGCGGAGTAGTCTTTGTGCTGTGCACAAATCGAATAACAAAGCACGCAGTACAACTACCCTGGGGGTACAGATCATGAGTGAAAACGCTCTCGAAGTTTTTGAAGTCTCGAACGGTTCGGTACGCGTCTTTGGTGGCGTTTATGCCGCCAACGATGGCTTCTTCGCCGAGATCCACGAACAGCGCGACGGCTCCATCCGCCGTGTCGACAAATCCGACATGCTGCCGTCGCACGAAATCGCGGTGGCTTGGATGCAGAGCCGGCCCTGGTTCAAACACTCCGCCGCCTGATCATGACTAGCGCCCCGCATTGGGGCACGCCGACATAATGGCCACCAAAACGGTGGCCATTATTCATTTTGGGTGTCTGATAGAAAAAGCTATCGACATATCAAAAGCTTGAATTTGTTAGCTGCTTTGACCGCGACTAGAATTCAACTCAGCAGTAAAGCAAAAAGAAAGGAAGAAATCATGGCCCCCCTACCGCTAGACGTAATGGAAACCGGCACCGGTCGTAACTGCGTGTTCGGTGGTGTGTACGCCGCGAACGACGGCTTCTTTGCAGAGATCCACGAACAGAAGGACGGCCGCGTCCGCCTGATCGCGAAGTCGAGCAGCATGCCGACACGCGAGATCGCCGTGGCATGGATGCGCACCCGCTGCCAAGCAAACTAAAGATCTCCCCCGCTGGGCGCGGCTTACTCGCGCACTGGCACAAGCACCGAGACAGGTGCAAAGCAAACTGGGCCACTCGGCCCAGTTTGTCTTTCTAGCTCACGCACCTGCGCGACGTAGCGGCAAGAAGACTACGTCGCTCGCAATGCCAGCAGAGCGCAACTCACCGCGCGTCCGCGGCGCGCCACAGATACCAGCTCGCGACACTCCGCCAAGGCGCCCACGCCTGCCCTACCACGCGCAGTTCCGCCGTAGTCGGCAAGCGATCGAGGTCATAGGCCCGTGCGTAGCCAGCGCGAATGCCGTAGTCATCGAGCGGCAGCACGTCGATACGCCCCAGCGTGAAGATCAGGAACATTTCGACCGTCCAACGCCCGACGCCGCGCACGGCCGTCAGCCGTGCAACGATCGCTTCGCTGGTGAGGTCGTCGAGCTCACCGCGGACTGTCGGCACTACGCCTTCCAGTGCCTTGGTGGCAAGGTCACGCAGATAGCCTTGTTTCTGCCGCGAGAGGCCCGCGGCGCGCAACTGCTCGTCGCTTGCTGCGAGGAGGGCCTCGGGCGGGGGGAAGGTGTATTCAGGGAACAGCGCAAGAAAGCGCCGATGAATCGTTTCGGCCGCCTTGCCTGCCAGTTGTTGATACATCACGGCGGTCGCCAAGGCCTCGTAAGGCGAACGCGTGGGTTCCGGCGCAAGCATGCAGCGCCCATGGCGCTCAATCAGGGTCGCAAACGCCAGGTCAGCCGCTGCCAGCCCGCGTTCAGCAGCACGCAAGCGTCGGGGCGTGATCAGCAACGGCTTGGTCACGCGCGCAGGGGGCTACGCAAGAAACTCGTCAAGGGGCCGGTATCGCCTTCCGACAGTGGGGATGGCACCTCAGCTGGCGGCTGCCAGCCTTCGACGCGATTTCCCCCTGCTTGCCTCGCGCTGACCAGCGCGAGATCGGCACGACGCAATACTGAGTGCGAACGCTCACCCACCATGCAGTCAGCCACGCCGACGCTGACGCTCACCGCGATTGCGCCGTCGGCCAGCACAAAGGGTTCATCGTGGATCGCTAAGCGCACGCGCTCGGCAAGGCAGTGCGCTTCCTGAACGTTCGTATCCGGCAGCAGGATGCAGAACTCATCGCCACCAAACCGACCGCAAACGTCGTCGGCGCGGGCAACACCGATGATTCGCTTTGCCACTTCGAGCAGCACCCGGTCGCCCGTGGCGGCACCGAAACCGGCATCGATATCACCGAACCGATCAATGTTGATCATCACGACGCTATAGGCGCGCCCACTCCGCAACCAGCGGGCATGCTGACGGGCGAGCAACTCGGTCAGCGAGAGGCGGTTCGCCAGCCCGGTGAGATCGTCGATGCGGGCAAGCCTTTCCAACTGTGATGAAACCCGGACGTTCGCCCACAGCAGGCAGCCGAAGGAGAACACGATCGACAGCACGCTGACGCCGGCGTAGCACAGAACGCGGGTCGTCGCATCGTTCTCATTCAGGCCGCCCGGCAGCCAGGTAGCCGCGATACGGCTGCAGAAAATGGCGCCGAGACCCGTGGCAGCCAGCAGGATCACGACCCGCGCCGATTGCTCCTCGACGGCGCCAGGCCCGAGCACGCGCAAGGCGATGGCGCCACTCGCGAGGACCAGCAACGCGGACATGAGCGTGACGCGAATCGTCGCCTGCATGCCTTCGCCCGCAAAACCGAAGCTGATGACGAGCGCCGCGAGTGCCGCCAGCGGCACCAGCCAAAGGCGCGCCTCGGCGCCATCGAAACGACGCACACCCTCTAGGAAAGCCGCGAATCCGGCAAGCACACCGGCATTGAACACGGCCCGCCCACCGGGCAGACCAACCCACATCAGACCGACCAGGGCAATCAGCCCAGTGGCCACAAGACTCATGCCGAGGCACCAGAGATCGCCCCCCGGTACTTCGTTGCGCCGGCGGATCGTCAGCGTCAGTACCAGTGCAAGCGCGGTGTGGATGGCGGCCGCCATGATCGCCATCGTCGGTTCATGAAACTGCATGGTGACGCTCCTTCCCAGCCTCGCAGACCTGCATGGTGCCCATGCCGTCGCGCCGCCTCACCCGATCGTTGCAATCCGGCCATGCTACGCCCGGCGTATCGCCCAAGAGCGAGAAATTCGTCAAGGCCGCCGCCAAACGGCCGACGTCATTCAATCGCGGGGGCGTCGCACAAGGCCTGCGAGACGCGCGCCGATCAGAAGCCCAAGCCCCATCGCGCCGACCACAAAGCACGCCTTGAAGAAGCAGGCGAAAGTCGCCGCCAGCTGCGCAGCGTCAGCGTGCGCGCCCTCGCGAGCAATCTGCATCGCGCCCGCAATACCTTGGTAGATGAACACGCCGGGCATCATCGGTACGGCACCTGCAAACGCAACCGCGGCAAAGGGCAGACGCATGCGATCCACCGCGACGTTGGCCATCGCGCCGATCGCGAGGCAGGCGAAGAGGGTCGCAATCTCCTGCGACACGCCGTTGTGCATCGCGACGTAGCGAATGCCGTGGCCGACCATGCCGCAGAGGATCGATGTCCACAGCACGCGCCAAGGTTCGTTGTAGAACGCGCCGAATCCACACGCGGCCACCCCCGCCAGCAGCACATCGACCAGCAGCGTGATCTGCGCATCCGGCGCCGGCACCGCCGACACCGTGGTCATACCCAGCGTCAGCCATCCGCCCAAGAACACACCCAACGCCGCGGCCACGAGGATGCCCGTAGCGAGCCCCAGCCGCGCGATGCCGGTCTGCATGTGGTTTTCCAGCATGTCGTAGAGGCCGTTGATCAGGTGCGGGCCCGGCACGAGCATCAGTGCCGGCACCATCAGGCAGAAGCCCGGGGTTGCAGTCCAGCCTGCGCGGATCACCAGACCGCCCAGCAAGGAGCCGATCAGCGCTGCAGTGAATGGCATCGCGAACAGCACGACATGCCGTTTCGCAAGCTCCTGCCGCGCGAGCAAGCCCAGCCCGGAAGACACACCACTGACCGCCACCGCACCCCAGTCCGCTTGCAGCAAACGCGCGAGCGCAGCCGCTGCAATGCCGAAGATGCACGCCAGCAACCACCGGTTGTGCCGCACGGCCCGTCGCTCGATTGATTCGAGCTCAGCCGTCGCGGCAGCCAGATCGATACGGCCCTCACACAACTCATCGATGACCCGGTTCACGACCGAGCTGACGGCGACGTTGATCCGCAACTCGGGGGCCTGTGCGTGGAACTGCTGCCCACCGGGAGAAAAGAGCGTGACGCCGCGATAGCTGACGAATATGAGGATATCCATGCCGAGGTGCGACGCGGCACGCAGCAATTTTCTGCGAAGCAGTTCGGCGCGCATGTTGTATTCGCAAAGCAAACGCGCGGCAAGAACAAGGAAGCGCATCGCCGGTAGCACATCTACGGCAGACGAATCGCTGGCGAGGGGGGACTGAGCAGTTGTCATCGTGTGGTCTCTGCTGGCGTGCGCGGGGTCGCGACGCTCGGGTCGCTGCCGGATAAGCAGCGCGGCAATCGTATCGGAAGCTGGGTTGCAGCCGCGTCGGATCGGTCAACTCTGATCGACGATGCGCAAAACACTGGACACGACGAGCGCCGCAACTATGCTATCGGAATTCCCCCGCCCGCCGAGGGTGCGTGGCATAACTGCGTACCCCGAATCTCCAGCCCGACAGAGAAGGAGTTACCCATGGTGTTTCGCAAACGTCAGCTTGTGGTCTCGATCGCAGTCGCACTCTCCGGCATCGGTGCCGCCTCGGCGCAGGAGGCCGCAGCCCCGGCGGTAAAGCGAGCGCAGATCCATCTGCAGAATTTCGGCGCCAACGTACAGGCATCTGACGGCGACCAGTTCATCGCACGCGGTACGATCACCGATGCCGACGGCAGTGAGCATGTCCGCTTCGACCGCACTTACAAAGGCCTGCGCGTGATCGGCGGCGACATCGTCGTTCACTCGAATGCGCGCGGGCAGGCGCAGCGCTTCAGCCATACGATGGCGACACGGCACCAGATCGATACCCGCCCGACGCTTGACGACCTGAGTGCCACCGCCGTTGCCGAGTCTGCCTTCCGCGGCCAGCGCGACGGCGCTTCACGCAGTGAACAGGTGATCTTTGCGCGTGGCAGCCAACCCGCGTTGGCTTATGAAGTCGTCACGACCGGAACCGCACCGGACGGCACACCCAGCGTGATGCATACCTTCGTCGATGCGCACGGCGGCCAGGTACTCGACAAGTGGGACGAAATCGAAACCGCCGCCACGGCGGGCACCGGCAAGAGCCTCTTCGATGGTGTCGTGCCACTCACCACCGACAGCCAGAGCACCGGCGGCTACGCCTTGCGCGACCCCTCGCGCGGCAACCACTACACCACCAACCTGAAGAACCGCACCAGCGGCGGCACCATCTTCACCGACGCCGACAACGTGTGGGGCGACGGCACCACGGCCGACACCGCCAGCGCCGCGGTCGACGCCACCTACGGGCAGAACGTCACCTGGGATTACTACAAGAACGTGCATGGTCGTAACGGCATCGCCAACGACGGGCGCGGTGCGTATTCGCGGGTGCACTACAGCCGCAAGTACGTGAATGCCTTCTGGAGCGACTCCTGCTTCTGCATGACCTACGGCGACGGCAACGGCACCACCTACTACCCGCTGACCTCACTCGATGTCGCCGGCCACGAGATGACGCACGGCGTCACCAGCCGCTCGGCCAACCTCACCTATTCGGGCGAATCGGGCGGCCTGAACGAGGCGACGTCGGACATCTTCGGCACCCTGGTGGAGTTCTACGCCAACAACGCGTCCGACCCCGGTGACTACCTCGTCGGCGAGAAGATCTTCGTCGCGAACAAGGGCGTCAGCAATCCAACCCAGGCGCTGCGCTACATGTTCAAGCCAAGCCTGGATGGCTCTTCGCCTGATTGCTACAGCAGCACGCTCGGCTCACTCGATGTGCATTATTCGTCCGGCGTTGCGAACCATTTCTTCTACCTCCTCGCGGAAGGCGCGAAGGTGCCGGCCGGCTTCAATCTCTCCGCCTCGCAACTGGTCTGCAATGCCGATACCGGGCTCACCGCCATCGGGCGGGATGCCGCTGGCAAGATCTGGTACCGCGCGCTGACGGTGTATATGACCTCCAACACCAACTACAAGGGCGCGCGCAGCGCCACGCTGAGTGCCGCGGCCGATCTTTACGGTGCCAGCTCCGCACAGTACTCAGCGGTGGCGCGGGCCTGGTCGGCCGTCAGCGTGAACTGAGCATGGCAAACCGGCGCATTCGGCGCCGGCCTGCACGAACGCCCGGCGGCCCGCATCGCGCCGGGCGTTTTTGCATGAATTTGCCAAGCCCATCTGGTGCAAGGCGCACACTTGCGGTACGAATTACGTCTCTACGGCCCCCACCGTCGGACCATGCCTGCAACACCCGACACGATCCTGCTCGAACCGCTCGCAACACACCACGCGGAAGCCTTCTGGCCGCATGCGCAGGCTGATGCGCTGTATGCCTTTGTGCCGATCGAACAGCCCGGTTCGCAAGCGGAACTCGCGGCCTGGTTCGCTCGCCTGGCCAAAGGCGCGCCGGCGCATCTGAACGAGGAGTGGCTCAACTGGGCAGTACGGCTACCGAATAGCGGCGCCATCGCCGGTATCGTGCAGGCTACGGTGTTGCCAGATGGCGAGGCAGAGCTTGCCTACCTGATCGCCCCCGCATTCTGGGGTCACGGCATCGGCCGCATGGCGGTGCGGCAAATGATCGAGTGGCTGTGGCAAGAACGTGCGGTCGCGGCGCTGCGCGCGGTCGCCGACACCCGCAACCTGCGCTCGCAAGCACTGCTCGACGCGCTCGGCTTCGTGCTGGCCGGCGAAGTCGCCTCATCGCTCCGCGGCATACCGAGCACCGACCGCGTTTACGCCGCACAGGCGCGCGCAGTGCTGCGGCGCCGCTGAAGCGCTCGCCGCCCTACGCGGACGCGTCGTCCTGCTGAGGTTTGCGCCCGCCGAACAGCCTTCGGGCGGCTGCAACGAGCGCCACGCCGCCGAGCGCGATCAGCTTGAACGACTTTGCCGCAAAAGCCGCGATGACCGCGAAGAGGCCCAGCTTCTTCACCGCAAGGCCGCCGACCAGCGCCGCAAGACCATACTCCGCTACCTTGTCGGTCGAGGCGTTGAAGTCCGTATAACGCTTGCCGTCACCGTACTCGAGCGCGGCCAACAGCTCGTGCGCAACCGGTTTGTCCTGTGCGATGCGATCCGCGCCGGTGACCAAGTTCAGGCTGAAGTAACCCTCACGCCCAAGGGCATAGGTGTTGTAGTTGATCGACCCCTCTGCAGTCTCCGGCAGCCCCTTCTGCCGCGCGCGGATCGACCAAACGAGGCGGTGCGTGCCGGCATCGTAGGTCGGTGTTTGCACCCAGCCGAGTACGTCCAGTTCGGGGATGCCGCGCGTGCGGCGCGCTTCGTTGCTCGCGGCGGTACCCTGCTTGATGTTGTCGAGCAGCTCATCGGCCTTCCAGTCGCGCGCATCGTCGTCCTTGATGTAGCCAGCCTTCTCGAATTCCGCGACAACCAGCCAGTCGCCTTCGCCGTCAGGGAACACGACGCCGGCAAGGCGATCGTCGGCGCTGTTGCCCATCGCATGCATCAGCTTTCCCGCGGCCGGCTGCGGCACCCAGATGCGCCCAGCGGGCAACTTCAGCGTGGCTTGGTCGAGCAGCTTCACTTCGGCCGGGCCGACCACCTTCACCGCCTCGGCGGCCTGCACCGCGGCCGACATTTCGGCCTGCCGCGCCGCAACCTGCGCATCGTCCGCGAACGCCTGCAGGGCACACAGCAGCAGTGGCAAGAAAGGAAGGCAACGCAGGGCACGGCGGGAAAGCGCGGTCATGATCGGTCCGGAGAATTCGGGAACATTGGCGGGACTGGCCCTGCCGGGAAAGGTGGGGGTACGATGCCCTCCGCTGGCATCGGCGGCAAGAACTGGGTGCCGCGCGGTGTGCCCTCGCGCACACCGCAAAGCAATCCTTGTGATTTTGATGCGCGCAGTCCAGATTAGAAGCTCGCGGATCCGCCCCAGAGCGGCATACCCCACACCGAGGAGAGCAAGGCAATGACGATTACGGTACGGCAGATGCTTCAAGCCAAGGGCGGCAAGGTGTACACCGTTTCGCCGGATCAGAGCGTGCTGCATGCGCTGGAGCTGATGGCGAAGAACGATGTGGGTTCGGTGCTGGTCACCGAAGGCGAACGCCTCGCCGGCATCTTCACCGAGCGCGACTACGCACGGAAAGTGGTGCTCAAGGGCCGCACGTCGGCAGAGTCGACGGTCGGGGAGCTGATGACCTGCAATGTGCTGACCGTCTCGCCAACGCAGACCATCGACGACTGCATGGCGATCATGACGAACAACCGCATCCGCCACCTGCCGGTGGTCGAGAAAGGCCAGTTGATCGGCATTGTGACGATCGGCGACGCGGTGAAGGCGGTGATCGAAGAGCAGCAGCGCACGATCAGCCAACTCTCCAGCTACATTTCGGGCGAGCTGACGACCTGAGGGTAGAACACCTGCCGCGGGCCTTCAGTTCACGCGCGGCAGGCTCATGCTGAAATCCACCACCGCGAAGCGCCCGCCGGCGTCGATCACACTTACCGTGTGCGCGCCGGCGCTTACGACTTCGATCAACTGAGCCGACACAGCCGGCGCACTACGCAGCACGCGCCCGTCCAGCAGCCACCACACTGAACCGCTCGCCCCGAGTAATTGCAGTTGCACCTTTGCGGACGTCTGCCCTGGCGCAGGCCGCAGCACGCTTCCCGGCGTCAGGCCGTTGATGCGCAGGCTGCCGCCGCCATCGCCTCCTCCTGCGCAACGTGGTGACCACGCCGGAATGCCAACCCGTTCGCGCAGCGCGGGACCGAGGAAAGGCTCCAGATGCGTCGGCCAGCGCGCAACACGTCGTGGCTGCGCATCAGCGCGGCAAGCCGGCGTGGTTCGCAGCCCGCTGTCGGGATCGACCCAGACCATATCGAGTTGGCCGCTCGGCCGCACGCGGTCGGGCAAGGTCGGTGGCACTGCGCCATTGAGCGTCCAGGCGGTGCGCTGCTGGTGGCAGTGTGCCGGATCGGTATCGGCAAGCGCACAGCCGAGCGGCCAGCAGATCTCCGCTACGCCGACCGACTTCGGCGGCGTACGCGCGGCACTGGCGGCGGCGCCAGGCAGCGCCGCCACGATGTCTTTCAACAGTGGGGCGGCAATGTTGGCACCGAAGAATCCAGGGTTGGGCGTGCCGTCGGGCCGGCCAACCCAGACACCAATCGTGTGGCGATCGGTGACGCCAACCGCCCAGGCATCACGAAAACCAAAGCTGGTGCCGGTTTTCCATGCGACACGTCGTGCGCCGCCCTCGATGAACGGGCGATCGGGGTGACCGCCGGTTTCCAGGATGTCGCGCACGATGAAGGCTGCGCCTTCGCTCATGATCCGGTTTTCAACGCGTGGCGCTTCGGGACTGAGGCGCGGCTGGCCGGCGAGCCCGCCAGCCGCCAACGCGCGGTAGGCCCCCACGAGCTCTTCCAGCGTCGTCCCAGCACCGCCGAGAATCAGAGACAGATTGGGCGTGGCGCCCTTGGCCATGCGTAGTCGCAAACCGCCCGCCCGAAGTCGCGCGGCGAAACGCTGCGGGCCGACGCGGTCGAGCAGATCGACCGCCGGCACGTTGAGCGAACGCGTCAGCGCTTCGGCGACACTGACCGGCCCGGAGAAGGCGGCCTGGAAGTTGCCCGGCTCATAGCCAGAGAAGGCCTGCGGCGCATCGCTCAGCAGGCTCTCTGAATGGATCAGACCCTCGTCCAGCGCGATGGCATAGAGGAAGGGCTTGAGCGTGGAGCCCGGCGAACGAACGCCCCGCACCATGTCGACATGCGCGAAGCGGGCGCGGTCGGAGAAGTCCGCCGAGCCGGCGTAGCCCAGCACCGCCAGGCTCGCGTTGTCCATCACCAGCGCCGCCATCGACACCTTCGGCGGCAGTTGATCGACGCGGTCCAGCAGCATGCGCTCCAGCGTGCTCTGCACCTCGGGTTCCAGCGTGGAGCGAACAAGCTGCAAGGCGCCTTCGGCACGCGGGCCCGATACCGGTGCACGCACTTCGCTGCGCAGGCGCTCGGCGGCGAGGGGTGCGAGCCAGTGCGCGCGAATCGGCTGGGCGCCCACACGTTCGATACGCGCGTCAGCCACTTCGGCTGCGGACCACACACCAAACGCCGCCATGCGGTCGAGCACCTTGTCGCGCGCTGCCTGCGCCTTGTCAGGGGCGCGATCCGGGCGCAGCCGTGACGGCGCTTGCGGTAGCGCCGCAAGCATCGCCGCTTCGGCATGGCTGAGGTATTTGGAGGGCTTGCCGAGGTAGGCGCGGCTCGCCATTTCGACGCCCTCGACGATACCGCCCATCGGGGCATGGTTCAGATACAGCGCGAGGATTTCGTCCTTAGAGAAATGCGCTTCGAGCTGCAGCGCCCGCGCGATCTGGCGCAGCTTGCCGCGCACGGTGCGCGGTGGCGGGTCGAGCATGCGGGCCACCTGCATCGTCAGCGTCGAACCACCGGAAACGATGCGCCCATTGCGTACCCACTGCCACGCGGCACGCAGCAGCGCGAAGGGGTTGACGCCCGGGTGCCAGCGGAACCAGCGGTCTTCGTAGTTGAGCACCGCCTGCAGATAGCGCGGCGACACCTGCGCTGCCGTAACCGGGTAACGCCAAACGCCATCCACCGAGGGCCAAGTGCGTAGGGGCGTGCCATCGGCCGCCGCAACGATCAGCCCGGCTTCGCGCGGTGGAAGTGGCAATGGGAAGAGACGGTCGAGCACGAACGCCGTAAGCAGCACGCCAATGCAGGCTGCCAGTGCGACGCGCAGGCCACGGCGCACCGAGAAGGCCTCTCGCAGCGCGAAGCGCATCCGCGCGAATAAAGCGCCAGCCCTGTGACACCAATTCACCGGAAACGCCCCCGGGCGCGGCAATTCACGACACTCATGGAATACACGTACCGCGTTGGCTTACGACACGGTGTCGTGCGAGCCGAACGATGGTGCGTCGGCCACCGCATCATCTTCCGCTCGTGACAAACGCCGGCGATACCAGAGAGTCCACACCATCAGGACGGCCACCAGGCCGTAACCGATGAACGGCGCCACCGCGAGAAACCGCGATGGCTCCCAGGTCCACGCGAGCCAGGTGCGCAGAGCCGCCTCGGCGGTGAGCCCACCACCCCACACGGCAGTCATGACCCAAACCGCCCTGCGCGCGCCCCGCGTCGCCCACCATTCGGCGATCACATCGTGCGCATCGTCACGCTCACGCGCCATGGTCGCGCGCGCGAGGTAGAAGATCAGCGGCTTATCGAGCAGGAGTGAGAGCAGGAAGGCGACGCCAATGGCCCCTGAAGCAAGCGATTCGCGCACCAGCAGAATGCGCCCGTCACCGCCGAGAGCGAGACCGACCAGCGACATCGCAATGCCAACCAGCACCATCACACTCAACGCATCCAGGCGGCGATGACGCAGCAGCTCGCCGAGGCTCCAGAGCAGCGGCGGAATTGCCGACGCGATCAAGCCGCCCAGTTCACCCCAGCGCGGCTCGGCCAAGGTGTAGGCGAGCCAAGGCAGGGCCAGGTTGACGGCCAGCTCGGCGATGAGCGTGAGGTGTTTGCGGTTCATGCGGCGAGGACAAGTGCGAATCGAACTACTCTACCGGCATGGCAGCAGCAATTCCGGCGACGACTCATTATTCGGCGCCCCAATCGCACCCGCAGTGCGAAAAAGTTGGCGAAGGATCGGCGTGCGGGGCCGCTCACTGCGGCGTACCGCGTCGCAGGAGGACAGGAGAGCCTCCGACGCGCAATCTGTCTCCATGACCTCACCTGCGGTGGTTCCACCCGGACCAGGCAACAATTTCGCTGCAACGGCCTTACTCAATGCGATGGAGGCCAGGCGGAGGCCACACCTTCGTATCGCGCGTGTTGCGGCACTTAGCGCAAAGAGGAACGCGCGAAGAAGTCCTGCATATAGCCATGCAGGGCCTCCTGGTTCCAGCCCGGCGCATGCGCCGCACTCGCCATCAGCGTCTGCTGGACCGGCGCACGGCACGCGCCTGCGATCGTGGTGATCGAGCTGGCCCCTGACATGAGCGAGGTGTCGAGCAGAGCTTGCGTCGATCCATCACACCCCATCATCGCACTCCACGCCGTAAAGGCTTCCGCAAGCCCCATCGTTCCGAACGCACCACCCGTAACAGGAACGACAGCGTCGTTACCGCCTCCCATCAGCGCAATCCCAATATCCCTCGACGGCTTGCAGTTGCGGCCGCGTATCAAGGGGCCCGCCAGAGAAATGACGCCGGTGACGTGGTCCGCGTAGTCGCAGGCAAGGAGCTGCGACAACTCTGAGCCATTCGACCAGCCGGCCACGAACACGCCCGCCGACGGCCCGCGATCACGCTGCACAGCGTCGATGAGATCCGCCACGAATCCGATGTCGTCGCTGTAGTTCCAGACGTTCCCGTTGCCCTGCGGGATAACGAGCCGATAGCCGTATCGATCGGCAAAGCGCCTGCCCTGCCACATCGATTCTGTATTTTCGAGATCAACGTTCGCGCCATGCAGCAGCACCAGCATCGGCGCATTCGCCGGCAAAGAGCCCGGTTCATAGACGACGTAGCTGTGCCCGGAAAGCACGCCACAAGCCGTGTAGTCACAATTGGTGGGTACGACTTTCGACGAGGCTCCTCCACCATCCCCGCCGCATCCGGCAAGAAGCATGGCGGTTACGTACGTGACGGCGACACTGACGCGAAGCCACAAACGCGCCCGACCAAAGCGGCCCACCGCCAATTCTCCAAGAGAGCATGGCATCGCAGAAGCCGTTCTGTCAGTCAGCAAAACCATCCCAATCGACGGGGTTATCAATCCTCACTCCCGTCAATGGCGCGGCCCCCAGAATCCTCGCCACCTGCTCGTCGACAAGCACGAGCAAGTCGTATTCGGCCAGCCGGAAAAGACGCAAACCTTGGCAACGGCTTTCGTCGATAACAAGTCGATCGATCGAGCGCACCATCACTGGGTGTCGCCGCGCCGGCTCATAAACCGATAGTTCGCGATCCATCGCCGCCGCAATGCCGATGATGTTCGCGGCGCTGTACGCCCTTGTCTCGCCGGTTACGGTGTTTGTTACTCGTGCGGGGTAGTAATCAACATTTGACACACCGGCCCCCTGCAGCACGTCGCACAACGTTCCGGAAAACAGAGGAATGGCAGAGTTTGGTCGCAGATAGTCAGGCCACACGAAGCCATGCGGCGATTCGAATTCGAAGTCCAGCACCGGCATGGGCTGCGCAAAACGCGCGCCACTCACCCAATCGAGTTGCTCTATGGCGCTTCGGAGCACGATTGACGGATAGGTTTCGCGAGCAGAACGAAGCAGGTAGTGCATGATCAGTACCACTCCGGCAAGGTTTCATAGGCGCCTTGCAGAAACGGGGCGATCTGCGCGCGCGCCACGTTGATATCAACATCGTCAGGAGGAATTTCGATGTAACTCTCGGCGCCCAGACGGAAAGCATCTTCGGGCTGGCGCGCGGCGAGCTTTCTGAACAGTGTTCCCTCAATCACATGCATCTCCTCGACAACAGCCCTCGCGATCGCATCTTTGTCCGCCGGATCCTCAGTCTTGTCGCAGAAACCCTCGGCCTTGAGCAGCCGTACAGTCCGCTCGAGCATCGCCCACACCGTTTCGAAATAGATCTTCCTGTGCGCCCCGAGGTGCCCCTGCAATGGCCTTCCTGTGCCGCGTGATCGCGCCAAGTAGTACGCCGCGAAGAATTGACTGGCCGAACTGGGCAGGAAGATGCAATTGCCACCGCCATTGATGTCATACGCCCCTTTTTTTGCCCATGGATTCACCTTTGGTTTTCGCGGCAATTTGTTCGTGCCGTTCATGCAGCAAACCGCAACCATGTGGTGGGGCGCAGCGATCCATCCCTTGATTGGCGGAGGTTGGTACTTCTCGGCACGCGCGCTAGTCTTGCCCCCCTTGAGGTAAGTCTTGAAGATCGTTTGATCATCCCAGACCGGTGGCTCCAATGGACACACCCACGCGCCCGAAGTGTCCTTCGGGTAATAGCAGGATCGATCCGCATCGCCTTTTATGTAACTGCGCCCCGCCTGTGTAAGCGCGTCGTCATTGCGGGTAAACGTCTCAGGAGGAAGCGGCTCCTGCTCTTTCTTCTGATGATCCTCTCCGCAGAAGATGCACTTCTTGTCGCCGGGTTCGTCTAGTACCAAGCCGACCGCGACGCCCTCGCCGATTTGCGTCATCAAGACACCTCCATGCAGGTTCTCAGCCCTTACTTGTCCTGCGGCGCCCGCGGATCAACGATCGTGATCGGTGCCGAGGCGGGGCCGATACCGCGCAGTTCCGGCCGATACATGTCTTCCGCGAACGGCGCGGGGACGATGTAGCGGCCGGGCGTCACGACGCGGACCATGTAGAACACGTTGAGCTCACCCGGCTCGATGCGTGCGGCGGCAACGTAGCGGTCGTCGCGGAACTCGCGATGCTTGATGCGTGCGTCCTCCATCGCCTGGCCGACATTGATGTTGCCCACCGTGAACTCCTGTGCCGAAGGGCCTTGCGAGAGGTTCATGTTCTCGACCTCAAAGCCGGCGGGCACATGGTCGACGATCAGGCCATCCTCGATGCGCTGCTTGGCGCTGGCGGTGACGCGCACGATCATGATGTCGCCTACTTTCAACGGGCGGCCCTTCCACTCCTTGCCATCGGCTTCGTACCAGGTGAGGACGAGCTTGATGGCGTCGGACTTCGGTTCCGGCGCCTTGAGCGGGTAGCCGCTGGCTTCGATCTCGACAAACAGCGCCTCGCTGTGGCTGCTGTCGATCTGCACGCCGCGGGCGAGCGCGGCGGCGTCGAAGCTGCGCGCTTCGGTGCTCCTGGACGTGAGCGTCTGCGCAGCGTCGCCGTTTTTCAGCACCGCACTCCATTCCTGCTTGCCATCGCCGCCGGCCGCGCGCGCTGCGAGGAACAGCGACAGGCGCTCCTGCGTCGAGGCCCAGCCGCCACGTGCGCCGAGTCGGTCGGCCAGATCGAACAGGATCTGCTCACGGCGCGGATGCGCGATCTTGTGCCGTACCAGCAGCGCGTAGGACAACGCCAGATCGCGCACCGGCGAGCCGTAGTCACCCAGCCAATCCCAGTAGTAGGCGTTCGGCTGGATGCCGTAGCGGCGCTCCATCGCTTCATTCAGCGCCACCTTGGCACGCGCCGGGTCACCGGAGAGCTGCAGGGCGATCGCGAGATGCACCAAGGGCAGCGGTGAGCGCGCGCGGTCGCGGTACTGGTCGTGCAGCAGGCGCAGCGTCGCGAGCGGCGCGGCCTGTTCGCGGGCGAGCATGTAGGCCAGATGCGCCATCTCGGCAAAGCGCTGATGCCCGTTGCGCAGCAGCTCGTAGTCCTGCGCCTTGTAGAAGCCCTTGTCGTCCGGCTTCAGCGTACCGGGGATGCTGGGGAAGTTGTTGGGCGCGTTCTGCAGTTGCTGCAGCATCCAGGTTTGCGCACGCTTGCTCATGTCTGCCGGCACGGTGAAGCCGGCCTCGCGGGCGTCCTGCAGGAAGCCGGCAACATAGGCGGTCAGCCAGGGTTCATAGTTACCCTGCCCCCACAGCGTAAAGCCGCCCTGCGCGCCCTGCATACCGGCGATGCGGCCGATCGCGCCTTCGATGAAGGCGGCCCGCTGCTCGCGGGTACGCGGTTCCAGCCCCATCGCCTTGGCGCCAGCTTCGTCGATGAAGACGTGCGGGTAGGCCGCACTGGTGGTCTGCTCAAGGCAACCATAGGGGTAATCAAGCAGGCCCTTGACCAGTGCCTTCACGTTCAGCGGCGGCTTGTTCGACAGCGTGACGCTAACGTTGCTCGATGCCTTGAAGTACGGCGCAATCATCGTCGGATCGAGCTTGAGGCTACCGTTCGGCTCGATGCGCGCACGGCGAACCACACGCTCCATCGGCACCGGCGGCTGCACTTGCAGGGCAGATTCGCGCTTGATCGCGATGGGCTTGGCGCCAGCCGTCTTCAGCTGCAGCGTGACGCGTGCAAGGCCATACGCATCCGTCGCCTCGGCCTGGAAGCGCAGCGTGCTGCGCTGCTTGTCGGCGAGTTTGAGCGTGCGCTCGCCATCCTTGATCCGCGCCGGGTCCGCAGCTTCGAGCTTGAGCGTGATGTCCTGCGGCGCGCCGGACAAGTTGGTCACATCGAGCGCGATCGTCGCCAGATCGCCCGGCGCGATGAAGCGCGGCGTTGCCAGCTCGGCAACGATCGGTGCGGCGACGGTCATCTCGCGCTCGGTGTTGCCGTAGCGTTCAGCGGTCGAGGCCACCGCCATCAAGCGCAGCGTGCCATTGAAGTCGGGGATATCGAGCGGGATCTCGGCTTCGCCCTTGGCATCGAGCTGTACCGGCCCGCTGAAGAGATCGACCAGCTTGACCTTCTTCGGCATCGACTGGCTGTCGCGCATGCCCGCGTCGCCACCCCACTTGAGCTTGCCGCGCGTGCCGTCCATCTTCTCGATCAGCTTGCCGTACAGGTCGAGCAGTTCGGGCGCGTAGCGGTGCTTGCCGAAGAAGAAATCGAAGGGATCAGGCGTCTTGTAGCGGGTGATGTTGAGGATGCCGACGTCGACCGCCGAGAGCGTCACCGTCGCCTGTTTGCCCGCAGCCCCGTCGACCTTCACCTTCACCTTGGTAATGCGCTCCGGCTGCACCTTGTCGGGTGCCGTCACCTGCACCTTGAGGCGGCGGTCTTCACGCGCAAGCGGCAGGTGCGCAAGGCCCAGCGCGCGCGCCGGCGTTACGCGGTCGCCCTGGCTGCCGGGGCGGAACACCACGGCCGACACATACAGATCGTGCCGCGCCCACTTCGCATCGACCGGAATGCTGACCGTGGTGCCGCTGGTGGATGCCGCAACACGCTTGGTCCACAGTACCTTGTCGCCTTCGACCACGACCAGCGCTTCGCCATCGTGCGGCGGTGTCAGCGTCAGGCGCACTGTGTCGCCGGGCTTTGCCGGCACGCCTTCAAGCTTCATCTGCACACGATCGGGCCGGTTGCCGACGTCGTCGGCGTCCTGCGCGTTCCAGCCGGCGTAGAAGCGATAGCGCAGCGTTTGCTGGGTGTCGGGGTCTTCCACTTCGAGGCGGTAGCGGCCCCACTTCACCGGCAGCGACACCTTGGCGCGCTGCTTCAGCGCCACGGCGCCGGATTCGATCAGCTCTTCAGTTTCGGTAAAGCCGGAATGCCAGCCGCGCTGATCGTCGAAGCGCCAGTAGTACTGGCGGTCTTCGCGGAACAGGCGGATCTTCGCCTGCGCCAGCGGCGCCAGGGCACCGGCGGGCGTAACGCGGACCAGTTCGAAATCGGCATTTTGCTCTTCGCGCGAGACATCGCGATCGAAGGCCGGGCGCACACCGATCATCGCCTTGGCCGGCCACCAGACGCGTTCAACCGAACGCACCACCGGGCGGCCACCGGATTCAAGCAGACTGAAGGACGCCCGCACCGTGACCGGCGACTTCGCGCTGTCGATGCCCGTCGGCACCGTGACATTGGCCGCACCCTTGTCATCGAGCGCAGTCTCTTCCATTTCGCTGCGATGCTTCAGCGTGTCGTCGGCAAAGTCGCCGAAGATGAAGCCGTTCCATTCCTTCGTGAAAGGCGTGCGTGCGCGCTCGATCGCCACGCTGCCGAGCAGCCGATTGCCTGCCGCCGGCGCGCCGAACAGATAGTCGCCCTGCACCGCCACCTCGAAGGCCTCGCCGCCCATCAGCGGCGCCTTGGCAGTTTTCAGATCGAGCTTCATGCGTTCGGGCAGAAACTCTTCAACCTGGAAGCTCCACACCGCATCCGGCGCCTTCGCGGCCGGGTCGGCACGCACTTCCAGCATCCAGCGGCCGGTCTGCGCGTCCGCCGGCAGGTTGAGCGCCTGCTGGAAGTAGCCCGGCTGCTTGTCGTTCGGGCGCCAGCTTTGCGTGACCACCGCGCGGCCGTCCGGCCGCTTCAGGATCGCCTGCACCGGCGAAGGCGGCAGCGCGCGGCCATCTGCGTCTCGCGCAAGCAGCGAGACATTGAACTTCTCGCCCGGCCGGTACAGATCGCGCCCGGCATAGACGAAGAGCTTGGCGTCGCGCGGCAGGTGGCCGCCGATATCGAATTCCGAGAGATCCAGCCCCGGCTCGCGCAGCGCGACCAGCGACAGTTCCTTGCCGCGCCGCCCCAGCAGCAGATGGGCCGAAGCAGGCAGGCCGGCGATCTGCACATGCCCATCGCCATCGACCTTGGCTTTCGCAAGGCTCTTGGCGTTGGCATCGAGCACTTCGACGTCGACATCGCCCATCGCCTTGCCGCTGACCAGCGAGGTGGCGAACACGTCCATCGTCTTGGTGTTGCGGTGCGCGTGCAGGCCGATGTCGGAGACGTAGAAGTAGGTGACCTGATACTCCTCCCGGAAGCGGCCCGGTTGGCTCATCACCGCGATATAAACGCCGGGCTCCTGCAGTTCCTTCACGTCTTCCACCGGCAGGAAGGTCACCTGCCGTTTGTTCGGTTTGTCGCCGGTCAGGAAACGACCGGCATAGACGCTCTTCGATACATCGCGCAGGCGATCGAGCTGCCACGACCCCACCGTGCCCTTGAGCCGGCTGTTGGTGTCGTAGCCATATTCGTAGTTCTCCTCGCCGCCCTCGCCGTCGGATTCTTCGTCCGAAGCCGGCGCGCGGCGCCCAGCGATCACCTGTTCGATGAAGCGCGGCAGGTTCTCCGGCTCCACGCGCAGGAACTGCACATCCACTTCGGCAACGTTCACCGTCACCACTGGCAGGCCGCCGTTCTGCTTCGCAGGCAGCACGGTGCCCTTGCTCGCGAAGAAGTAGGAAGGCGGCATTTCCTCGGTCGCCAGCTCGCAGGTCTTTGCACTGGCAAGCTTCGCACCGCTCGCAGCCAGCACGCCCTCATTCACCGTGATGCGGTATTTGCGCTGCGGCTGGATATAGGGGAACACCACAACGCGCGGATTGCCATCCACCACCCAGCTGCCTTGCAGGATCTTTTCGCCCGGCGCAGCCTTGTCCGCATTGCGCGGCTTGCTGCCGTTGGCCTGTTCCTCACCCGATTCGGCCTTGCCGTCGATACGGCCCAGGTCGGTCACCTGGAATACCTTGTCGAGCGCCTGGCTGCGATCCACCGGCTCGGAAAACACCACCGCCAGCGCCGGCTGATCCTCGAACAAGCGCGCGCGGCAATCCGTTGCAGCAAACGGCCCGCCGGCATCCGCGACCACCGCATCCCCCGCCATCGTGCCGCCCGCACTCCCGGCCCGATGCTTGTACCACCAGCCGCCCCCGGCCGCCGCCAGTGCCACGACGACCGCACCAGCGGCCAGGATGCGTTTGTTCGCAAACGGGTTCATGCCCATGCTCCAGAACGGATTCGGATGTGGCGGCGAGTATGCCGCTTTGGTAATCCGCTCGGTAGCGGATTTGCGGAGGGGGAGCGACGGATCGCACGGCGTGGGGTGTTGGGTGCCGGGGCGCGGGCACCTTGGCGCGCGTTTTGGGTTCATCGGCGTGGGTTGGGCTGAGGGTCGTGAGGGCCGAGGCTTCAGCTTTCGATTAACCGTATTGCGTTGTGTCGGTCTGTCCGTTCAAGCCGGGTCCCGCCCCGGCGGGCGTCTTACTTTCTGGCAACAGCACCAGAAAGTAAGCAAAGAGTGCCGCCCGGCGTTCGCGGTCAGGCTCTGCGTGCCTGACTCCCCTGCGTTGCTCGCGCGACCGGGGGCCTGCGGAACTCGCCCTCGCTTTCGCTCGGCGCTCAAACAGTCCTCGGCCTTTTTCCCGGTCGCGCTCCGCTACTCGGCTCTCTCGACGGGACCCAAAGTCAAAACCATCGCCGTTTTCGCGCGCCGAGAATTTGCAGCGGTTGATCGTCGACGCGCCTAGTTCCCCCTCTGAAACGCCGAGCAGCGCAGAGGCATCGG
>CAMFLH010000030.1 GCA_945957295.1 uncultured Uliginosibacterium sp.
CCGCGACCGTCTGACTTAAACCAAATGGCCTCCGCGAAAGCCGGGGCGATTCAGTGGAAATGGTTTGTACTGCCTCATTCCGACGACGTCGCGCCGTCGGCCACCAACTTTCTTTCGCGAACGTTTCTTGGTATGAAACAGCAGGCTCAGTTCGGCCTGCTTCAAACTGAGCCAAGAATCTCGACAGGCTTCCACAAATTGGGCATCCGAAGCATTCCAATTTGCACCGCCATAATCCATCACAAACTTTACGAAATCGGAAACCGCATTTCGCGCGAGCAAGTACTGTTGATTGCTAGCTGGGCGCCAACCTAGTACGGAGCCGTTGTCGTAGGCGTAAAGGAAATCCTCCAGCAGTAATTTGATGTCTCCGTCCGCGAGAACCTGCCGTTGCCAAATGAGGCTATAGAAGTCACGTAGCTTGCCGATCGCCCCTACTGCTTTCGCTATGGAGGCGTAGCTGCGCGCCCCCTCACGCTGCAGGTATCGCGCGAACTTGGCGACGCTCACGGAGATGACGGGGTTCTCTGGGTCATCGAGCTCGACGATGACTGGTAGGGTCTGCGCATCCATCGCGTCGATCGCAATGTGAATGACAGTGTGGCTCGTACTCGTTTCGGGCATGGTCGTGAAGTAGTAAAGTAGTTGGTAGGTTTACGTGGTTTGGCGTGATGTAGGTACCAACCACAGATCAAGGCCTCCCAAGGTATAGTCACGTCGAACTAGTAGGATCGTCATGGTGGGGATAATGTCGCCCTTGCAATCAACGCAAGGGTGGCCGTACGCCCGAGCAAGCACGCATGGAGCTGATCTACGCACCCTACGTGCCGAACAAGGCCGAATACCTGATCCTGTGCAACCGCAACATCCTCGCGGATCAGATGGACTTCCTTGCCCGGCACGTACCACGGCAGAGTCGCGTGCTGGCCGGCGAGGTCAGTTGAACCTTTCCGACGCAAAGTCTCAACGCGCGAGCAGGAATGACGTCACTGCCGACAGCGCTGCACCGCTAAGCGCCGAAATCGACACGCAGTAGCCCCGCTGCACGCGCGCGCTCACCCGCTTCGAAGCGTCGTTCGATCAGTTCAGCGATTTTGCCCGCACGGGCTTCAGGGCTGAGGCTGGTGTCGCGACGCAACGCGTTGGCTTCTTGCTGTGCCGCCGCGATCCGCTGTCGCCAGTTTGCCCAGGCGGCCTCCACCTCAACAGTCCGTTCACCCGCATCCGGTAAGGGTTGCAACATGGGCTCAACCGGACCGTTTTTCGCTAGTTGGGCGGCCAGCAGCCGCTCATCGTCACCAAAGAACGCCTCGGCCCACTCGGCGCCCATGCTCCGACGCCTTGCTGCGGCAGCCGCATCGGCAAGCTTCTGGAGCGCGACGCGATCCGTCGGCACCGTCCCCGCTGCCGCCAAGGTGGCGTCCTGATATGCGCGCCAAACCTGCCGAGCCTGCCCACCCGCCGCAATACCGCAGGCTTCGGCTGCCTCCGCAGCAAGGACCTCTGCAAGCTCATCGGCCGACATCGGACCAAGCTGATTGCCGTACCAATCCATACGCAGCCGAACCCGGCGATCGGGGCGAAGACCGCCGGATGGCGTGCACACCCATTCGCCATCCGGCGCGACCCCAGACAGAACGCCGCCGCGCGCGGCGGTACGCAAGTCTGCGAGGCTCCGCTTCGCCAGTGGGTCGGACGAAAACGGGAATCCTGCCGACGTCGTGCCCTGGGCCTTCATGGGATCGCCCGCAGCGGCCTGCTGATCCGCTGGATGCACGGCTGGGTCGCCCTGCGCGCGGACAAATACGGTTAGCGCAAGTACCGCCGCAATCGCAGCGGTACTTGCAAGAGCCTCCCGTCTCACAGCCCAAGGTTGCGCAGGCGATTCGCCTGAGCGCGGTAAAAGGACACAGGGTTGGTGCTGAACAGCCCGCGCAGCCCAAACACATGGTTCATCTCGTCGATATGGTTCCAGCCATAGTCGTCGCGCAGCACGCGCCCCCAATGTGAGGAACACCGCGAAACGAGACCATCATTCGCTTCGAAACCAAACGCCAGTGAGGATGCGATCAACATCGGATCGAGGACGTCGAGCACATTGGTCGCGACCGAGGTACCGCCAACCGAGTAGTAGCGCACACCGTTGGCGGCCAGCTCAGGCCCGCTGCCGCAATAGGCACTCGGTGCACCGGCTGGGAAGCGACGGTTGAAGTCGCGTGCGCCAGCGGTATTCAGCGAAGCCAGTGACCCCAACGCATCCTGCGGCGATCCGTTACCCGACAGCAGCCCGATCAGCTGGCCGAAACCATTGACCAACGCAGCGACCAGATCGGTTGTACCGGTTGCACTGGTGCCAGCCTTGATCAGATCGGCAACCTTGCTGCCGTCGTGCGGGGCGCCGACCGTCGTCACCGACGCCACGATGCCCGGCGCAACGCCAGCGACGTAGCGCGATGTCGCGCCGCCATGGCTGTGCCCGATCAGGTTGAAACGCTGATAGCCATACTTGGCTCGCAGCGTTTCGAGGTATTGCAGCAGTTGCTCGCCACGCTCCTCGTTGCTGTTGAGCGCGGAGATCGAAGCAACAAACACCGTCGCGCCACCCGCCCGGAGGTTTTCCGGTATTCCGTACCAGTAGTTGATCGCCCCGATCGAATCGAACCCCATCATTCCGTGCACCAGAACAATCGGGTAGCGGGTCTGCGTATAGGGGTCAGCCGAAACCACCGGCGACAACAGCAGAGCAATGAAACACATGAACATGCGCAAGCGTTTGTGATTCACCTTCTCCTCCTTCAGGTGTTTGTTGTGGTTTTCCGTACGCCTTCGTAGTGCATATCAAGTCGCAAGGAGCATGCTTTCAGCATTGCTCGCAGCCGTTTTCAAGCCGCACTCAACGCCAATCGCATGAACATGCGTTCCCTATGTAAACTCCGAATGCCTCGGATTTATTGGTATAGCGTCGAACAGGGCGTTGTCACGTTGCAATGCGGTAGCGGCATCGCAGCGTACGGTTAGGTATGCTCATCAGGCGTGTAGATGCCGCACCGATAGTTGCAATCTGCAACTTAAAAAATACTTTCAGCGGACCGCACCAGGAGTACCTCCGATGCTCGCCACGACACTTCGAACCCTCGGTGAAAGCTTCCTCGCCGCCGAACAGCGGACGATTCGCGAGCTCATTGACTGCAGTCAGAGCCAGGCGAGTCTCCTGCTACGCATTGCGCAGGCCGGCACGATCGGCATGCGCACGCTGGCGCGCCAGACCGGACTGGAGAAAACGGCGCTGACCCGTATCACCGACGCGCTTGAGGCAAGGGGTTGGATAAGCAAGCAGCCCGATCCGGTGGATGCGCGAGCGCTGCTACTCGTGACAAGCCCAAATGGTCTGCAGATCGCGCGCCAACTCGGCGAACGGCTCGACGCTGCCGCACTGGCACTGATCGGCGGCCTTGCGCCGGCCGATCGAGCAGCCGCCGAGCGCATCCTGAATCGCCTCTGCGCACAGCTCGATACGGATGCCCGCGTGACGAAGCCGGAACTTGAGTAACATACGCGCCGGTTGCACCGGCCGGGGGGGCGGTGCCGAGATCCCACTGTGGACCGTTTCATGCGTCTTCTGCTTGCCGCGTCGCTGGTCGTATTCGCATTCGCTTCAACGATTGTTCGCGCTGAAGATCGCATCGTCAGGCTGGCGTCACTCGAGTGGCCGCCCTACACCGGTGCGAACATTTCCGAGGGGGGCACCGTCACCGACACTGTGCGCAGGGCGCTCGCTGCGTCGGGCTATAAACTCATCGTCGAATACCACCCGTGGCCCAAAGCCGTCGCAGTCGGCGAAACCGCCAAAGGCTTTGCCGGCTACTTCCCAAGCTACTACTCGTCGGACCGCGACCGCCGCACCGAACTATCTGACCCGGTCGGCGAAAGCCCGCTTGGCTTTGCACAAAGAGCAGACTCACCGAGCATCTGGGCCACGCTCGATGATTTGAAGTCGCTTCGTATCGGTGTCGTCGAGGGCTACATCAACACCACTACACTTGACCGCAGGATCGCGAGTGGCGAGCAGAACTCCGATAGCACAAGCGACGACGTCAGCAATCTGATGAAACTCGCAGCGGGCCGCATCGACCTCGCGGTGATCGACTCGAAGGTGTTCGCCAACCTGATGGGCAACGACCACCGTCTCGTCGGCATGCGCGGTCAGCTCGTCATGAATTCGCGCCTGCTCGAACTCAAGAGCCTTCATGTCGCGTTTCGCCGTACACCCGAGGGCAAGAAGCTCTCTCGCGCGCTCAGTGAAGGCCTGCGCAAGATCGGCTATCAAGCGCCGGTCTTCAATCAGGGCAGCGACTGACACCGCTCCCGGTCCGCATCCCAACGTACACGCACAACCAACAATGAAGCTGTACTACGCGGACCAATTTGTGCTGCCGCTGCCCGAGGGGCATCGCTTCCCGATGGCGAAGTACCGGATGCTGCGCGAGGCACTGCTTGAGAGCGGACAGTTCGCCCCCGAAGACTTCTGCGTTCCCGCCGCCGCTGATGACGCGAGCCTGCTGTTTGCACACAGCCCCGATTACGTCCGCCGAGTGGTGTGTGGCGAACTCGCAGCGGATGAGGTTCGACGCATCGGTTTTCCGTGGACCCTTGAGATGGTGGAGCGCTCCCGCCGATCAACCGGTGCAACGATCGCGGCCTGCCACAGCGCGCTGGAAGATGGCTGTTCTGCCAACCTTGCTGGGGGCACCCACCATGCTCATGCAGACTTCGGCTCCGGCTTCTGCGTGTTTAACGACGCAGCCGTTGCCGCACGCAGCGTTCTCGCGGAGGCACGCGTCACGCGCGTCGCGATCATCGACTGCGACGTCCATCAAGGCGACGGCACGGCCGCGATCCTCGCCGACGACCCGCGCGTGTTCACGTTCAGCATTCACGGCGCCAAGAATTTTCCCTTCCGCAAGCAACGCAGCGATCTCGACATCGAACTGCCGGACGGCACCAGCGATCTCGACTACCTAGCGGCATTGGCCGGCGGGCTGGAAACCGTTTTTGCCAAATCGGCCCCCCAGCTGGTGATCTACCTTGCTGGGGCAGATCCATTTGAAGGCGATCGCCTCGGGCGCTTGTCTCTGAGCCGTGAGGGTCTTGCCAACCGGGACCAGGCCGTCTTCGATGCCTGCATCGCCCACGGCGCGCCGGTTGCCATCGCGATGGCGGGCGGCTACGCCAACGATATTCGTGACACCGTTGCAATCCATTGCGAAACGGTTTGCCGCGCGCAGCAAAGCTTCTTCGGATCACCTGAATGAAGCTGCTTGGCGTCGACTTCACATCCGCCCCCTCCCGCCGTAAGCCGATCACCGTTGCGCACGGTTTGCTCGACGGAGATCGACTCGTTTGCGAACGCATCGCGATCTGCACCGACTTGCAGAGTTTCGAAGAAACGCTTCGCGCGCCGGGCCCTTGGCTCGGAGCCTTCGACTTCCCGTTCGGCTTGCCTCGCGATGGCGTGACCAGCCTTGCTTGGCCCAATCACTGGCCGGCGCTGGTCGCGCATTGCGCCAGCCTGGGTAGGCAACGCTTCAAGGCTGCACTGGACGCCGATCGTGTCGCTCGCCCCAAAGGCGCGCGCTATCCGCACCGCGCCACGGACATCCCCGCGCGCAGCCACAGCCCCTTCAAGCTCGTTAACCCGCCGGTTGGAATGATGTTTCTTGAGGGTGCGCCAAGGCTGCTCGCCGCGGGCGTTAGCATTCCAGGCATGCATTTCGGCGATCCAATGCGCATTGCGGTGGAGGCATACCCGGCGCTCGCCGCGCGAAAGATCAGCACTGCCTCTTACAAGAGCGATGAACGGGCCAAGCAGACACCCGCGCGTGAATTCGTACGGGGCCAGATTCTTACCGCCCTGACCGACGGAAAACTCACACCGGGCCTGAAGGTGAGTGCCCCAGCAGACCTCATCGCGGCAGCGCTGAACGATGGCAGCGGCGACTTGCTCGACGCAATCCTCGCGCTCACGCAGGCTGCCGCAGCATGGAACGCCCGCGATCAAAACTACGGTCTGCCAATCGATTTCGACCCGCTGGAAGGGTGGATCGCAGGCTCGCCGGCCGCATCGCAACAAAAATAACCCTTGCAAAATCAGAAAATGGGATACACACTAACGGTTCGCCGAATTTCAAGCAGTGTGCAGTTGCAGTAGCTAGGCCCCGCAGCAGTTCTGCGTGCGGTTCTCCGGTTCTCGATCACTTCCGTCTTGATTTTCATTTTTTCCGGGTAAGGCGAATACCCAAATTTTTTCATCAGGACGCTAGATACATGGCTACCGGTACCGTTAAGTGGTTCAACGAATCCAAAGGCTTCGGCTTCATCACCCCGGATGAGGGCGGCGACGATCTGTTCGCGCACTTCTCCGCAATCCAGACCAAGGGTTTCCGCACGCTCGCCGAAGGCCAGCGCGTGAGCTTCGATGTCACGACCGGCCCGAAGGGCAAGCAAGCGTCGAACATCCGCCCCGAGTAAGCAGCCACGGCTGATGCTTGTGAAAAGCCCGGTTCGCCCGGGCTTTTTTGTTGCCGCCTCAATCAAATTCGCAGACGTCCGGGTCTGCATCGGACAGGAGCCATGAATGGCGAAGGAAGAACTGCTGGAAATGAACGGTGTCATCGAAGAAGTGATGCCCGATACACGCTTCAAGGTGATTCTAGACAATGGTATCGGCGTGATCGCCTATGCCTCCGGCAAGATGCGTAAGCACCGCATCCGTATCCTCGCCGGCGACAAAGTGACGCTGGAAATGTCGCCGTATGACCTGACCAAGGGGCGGATTACCTTCCGTCACAAAGACGAGCGCGGCCCCGCAATGGGCGCAGCGCCCGGCCAGAACGGCCCGCGTCGCTGAAGATTCAGCCGGCAGCGAATAGCTGCCGTGCTTGCGCGGACCTCAGGGTCCGCGCACCGCGTTGCAATCCTCGTGCAACGCTCGAACACCACAAAGTAACCGATAAACCTCTTGGCAGTGAAATGCTGGAGGCGGTGTCGCCTGCACGCTTGCGCGCTCCCTGCCTGGGCAGCGCGAGTTCCGCTATTGGTCAGATTGAATTCCTGAATTGGTGCAGTGCAAGAGCCAAATCTACACTTGCTCCAACCCCGCCGGAAAGCAAACGCCGCGACAGACGGCACGCACCGGCTCTGGAATCCACACCAAGGAACTTCGCCAATGAACCAAGAATTCAGCCTTCGCTTCCGTCACGCAGCTGGCGCCACCCTCAATGCCGACAGCCATTTCGCCGCAGCGGTGGACCATGCACGTACCGGCCGCTTTGAAGAAGCCGTCGAAGCCTTCCGCAAGGTACTGAGCTTCATGCCTGACCGCACCGAAGCTTGGCAAGGGCTTGGGTACTGCTACCGTAAGCTGCGTAGCTTTGCGCAGGCAAACGAGGCTTACGGCGAAGCCCAGCGCCTCGATCCGTCGCGTGGTGCGATGTGGTTCAACGCACCGGTGTCTGCCATCGCCGTGCATTGACCGCCCTGGCCCTCCGGCCGAAAGAAGATTCGACGACAACCCCGGCCGCGTGCCGGGGTTGTCGTTTCTGCGCACCCGCGACGCAAGCCCTAGAATGACGGTACTCGCGGAGGACCGGTACGTGGGCAGCGCAATGGCGAATTCGATACTTTCAACGGCAGCACTCCGAACAGTGGAGCTTGCCCACCAGGACGCGCAGCCGACGCTCATGCAGCGGGCAGGCCGTGCTGCGGCCGATCTCGTCGAGAAGTTCCAGCTCCCGGACGGCCCGATTCTTGTAATGGCGGGCCCGGGCAATAACGGCGGGGACGGTCTGGTGCTGGCGACGGAGTTGCGTCAGCGCGGCCGCCAGGTCGTAGTCGCATTCCTCGGCGACGAACAGCGACTCCCACCGGATGCCGCAGCAGCGATGGCGGCATGGCGACAGCTCGGTGGCGAACTCGTCACGGAATTCAGCACAGGCGACTGGGCCTTGGCGGTCGACGCGCTGTTCGGAATCGGGCTTACCCGCGCGCCGAGCGGCATTGCGGCGGACTGGATCAACCGCTTCAACGCAATGACCTGCCGACGGCTTGCGCTCGACATCCCCAGCGGTATCGATGCCGACACGGGCCGCGTGCTCGGCTATGCGGCCCGCGCAACCGATACCCTGAGTTTCATCGCCTGGAAGCCGGGTTTGATGACGCTGGACGGCCCAGATCACTGTGGCCAACTGCATTTGGCAACGCTTGGCTTGGCCGTCTCCCCTCACGACGAGGGTGGGCGACTGCTGACGCGTGCTGACTTCACGCCTTGGCTCGCACCCCGTACACGCAACAGCCATAAAGGGCTCTACGGCGACGTCGGCATCGTCGGCGGTGCAGCTGGCATGGTGGGTGCGGCCTGGATCGCTGGCCGCGCCGCGCTGGCACTGGGAGCCGGGCGGGTGTTTGTGGGCACGCTGGCGACCGATGCGCCGGGCATCGACCCCGCTGCAGTCGAGCTGATGATGCGCCCTGCTCGCGAGCTTCCGCCGCTCGCATCGGTACTGGCAGTTGGCCCCGGATTGGGCCAAAGCGAGGAGGCCCGTGCGCTGCTCCATGGCAGCCTCGCGTTTGCAGGGCCGCTGGTGCTCGACGCCGACGCACTGAATCTGATCGGCGCCGACGCCGCCCTGCAAACCCTGCTGAGTTCGCGCCAGCACAGCACGCTGATGACGCCCCACCCGGCCGAGGCCGCTCGCCTGCTTCAGTCGGCAACAATCGAAGTCCAGAACGACCGCGTCGCTGCCGCGCGGGCGCTTGCCATGCGCTATCGTGCGCATGTCGCATTGAAGGGTTGCGGCACCATCGTCGCGCATCCGGATGGCACCTGGTCGATCAACACCAGCGGCAATCCAGGCATGGCCGTCGCAGGCATGGGTGACGCGCTGACCGGTTTCGCTGCAAGCCTGCTCGCGCAACACTGGCCCGCACAGGCAGCCCTTGAAGCAGCGGTTCTCCTGCATGGTGCGGCGGCTGATGCGCTGGTGGCAGAAGGGGTTGGACCAATCGGCATGCGCGCCAGCGAGGTGATCGATTCCGCGCGGCGCATCCGCAACGCCTGGACGATCAAGTCCGCATGATCGCGCCCTACTTCAAGCACCGCTGGGCAAACGATGGACAGACCTGACAGCGCCCACCCGGTACGCGGCGTGCTGCTCTTCTGCGTCGCCGTTGTGCTCTTTGCCTGCCTAGATGCGACCGCCAAGCACCTCTCACAACGCTGGCCGGTCGGCATGCTGGCATGGGGCCGCTATGTGGTGCACTTCGTGCTGATGACGGCCTTCCTCGCGCCGACGTGGCGGGGACGTCTGCTGGCAAGCAAGCGCCCGATCCTGCAGGGCGTTCGCGGTTTCAGCTTGGTCGTTGTCACCGTGCTTGCGATGGCAGCCTTCAAGCGCATGCCGCTGGCTGAAGCGACCGCCCTGCTGTTCGCGTCGCCGTTACTGGTCGCCCTGCTCGCGCGCCCGATACTGGGCGAACAGATTGGCAAGCTACGCTGGACCGCGGTGCTGCTCGGTTTTGCCGGCGTCATCATGCTGACGCGCCCCGGCAGCGGCCTCGACCCGATCGGCGTTGCCTGCGCCCTGGCGGCCGCGGTGGCCTACGCCGGCTATCAGCTGATGACACGGATACTGAGCCACAGCAGCCACCCGGTCACAATGCTGTACTACACCGCACTGGCCGGCACGCTCACGCTTTCAATCGCGCAGCCGCTGATCGGCCCGCTGAGCTGGCCGGGCTGGGCCGACGGCAGCCTGATTGTCGCGCTGGGGCTTTTTGGTGGCACCGGCCACTACCTGCTCACCCGAGCGTTCCGCGAAGCGCCCGCCTCGCTGCTGTCACCACTGATCTACACGCAACTGATCTGGGCCGCGTTGCTTGGCTGGCAGGTGTTCGGCAACACGCCGTCTGCCGCCACCATAGCCGGCATGTTGGTCATCGGCGCATCCGGCCTGATCATCGCTTACGACAGCACGCGTAGCCGATAGTCCGGCCGAACTACAGCACGGAGGCAAGACGATTCAAGGCCTCCTGCAGCCGCGTGCGGCTACTGGCAGCGCCGAGCGATACACGGATACCAGCAGGTTCCGCGTGAATCGCAGCAGCGAAAGTTTCCGATGGCACCACCGCAACCCCAGCACGCCGCGCCAGATCGGCAACCCGCTGCGAATCGCGGCCGCGCGCAAACGGCAGCCAAAGGTGTGGAGACGTGGTGGAACCTTCCATCTCGTGACCGATCAGCGTCGTTCGCACCAGCTTCCAGCGTTCCGACAGCTCGCGCCGCTGGCGCTGCAGGCGCGCATTCGCGGTGCCATCAGCAATCCACCGACGCGCGATCTCGGCCCCCAGCGGGGACACATACCAATGCGTGTGGTGCTCCAGTGCCTCCTGGCGGCCCCGCAGGGCGGGCGGAAGCACGAGGTAACCCAACCTTAGGCCGGGTGCCACAGTTTTCGACAGACCGCTAACGTGGCAGACACGCTCGGGCGCAAGGCTCGCGAGCGACAGCTGCGAAACCGGCATCAGCGCGCCGTACACGTCTTCCTCGATCAAGATCAGATCGTGACAGCGCGCCACCGCGATGATCGCCTCACGCCGCGCCATGCTCCACGTGCGCGCCGTGGGGTTATGCAGGTTCGGCATGCAGACAACACATTTGAGGCCTTGCAATGCGGCGCGCTCCAGTGCGTCTGGCACGATGCCGTCCCAGTCCATTGGCAAGGCATGGAGCTTCAATCCACGGCTGCGCGCGATCGCCTTGAGGCCAGGCCAGCAAAGGCTCTCGCAACCGACGACGTTGGCGCCCACCGCCGCCAGCGCAGCCTCCATCGCATGCTGCGCGCCGGCACAGAGGACGATCTGCTCCGCCACGCACTTCACTGCATGCTCGGCCAGCCACACCTCCGCGGCCAGGCGATGCAGATGCAGATCCCCCGGCGTCGGGTAGTCGACGAACCGCTCGAGGTCACCCTGTTCCATCATTGCCGCAACAGCCTTCGCGAGCGCGTCGTCACCAGCGAGCTTGGGCGGCGTGTTGGTGGACAAGTCGATCAGCGTGTCTTGTGGCCTGTCGGCAAACGCAAAAAGCCGCGCTTCGGCTGCAGCACCGAGCACAAACGTACCCCGCCCCACCTCGCCGCCGATCAGGCGTTGCCGCTCCGCTTCGCGATAGGCACGCGTCACCGTGCTGACGTTGATCCCCAGTAGATCCGCCATCAAGCGATGTGTCGGCAAGCGGTCTCCCGCCTGCAGGCTGCCTCGCCGAATCGCGTCGGCAAGTTGATCCACGATGGCGCGGTAGGCCGGGCCATCAACACCTGAAAGCGTGGGCAGCCAAGTTGTCATGCACACAATCCACAAAAATGTGCGTACAAAATGCCACGCATCGCACACCACCACAAGCGGAGACGACGATGCGAATTTCATGCGACGACATCCTTCAGGCCATGACGCACGTGCGGCCGCTAGTGGCGGCAACACCGCAGTACCGTTGGCCGCTTTTGAATGACGCACTCGGCTGCGACGCCTTGGTCAAGCACGAGAACCACGCACCAACGGGCGCGTTCAAGATCCGCGGCGGCCTGAACTACTTCGCCCAGCTCGCCACGCAAGGCGGGCTGCGCGGCGTGGTGTGCGCGACACGCGGTAATCACGGCCAATCCGTGGCAATGGCGGGCGCGCTGCACGGCTTTGAAGTCCATGTCGTGGTGCCGAACGGAAACAGCAGCGAGAAGAACGCGGCGATGCGCGCGCTGGGCGCCCGGGTCATTGAACATGGCAGCGATTTCCAGGCGGCACGTGAACACGCAAGCGAGCTCGCAAGAACCCACGGCTGGCATCAGGTGCCCGCGTTCCACCCGGCCCTTGTTGCCGGCGTAGCCACCTACGCCTGGGAGTTGCTGACAAGCCCGAATGTGCCTGATGTGGTGTACGTGCCGGTCGGCATGGGCTCGGGCTTGTGCGGCATGATCGCTGCACGTGATGCCCTCGGCCTGCGTACCGAAATAGTCGGGGTCGTGTCAGCGCACGCGCCCGCTTATGCGCACGCATTCTTCAGTGGTGTCGACACGGAGGCTGCCGCCGAGACCCGCTTGGCAGACGGCCTCGCATGCCGCCGGACCGACCCGGATGCGCTCGCCATGATCCGTGGTGGAGCAAGCCGAATCGTCATGGTGAGCGACGATGAGATCGCCACCGCAATGCGGCTGCTGTTCGCATGCACCCACAACGTCGCCGAAGGCGCTGGTGCCGCATCACTTGCCGCCGCGTTACAGGAGATAAGGGAACTCAAAGGCCGCCGCGTCGGCATCGTCGTGACGGGTGGCAATGTGGACAGCCGCACATTTGCCGATGTTTTAGGGCGTGACAGCGCACTCCCCGAGGCCGCATGACCACGACGCGGTGCTTGAAAACTGGGCTCAACGCCAACTTGCGGCACGCCCTCTGGCTGCGCGATGCGCATAGTCCTTGGCGATCGCTTCGCCGCCGTATACCGTAGCGCCTTGATGGAGCGGCTTTGATGCCGCGTACCGCCGCGCCCTGATCGACGGGCGCGATTGCCTGAAGGCCTGCCATGCAAATCACTGAACAACTCCGCGCCGAAATCCTGCGCAATGTCGCCGCTTCGCTTGCTGAAGACATCGGCACCGGCGACCTCACCGCTCGCCTGATCCCCGCCGACCGCAACGCCCGCGGCCGTGTCATTACCCGTGAAGCCGCCGTGCTGTGCGGTACCGAATGGTTCTCTGCCACCTTCGCCGCACTTGAGCCGGACAGCACGATCGTCTGGCACGCAAAGGACGGTGACAAAGTCGAGCCCGGGCAACTGCTGTGCGATGTGCTCGCTACGGCCCGCTCGCTGTTGACCGCCGAGCGCACCGCCCTCAACTTCTTGCAGTTGCTGTCGGCGACTGCAACCACAACCAGCGCCTATGTCGAGGCGGTTGCGGGTACGAAGGCGAAGATCGTTGATACCCGCAAGACCTTGCCGGGGCTGCGGCTCGCTCAGAAATACGCAGTGGCGGTCGGCGGTGGCACCAACCATCGCGTGGGGCTGTACGACGGCATCCTGATCAAGGAGAACCATATCCTCGCGGCAGGAAGCATCGCCAAGGCAGTGGAGGCTGCGCGCGCGATCGCGCCGTCGAACGTATTCATCGAAGTTGAAGTGGAAAATCTCAATGAACTGCGTGAGGCACTCGACGCGGGTGTTCGGATGGTACTGCTCGACAACATGTCGCTCGAAGAGATGCGCGAAGCGGTGAAGCTGACCGCCGGGCGTGCGGCCCTTGAGGCCAGCGGCGGCGTCGGCCTGGAAGGCGTTCGAGCGATTGCAGAAGTCGGGGTCGACCGAATCTCGGTCGGGCGACTGACCAAGGACGTACACGCGGTTGATCTTTCCCTGCGACACACCGAGCGCTGACGCGCGATCGCCTTCGTAGCGTCAGTTTGGCTTGCGGTGGCCGCGCTTTAGGGCTATATATGCCGATCGACTTTCGCAGCCCCTCTTTGAACAGGTCAGTTCCGTAACGGAACGGCCCGGGAATCACCTCGATGTCCGTTTTCTTTGTTGCCTACTACATCGTTTCAATCATTGTTCTGGTGCTGCATTTCACAGGATTCCTGAACCGCCACAACCTTGAATGGTTGATCTACATCCTCGCGATCACGGTGTTTCCGGCAGTCATTTATCTGTAGCGATCAAACGCCCAAAGAAAAAACGGCCGGGAATCCCCGGCCGTTTTGATTTTTGGCTAAGCGCCGAGTACTCACGCAACACGCGCCGCAATGAATGCCTTGATCGCCTCCGCATCCGCATCCATCACCTCAACGCGTTGCGGAAGCGCTTCGATCTCGTCGTAGCCAGCGGGACGCTCGGGCTGGCGACCGAGCGCCTCCTGAATCGTCTCCTCAAACTTGGCCGGCAGAGCAGTCTCAAGGACAACCATCGGAATGCCCGGCTCGCGGTGCTCGGCGGCAACCTTGAGGGCGTCCGCCGTATGCGGATCAACGGTGACCTTGTAGCGGGTTTCCGTCGCGCGAATCGTCGCAAGGCGATCCGCGTGCGAACTGCTGCCCGACACGAAACCGTAGTCGGCGATCTTTGCGAAATACTGCGTCGCGGAAAGATCAAACGCCCCACCCGCATCCACCTTGGCCCATAGATCGCGCACCACACCGGCGTCGCGCCCCACCAGATCGAACACGAAGCGCTCGAAATTGGATGCTTTCGAGATGTCCATCGACGGGCTGGACGTGGCGTGCGTCTCGGCCGTGCCACGCGGGCGATAAACGCCCGTGCGGAAGAACTCGTCGAGTACGTCGTTCTCGTTGGTGGCCAACACCAGCTTGCGGATCGGCAGCCCCATCATGCGCGCGATGTGGCCGGCGCAGATGTTGCCGAAGTTGCCGGACGGCACAGCGAACGACACCTCGTCGCCCGGCTTGTTCGTCACGGCAAAGTAGGCCTTGAAGTAGTAAACCACCTGAGCCGACACGCGCGCCCAGTTGATCGAGTTCACCGTACCGATCGCATACTTGCGTTTGAATGCGAGGTCGTTCGACACCGCTTTCACAACGTCCTGAGCATCGTCGAACATGCCGCGGACGGCAATGTTGAAGATGTTGGCGTCTTGCAGCGAGTACATCTGCGCGCGCTGGAACGGACTCATACGGCCATCGGGCGACAGCATGAATACGCGGACTCCGCGCTTGCCGCGCATCGCATACTCGGCTGCCGAGCCGGTGTCACCCGACGTGGCGCCGAGGATGTTGAGCGACTGCCCGGTCTTGTCCAACGCGTACTCGAACAGGTTGCCAAGCAGCTGCATGGCCATGTCTTTGAACGCGAGCGTCGGCCCATTGGAGAGCTCCAGCAGGTGCAAGCCAGGTTCCAGCGTGGTGAGCGGCGTGACCTCGCTCGCCTTGGCGGCATCGCGCGCGTTGCAGTACACCTTCGCCGTATAGGTGCGATTGATCAGTGCCCGCAGATCATCAGCTGGAATGTCATCCGCGAAACGGGACAGCACTGCAAAGGCAAGTTCGGGGTAGCTCAGCGCACGGAGCGACTCGATCTCGTCCGCAGAAAAGCGCGGATAGCGCTCCGGCATCGCCAGACCGCCATCTTCCATCAAGCCGCCGAGCAGGATGTCGAGGAAGTGCATCGGCGCGGACAGGCCGCGCGTCGAAACGTAGTTCATCGCCATCTCAGTTGCCCAGCTCTTCCAGACGGATCTTGGTAACCGAGCCATCCACGGTGGCAAGCTGCTCGATACGCTCGATCGCGGCGACCACGTTGCGCTCCAGCACCTTGTGGGTCAGCAGGATGATGCTGGCCTTGTCCACACCTTCCGGCGGCTCCTTCTGGATCATCGCTTCGATCGAAATGCCGTGATCAGCGAGGATGCGAGCCACATCGGCGAGCACGCCCGGACGGTCGAATACCTGCATGCGCAGATAGAACGAGGTTTCGACGTCGCCGATCGAAAGGATCGGCAACTCAAACACCTGATCAGCCTGGAACGCCAGATGGGGCACGCGATGTTCCGGGTCGGACGTATGCATACGCGTCACATCGACGAGGTCGGCCACCACCGCGCTCGCGGTGGGCTCTGCGCCAGCACCACGACCGTAGTACAGCGTATGCCCAACGGCGTCGCCCTTGACGAGCACCGCGTTCATCACGCCTTCGACGCTCGCGATCAGACGGCGCTCAGGGATCAGCGTTGGGTGAACGCGCAGTTCCACACCACGCGGCGTACGGCGCGTGATGCCGAGCAGCTTGATCCGGTAGCCGAGCTCTTCGGCATAGGCGATGTCTTCGCGAGTCAGCTTGGAGATACCCTCGACATAGGCCTTGTCGAACTGCATCGGGATGCCGAACGCGATGGCGCTCATGATCGTCAGCTTATGGGCTGCGTCGACGCCTTCGACATCGAAGGTCGGGTCCGCTTCGGCGTACCCGAGTTCCTGAGCCGCTTTCAGCGCGGTATCAAAGGAAATCCCCTTGTCGCGCATCTCGGTCAGGATGTAGTTCGTCGTACCGTTGATGATGCCGGCAATCCATTCAATCCGGTTCGCGGTGAGGCCCTCGCGCAGCGCCTTGATGATCGGAATGCCGCCCGCGACGGCGGCTTCAAAGGCCACCATGACGCCCTTCTTCTGGGCTGCAGCGAAGATCTCGTTGCCATGCAGCGCGAGCAGCGCCTTATTCGCAGTCACGACGTGCTTGCCGTTGGCAATCGCTTCCAGCACCAGCTCACGCGCAACGCCGTAGCCGCCAATCAACTCAATCACGATGTCGATTTCGGGATCGCGGACGACCTCGAACGCATCCGCAGTAACGCGAGCCTTGTCACCCACCACCTTGCGGGCGAGTTCCACATTGCGGTCTGCTACCGACGCAATTCGAATGGGCCGCCCGGCACGACGCGTGATTTCTTCCTGATTGCGGGACAGCACGGTAAATGTGCCGCCACCGACGGTCCCAATGCCCAGCAGGCCAACGTTGATCGGTTTCATGACAGGTGTTTCTTGAAATTGATGGAGGGATTGATCGAGCTTCTGCGGAAAAGGAAGCGGCACGCGCCATCGCGCTGCGTATCTGGTTCAGGCAACGCAATGCAATTTGCCGAGCAGGATGCTTCCACACTCAGAGCCGGGGCCAGGCGGTGACCTGCTCCCGTTGAGCGAGACGCCTTGTTGGTGACAAGGTCGTCAAAGGGATACTTCTCGCCGACAGCGGAATCCGCACGGTTCCGAACGACGGCTAACGGCTTGTGAGACGCCGCCAGATTGCCGGCGACGTCCGTAAAAGGCGACAGTTTAGCGTCTTCAACCGCCATGCCGCTTCCGATATTGCTCCAGGAAGCGTGCGATACGCCCGATTGCCTCGCGCAGGTCGTCTTCGTGCGGCAAGAACACCACCCGGAAGTGGTCTGGCGTCGGCCAGTTAAAGCCGGTTCCCTGCACGACCAGCACCTTCGACTCCTCAAGCAGCTCGAGAATAAACTGTTGGTCGTTCTCGATCGGGTAGAGCTTGGGATCGAGCCGCGGGAAGCAGTACAGCGCAGCCTTTGGCTTGACACAGCTCACCCCAGGAATCTGATTGAGCAGGTCGACGGCGATATCACGCTGACGCGTCAGGCGGCCGCCGGGCGCAACGAGATCCTTGATGCTCTGGTAGCCGCCCAGCGCCGTCTGGATCGCAAGCTGACCCGGCGTGTTCGAACACAGGCGCATCGAGGCAAGCATGTTGAGCCCTTCGATGTAATCAGCTGCCCGCCGCTTCTCGCCAGACACCACCATCCAGCCCGCGCGATATCCACAGGAGCGGTAGTTTTTCGACAGCCCGTTGAAGGTAACGAAGAGCACGTCGTCGGCCAACGAAGCGATGCTGGTATGTACTTCGCCGTCAAAGAGTGTCTTGTCGTAGATCTCGTCTGCGAACACGATGAGGCCATATTCGCGGGCAATGTCGACGATGCCTTGCAGCGTTTCCACCGGATACAGGGCGCCGGTCGGATTGTTCGGGTTGATCACCACGATGCCCTTGGTGTTGGGCGTGATCTTGCGGCGGATGTCCTCCAGATCGGGAAGCCAGCCCGATGCCTCGTCGCACAGGTAATGGCGTGGCGTGCCGCCCGATAGGCTCACCGCCGCGGTGTAGAGCGGGTAATCCGGCGCAGGCAGCAGCACTTCGTCGCCCGAGTTCAACAGAGCCTGCATGCTCATGACGATGAGTTCGGAGGCGCCATTGCCGATGTACACGTCATCCACGGTGACACCAGCGATGCCCTTCTCCTGCGTGTAGTGCACGATCGCCTTGCGCGGCGCGAAGAGCCCCTTGGAATCGGTGTAACCCGCCGCATCGGGCAGGTTGCGGATCATGTCCTGCACGATCTCGTCGGGGGGCAGCAGGCCGAACGGCGCGAGGTTGCCGATGTTCAGCTTGATGATCTTCTGCCCCTCTTCCTCCATCTGCCGAGCACGCGCCAGCACCGGGCCGCGGATGTCATAGCAGACGTTGGAGAGCTTGGCCGACTTGTGAAGCGGGCGCGCGGCGCGGGCAGCGGCCACCGGCTCAAGTCCGTGTTCGCCCGTAATCCGCAACAGATTTCCCGCAGTCATAGTCTTCTCCAAGCGTCATCCGGCCCGGTCATTACGCCAAGGCACGGCAAATCAAAAGGTTATAATCGTAGCCAAGCCTCACCACTGCCGCAATCGCGGTGCAACAAACGATGAAACTCAACCTCGATCTGTCGGCTGGAACCAACGTTGTCACCGCTCACGGCGCTGGGTTCATTGCAATCAATGGCCAGCGTCATTCGACCAGCCTGATCGTCGGGCCACAGTTGCTGGACACCGCGTGGGGAAAGGATCGCTTCGAATCACTCACGCTCGACGATTTTGCCGCGCTGGCAGCTCACGAGGCGGTCATCACGCTGATTGGCACGGGGCAACGTCAGCGCTTCCCGTCACCACAATTGCTGCGTCCCCTGATCGAGGCTCAGCGCGGTTTCGAAATCATGGACACCGCCGCCGCCTGCCGGACCTACAACATCTTGGCAGCGGAAGGTCGCAAGGTTATCGCTGCAATGGTCGTTGAATCAGCAGCTTAGCGACAGCCACTTTTCAGCCATTTGCGGGGCACGATCCGGCTCGGCTACTCTGACGCGGAATCCACTCACGGAGACCGCGATGGCCGGATTGGCAGCACCCGATTTCTCCCTCCCCGCGACCGGCGGAAAAACCATCAGCCTCGGCGACCTCTCGGGTCGCACGGTGGTGCTCTACTTCTACCCCAAGGACAACACGCCCGGCTGCACGACCGAGGGTGAGCAATTTCGCGACCTGCACGACGAATTCGCGAAACACAATGTCACGGTGCTGGGCGTTTCGCGCGACAGCATCAAATCGCACGAGAACTTCAAGAGCAAGAAGGAATTCCCCTTCGATCTGCTGTCCGACCCGGACGAGACACTCTGTGAAGCCTTTGGCGTCATGAAGCTGAAGAATATGTACGGCAAGCAGGTTCGCGGCATCGAACGCAGCACCTTCGTCATCAACGCGAAAGGAGAAATCTGCCGCGAGTGGCGCGGCGTCAAGGTTCCCGGTCACGCGCAGGAAGTGCTCGACTTCGTCGCATCGCTCTGACCCGTTCTGTCTTTCGAACTCACGCGGAAGCTCTAGCTCATGAACGCAAAACGCCAGCCAGCAAGCACAGCCGCCAAGACGAAACTCTTCGTGCTCGACACCAACGTGTTGATGCACGACCCGAACTGTCTTTACCGGTTCGAAGAGCACGACATCTTCATCCCGATCCAGACCCTGGAAGAGCTCGACGCCCACAAGAAGGGCATGTCCGAAGTGGCGCGCAACGCGCGCCAGGCGAGCCGCATGATGGACGACATCGTGACCTCGGCGCCGGACGGAATCGAGACCGGCATCGAGCTGACCGAGCCTTCCCGCGAGCTCGCGACCGGCCGACTGTTCCTGCAAACCGAAGCGATCCCGATCGAACTGCCGGTCAACGTACCGACCGCGAAGGCTGACAATCAGATCCTGGCAGTCGTGCATCACCTGGCGACGAAATTCCCGAAGCGACCGGTGATCCTGGTGTCGAAAGACATCAACATGCGAATCAAAGCCCGCGCGATGGGGCTTGAAGCGCAGGACTACTTCAACGACAAGGTCCTCGAAGACACCGACCTGCTCTACACCGGTGTTCGTGAGGTGCCGCCGGACTTCTGGGACACCCATGGCAAGGACATGGAGTCGTGGAAGGAGAACGGCCGCACGTTCTACAAGCTGCGCGGCCCCCTGTCCGCTGAGTTGGTCGTCAATGAGTTCGTGTATCAGGAAGGCGAGAGGCCTCTCTATGCGCTGGTGAAGGAGCGGAGCGGGCCGACGGTCGTCCTTGAAACGCTGATTGACTTCTCGCATCAGAAAAACAACGTCTGGGGTATCACGGCGCGGAACCGGGAACAGAACTTCGCGCTGAACCTCTTGATGAACCCCGACGTCGACTTCGTCTCATTGCTCGGCCAGGCCGGTACCGGCAAGACCTTGCTCACGCTGGCGGCGAGCCTGACGCAGGTGCTCGAAACCAAACGCTACAGCGAAATCATCATGACGCGTGTGACGGTACCGGTCGGCGAGGACATCGGCTTTCTGCCTGGTACAGAGGAAGAAAAGATGGCGCCTTGGATGGGCGCGCTTGAAGACAACCTCGACGTGCTCAACGGCAACGCCGAAGAAGGCGGGCACTACGGCGGCGAATGGGGGCGTGCGGCAACGCGCGATCTGATCCGCACCCGTATCAAGATCAAGAGCCTCAACTTCATGCGCGGGCGCACCTTCATCAACAAGTTCCTGATCATCGATGAAGCGCAGAACCTGACGCCCAAGCAGATGAAGACGCTGATCACGCGCGCCGGCCCGGGCACCAAGGTGGTCTGCCTAGGCAACATCGCGCAGATCGATACGCCCTACCTAACCGAAGGGAGTTCCGGCCTGACCTACGTCGTGGACCGCTTCAAGGGCTGGGCACACAGCGGCCATATCACGCTGCAGCGCGGGGAGCGCTCGCGGCTGGCCGACTGGGCCGGGGAAGTGCTGTGAGTGACGCGCCGCGCCCGGAGTCTGCCGCGGCGCGGCGCCATTGGCGGCAGACCCTCGCGCTCACGCTGGCGCTGCTCGCGGTCTGGTTCGTCGTCACGCTCGTTACAAGCTTCATGCCGGAGCGATTGAACGAATGGGAATTTCTCGGATTCCCGCTCGGCTTCTACTTCGCCGCACAGGGCGCATTGCTGATCTACTTGGCGATTGTCGGCGTCCACACATGGGCAATGAACCGACTCGACCAGCGCTACAAAGACGCGCGAGACGACTAAGCGTTCGCGCTCGGCTGACGCAAAGCTCTCAGGCCGCGAAACGACGTTCGCCCGGAACAGCGTCGTCCAGCACCCAGTTACGTACCGCCGTACGGCTCGGCAGCTGTTCGACGCGCCAATGCGCAAGCTTCACTCCTGTGCCAGCCAGTTCAGCCAGCGCGCGGGAACGCGAAGGATGTGCGGGCTCACCCGCGCGATCCAGAACAACCACCGCGACAGGCCGGAAGTCCTTTCTGCACACGACAAAGTCAAGGACCGCAAGACCGAGATGCTCACCGCGGGGCAGCAGCTTCGCGCTGCTGACATGGGTCAGCACTTCGAACTCCGGCAAGGCGACTTTCAGCAGGAGATAAACAAGGCGCTCTTCGCGCGCAAGCAGCTCGGTCTCCATCGGCGACGGCTTGCCGCTCATTGATGGCAGTCCGGAGCTCGGCGAAGAAGCCTTGTTCACGTTGCCTAGATCCGCTGACGCTGTGAGCAGAAACTGGGCCTCCCGCGACGAAGCGTCCATACGTGACACATGGATTGCACGAAGACAACGACGCACCGACCAAACACCAAGGACAATCAGTGCGAAGAAGAACAGATAGGAAAACACCTTCATGGCGGGGACCCAGAGGGCGAAGCGGATGGGCGAGATTCTAGTTGTATTCCAACGGAATGCCTTGATACCGCCGGCAATCCGCGACCAACGGTAACATCTAGGTACACGTCAACACAAAATCAAGGGTTTACCATGCGCATTTGCCAAGTTATAGTCGCACGATGCGCATAAAAACAACACTCTGTATTGCGTTCTTGGCGATGTGTGCCGGGCAGGCGCTTGCGGCGGAGCCACCGGAGCATGTACCGGGCGCTCCGGCGACGCTGACATCAGAGTCTATTGTTGCACGCTCGGAGTCGCTCATCGATCGTGCTTCACGCGGCGCTGGCGACCTGATGAACTCGGGCCTTCAATACCTTGGAATCCGTTATCGCTTTGGAGGCAACTCCGCCGAAACCGGATTTGATTGCAGCGGGCTTGTACGTCGGGTGTTCATGGACGCACTGGGGCTGAACCTGCCGCGCACCGCCAAGGAAATGGCCAACACGGGTGAGCGCATCAACCCTTCAGAACTCAAACCGGGCGATCTGGTGTTCTTCAACACCATGCGCCGCACCTTCTCGCACGTCGGCATCTACCTCGGCGATAACCGCTTCCTGCATTCGCCGTCGGCGGGCGGAAAGGTTCGGGTTGAAAGCATGTCTGACGATTACTGGCGTACACGCTTCAACGGTGCCCGCCGGGTTGTCGACCAGCCCGAGTTGCGAGCAACCGATACAAGCATCCGCTAAGCCACGCACCAACGAGACGAGGTTCTTGATGGCCGCGGTCAGGTCTTAGTTTGGCCCGCACCCCGCCCTTCCGCGGCGGTTTCACAGTGTCGATGCGCGACAGTTGCGAGCCGCGCAGAAGCCACATTCAACGCGTCGAGACGCTCCGAAATCATTCCCGCAAGATTCAGGGCGACTTGTTCGAAGCTGGGCGTGGTTGCCCGCATCAGCTCGATTTCTTCCTGTAGTAGCCAGAGTTTTTCGCGGCGATCAGGCTCTGCGGCCGCAATCATCTGTTCGATCAACGCGCGCCGCTCGGCGACGAAACCAGCAACGTCAGTGCTCGCCAAGACTCTGAGGTGACGGAATTCAGTGTCAGTCATCGCTGCCGCTCCGACCGCAAGAGGCGCGTTCATCCTACGCCCGACTGCGCTTGAGGACCAACCTCCGCAACCAAAACAACGCGCAGAAAAAAGGCCCACCTTGGTGGGCCTTTCTTACTGAAATTGCCGTGGAGTGATCAACGCGTCATCACGCGGCAACGGGCATCCGATCGCGCAGCAGTGCCTTGCGTGTCGTACCGCCTTGGTCTGCGGAGCTGCCGAGCAGCTCCTTCATGTCCAGGATAAGGACGATTTGTCCGTTCGATAGCGTCGTCACCCCCGCTACGCCCTTCGGACGGAAGGCATCGAGCGACTTGATCACGGCATCTTCGCGGCCGGCGAAGGAATCAATCGCAAGCACATAGTTGCGTTCAGCGGTCTGCATCAGCACACCGTATTCGGCAACATGTTCCTGCGGCCAGCCAAGCAGACCGGACAACGTATAGATCGGCAGCACCTCGCCGCGCACCACCATCGTCGCGCGACCTCCGACCTCCTGAACATGCTGGGCCTCGATCGGCAGGATTTCGCGCACCATCGACAGCGGCACGGCAAAAGGCTGCTCTGCAAGCCGCACCACCAGCACCGGCAGGATCGCGAGAGTAAGCGGCAGAGAGATGATGAAAGTCGTGCCCTTGCCTTGCGTCGAGCGGATGTCGATAGTGCCGTTGAGCTTCTGGATGTTGGTTTTGACGACATCCATGCCCACGCCACGGCCGGACACATCGGACACCGCTGAAGCCGTCGAGAAGCCGGGGAGGAAGATCAGGTTGTAGCTCTGACGCTCATCCATCGTGTTGGCCTCTTCATCAGTGATGAGGCCTTTTTCGAGCGCTTTGGCACGCAAGCGCTCAGCGTTCATACCACGCCCGTCGTCGGCAACGATGATTACGATGTGATCACCTTCTTGCCTCGCTTCAAGGCGCACCACCGACTTGTCGGACTTGCCGGCAGCCAGACGCTCGTGCGTCGGCTCAACACCATGATCTACGGCGTTGCGGATCAAGTGGATGATCGGGTCAGAGAGATCCTCGATCATCGTCTTGTCGATTTCCGTCTCCTCACCGCTAAGCATCAGCTCGACATCCTTACCGAGGCTGCGCGCGAGGTCACGGGCGATACGCGGATACTTCTGGAACAGCCGGCCGATCGGCTGCATGCGGGTCTTCATGACCGCGTTCTGAAGATCAGAGACAAGCAGATCGAGCTGACTGACCGCCACGTCCAGCGCGTGGAGCGTCTCCGAATCGCTGCGGCCGTTCAGAATGTCTGAGCGCAGCGCATTCAAGCGGTTCTTGGTCAGGCCGATTTCGCCAGAGAGGTTCAGCACCTGGTCGAGGCGCGAGGTATCGACGCGGATCGAGTTGTCGCGCGTGCGTTCGACTTCGCGCCGGCCGGTCGGGCCGCTGTAGCCCGGTTTATCGCTGGCACGACGCCCAATTGCTGCCTTGATGATGTCGTCTGCCGACTTGCCGTCAAGATCATGTGAAGGCTCAACTGCCGCCACCACCGCAGCCGGTGCCGCCGCAGGGACGCCGGCGGATGCAGGCGATACGCCCGTCACCGCCTCATATAGCGCATACCAGTCAATGCCGTCGTCGCCAACCGGGTGATGAACCACGACCGGCGCCACGGGAACCAACGCGGTCTCGGCCTTCGGTGCTGCGGCGGGTACTGGCGCCGGAGCGGCCGGTTTTGACGCACCACCGACAAGATTGCCGGCGATGGCAAGCTTCAACTGCGAGATCAGGTGCGGGTCGGCAGCCGAAGGCTGCTGCCCACGCTCAAGCTCGTTGAACATGTCGCGTACCGCGCCGGTGGCAGCAAGGATGACATCCATCGCGTCCGGCGTAATCGCGAGCTCCGCATTACGCAGCTTGTCGAACAGATTCTCGGTCAGGTGACACAAGGTCACCAGTTCCGTGGCATTGAGGAACCCTGCCCCACCTTTGATCGTATGGAAGCCGCGGAAAATCTCATTGAGCAAACCGGTGTCGTTAGGCGTGCGCTCGAGGTCGACAAGTTTGTTGTCGACGCCCGATAGCAAATCGCCCGCTTCGATCAGGAAGTCCTGAAGGAGATCTTCCATCCCCGCAAAATCGCTCATAGCTCGCTCCGAATCACCGATGTCTTACGCCAGTCCGGCTCTAAGTCGGTCATGCAACGCTGTCAGAAGCCCAGGCTCTCGAGCAGATCGTCCACCTGCTCCTGGTTGGTCACGACATCCTCACGCCCTTCAGCACTGACCACCGGGCCGTTCAGCAGGCCTTCGCTGGCCGAAGAGCGTTTGTTCTCCGGTACCACCTGAAGCAGCACGTTCACCAGGCCCTCTTCCAGCACCGCTGCCATATCCACGATCTTCTTGATCACCTGACCTGTCAGATCCTGGAAGTCTTGCGCCATCATGATTTCGAGCAGTTGCTCGTTCACAAGCTTGCTGTCGTCTGCAACCTGGCCGAGGAAGCCCCGCGTCTCCTGAGCAAGCGCCTTGAACTCGTCGACGGAAAGCTCCTTCGCATAGAGTTTGTCCCAGCGCTCGCGCAGCTGCCGCGACATCTCTTCCTGCCGGTCCTGGATCGGCTGAGCGATGTCAGTCGCGTTGAGCACCCGGCTTGCGGCCTGCTCAGTCATCGTCGCGATATACGACAAACGCTGGCGCGCATCGGGAATCTGCCGCGCAGTCTCCTCAAGCATCCGGTCGTAGCCCAACTCGCGCAGGGTGTCATGCAGCATCCGCGTCATCTGGCCGATCTTGGTGAAGACCGATTCCTGGCGCTCCTCGGGTGTCAAGGGCTCTGGGGGCACTTCACGCGCCTCGCCCTCAAGAACGTCCTGCCCACCCGAATTGAACTTCGACGCTACGTCGTCGAAGAGATGCTGCAATTCGTCGCTGTCGCCTTCGTCGGCAGGCGGACGGGGCGCTGCTGCCTCGCTCGCGATGCTGTCGAACAGCTCCTGCAGTTCGTCGTTGTCACCTGATCCGTCATTCGCTGGCCGTTTTGCCATTTCCGGCTCCTGTTGGTCTTTCACACCGAATGCGCAGCGCGAAGAGAGGCGCGCCGCACACCACGTATGTCGCGGATTAGCCCGCCTTGCCCATTTTTTCGAAGATCTTCCCCATCTTTTCCGATAGGGTCGCCGCGGTGAAAGGCTTCACGATGTAGCCACTCGCACCGGCCTGCGCAGCCATGATGATGTTTTCCTTCTTGGCCTCTGCCGTAATCATCAGAACAGGCAGATCCTTCAGCGCAGAACTCGCGCGAATCGCTTGCAGCAACTCGATGCCGGTCATGTTGGGCATGTTCCAGTCGGTCACGACGAAGTCGAATCCGCCGCCTTGCAATTTCTGCAAGGCCACGGCGCCGTCTTCCGCCTCATCGACGTTTGTGTAGCCCAATTCCTTCAGCAGGTTGCGGACGATGCGACGCATCGTCGAAAAGTCATCAACCACGAGGAATTTCATCTTGGGATCGGACATATTTTTCTCCGGGGTTATTCCCTGTGCGACTTCATCAGATATGGGCGCAGCGTCTCGGCAAGCACCTCAGCATCGAACTTTGCCACATACGCATCGACGCCGACCGACTTGCCCATCGCACGGTTCGCTTCGGACGAGAGCGACGAGTGCATCACCACCGGGATGCCCTCGAAGCGAACATCGCTCTTGATGTTGCGGGTCAGCACGTAGCCGTCCATCTCCGGCATCTCAGCATCAACCAGGATCAGGCTGAGCTCGTCGGCCAAGCGACGCTTCTGCAACTGCGCATGCGAGGCCATCCCTTCGAGCCGGGTCCAGGCCTCAAAGCCATTCATCGCGTGTTTGTGCCGCACGCCAAGCTTGTCCAGCACTTCGACGATCTTCTTACGTGCAACCGACGAGTCATCAACGAAGAAGATGTTCGATTCGACGTCTTTTCCAAGCGGGGCGATCTGGCCGATCGGCGCTTCGCCAAAGGTTTGCGCGAGGATCGTCTCGACATCGAGGATCGAAACCAGACGGCCGTCGGGCAGTTCGGTGATTGCAGTAATGAAGCTGACGGCGGACGAAGACACGTTTTCGGGCTGGCGTACCTTGTCCCATTCGACGCGGATGATGCGGTCCACATCGCTGACGAGGAAACCGAGAGTGCGTTTGCTGTACTCGGTGACCATCATAGAGCCGCCGAGGCCAGCCTCAGGGCCATTGAGGCCAAGGATGCGGCCCAGCGACAACACGGGGATCACGTTGCCACGCAACGAAATCAGGCCTTCCACGCCTGCCGGCATGTTCGGCGCCTTGGTGATGAAGGGCGTTTTTGAGACTTCGCGCACCTTGAACACGTTGATCCCGAATGTTTCGGTGGTGCCGAGCGAGAACAGCAGGATCTCCATCCGGTTGGAGCCGGCGAGCTTAGTCCTTGCATCAACGGAATCGAGCAGATTGCCTTGTACCTGGTCCATTGCGCTTCCCTTCAGAGCATATCCTGGTCGCCGTCGATGTACTTCAACAGCGAGTCAGCCAGTCGATGCGGCTCGAATTTGGACACGTAGGCATCAACGCCCACCGATTTGCCGAGCGCCTGGTTCGACATGCCCGACAGCGATGAATGCATGAGAATCGGAATCCCCTCGAAACGCGGATCCGACTTGATCTTCTTGGTCAGGATGTAGCCATCCATCTCGGGCATCTCGATATCGGTCAGGATCACCGTAACCAGCTTGTTCATCTTCTTGCCGACGATGTCTGCGTGGTTCGCAAGTTTTTCCAGCTCGTCCCACGCCGCGCGTCCGTTGACCGCGCTTAACGACCGGATCCCCATTTCCTTGAGCGTGCGCTCGATCTGCTTGCGCGCAACCGCCGAATCGTCGGCGTAGAAAACCGTGGCGTCTTTCTTGCGGACCTTGGGCAGATCCTTGAACAGGAAGTCGTCGTCGTACTTGGTGGTCTCGGACAGCACCTTTTCGACGTCGAGCATCATGATCAGGCGGCCGTCGTCCAGCTCGGTCACTGCGGTGACCAAGCCGCCAAGGCGCGATGTCAGCATTTCCGGCGGCACCCGCATCTGCGCCCAGTCGAGCCGCAGGATGGTGTCGACTGCCTCGACCAGGAAGCCCTGGGTGTGGCCGTTGTATTCGGTCACGATCATGATGTCGCGCTTGCCGTCGGTGTTCACACCCGTGTACTTGGCCAGATCGACGATCGGAACAAGCTGCCCGCGCAGTGAAACCATGCCTTCGACAGCGCTCTGCATGTCAGGCGCAGCCGTGATCGGCGGCGTACGCATCACTTCGCGCACTTTGAAAACGTTGATGCCGAAGGTTTCGCGCCGATTGGTGCGCTGATCCTCGCCCAAGGTGAAGAGCAGGATCTCGAGCTTGTTCGTACCAGCCAGGCGCGTCCGCGCGTCAATGCTCTTCAGTAGTTCGGACATTCGTCTCTCCAACTCCAGGCCCTGCCTGCGTTCTTGCAGGCGTCAATAACACTAACGGCACCGCGGTTACAGACTTGAGGGTGCTTATGCACGAAAACCGATGCGGAACCCGCCCCAGTGGCGGCCCTGGATATAAATCGGGGCCGAAACGTCGTGCATCACCTCACCGGTGTCGCGGCGGTAGGTTTGCACCAGATACTCCATCTCATGCGCGCCACAGCGTTTGCCAACCGGATCATCGAAGATCCGCTTGGTGCGGTTGCCGAGCATGTCCTTGTCGAAGTCACCCGTCAGGGGCTGCGAGAAACGGCGGTTGTGCGTAGGGAAGTAGCCTCGGCGATCGACGGCACCGGCGTACACGACGGCCGAATGCTGCTCCAGAACCGGCTCCTGAATCGCCGGCAGTAGTTCATCGGTGAGGGCGTCAAAACGGGTGTTGAACTTCTGCGGTTTGGTGTTGGCGATCGGCACGTAACGCTCGTCGAACAAGGCATCCACCGTAATCCGCCCGTCGGCGATAGCCCGCTCGAGCGCTTCACCCACTGCTTTGGCGGCGGCAATCGCCACGCCCGGCAGCGCGGCATGCACCGCCACCGCGTTCTGCCCTACGTCCGACAGGCGGAACACTTTATCGATCTCGCCAAGATTGCCTGCCAGGTTCGCCAGGCGTGCGGCCTCACCACGCGACTCGTCAGCGGCCTTGGCGTTCTCGTTGATCATCTTGAGGATCTGCTGCACAGAACCATGAATCGCCTCGGCGTCACGGCTCTGCCCCTGAATGGAGAGCGCGATCGCGTCCACTTTTTCCATCGTTTCGGTAGCGCCACGGTCGATCGCCTGAAGTGAATCCGATGCGCTGCTCGCTAGTTTGGCGCCGCTGCGCGCCTGCTTGCTGCCCTCTTCAATGGCTGTCTCTTATACACATCTCCGAGCCCACGAGACGTAGAGGAATCTCG
>CAMFLH010000031.1 GCA_945957295.1 uncultured Uliginosibacterium sp.
CGCGATAGGCTCCGGTCTCGTGGGCTCGGAGATGTGTATAAGAGACAGGTGTCAGCACCGCCTACTACCTTGCCCGTGGCGGCGCGGATGTCACCGTGGTCGATCGGCAGGCCGGCGTCGCGCTGGAGACCAGCTTTGCCAACGCGGGGCAGGTCTCGCCGGGCTATTCGACGCCCTGGGCGGCGCCCGGGATCCCGCTCAAAGCCATGAAATGGCTGTTCCAGAAGCACGCGCCGCTCGCGATCCGACCGGACGGCAGTCTCTTCCAGTTGCGCTGGATGCTGCAGATGCTGGCCAACTGCAACCCCCGCAGCTACAGCGAGAACAAGGCGCGCATGTTGCGTCTGGCCGAATACTCGCGGGACTGCCTGCGCGAGTTGCGCGCCGAGACCGGTATCCACTACGAAGAACGCAGCCGCGGCACCCTGCAGTTGTTCCGCTCCGCAGCGCAGGTGGAGGCGGCCCAGCGCGATGTGGAAGTGCTGCGTGAATTGGGTGTCGAGCATCAGTTGCTCGACCTGGCTGGTTTGGCCTCGGCGGAACCGGCGCTTGCACGGGTGTCTGATCGACTTGTTGGCGGGTTGCGCTTGCCGAATGACGAAACGGGCGATTGCCAACTGTTCACGACGCGCCTTGCCGCCTTGGCTGCGGGTCTTGGCGTGCGCTTCCAGATGGCTGCGACGATCGATGGCTTCGACACCGAAGGCGGGCGCATCAGCGCGGTGCGCGTGGGTGGTGAGCGGCTCACGGCAGACCGTATCGTGCTGGCGGCCGGCAGCTACTCGCGCGGCCTGATGAAGTCGCTTGGCCTGAGCCTCCCGGTGTACCCGGTTAAAGGTTACTCGCTGACGGTACCGCTGATCGATGCTGAACGCGCGCCGGTCTCGACGGTACTCGACGAGACCTACAAGATTGCCATCACCCGTTTCCACGACCGCATCCGTGTTGGCGGCATGGCCGAACTGGCGGGGTTTGATTTGGGGCTGAACCCGAAGCGTCGCGCCACGCTGGAAATGGTCACCCATGACTTGTTCCCGGGCGGTGGCGATCTGCCGCGCGCGGAATTCTGGACCGGCCTGCGCCCGATGACGCCCGACGGCACACCGATCGTCGGTGCGACACCGATCTCGAACCTCTACCTCAACACAGGCCACGGCACGCTGGGCTGGACCATGGCAACCGGCTCGGGTCAGTTGATGGCTGATCTGGTTCTTGGGCGTCAGCCTGCGATTCGCGCCGACGACTTGTCGCTGGCTCGCTATGCGGGTCAGGCGCGCGCGGCTGCACTGCCCAACGGCGCCGTGACGGCCTGAGCGCCCCAAATCGGGGCGGGCGCCCGCCCGCCGCACCGCGCCAGTGAAACAACGCCCCGCTTCTGCGGGGCGTTGTCATTGTGGCGCCTGTTTGCGCGCGGGAAGTCTTGGTGGTCGAGCATATTCAGGAGCGAATCTTCGGTGTGGCACACCCCACAACCACGATCAGCTCAAACCAAGCGTGCATTTCCATACCCCGGGCTAGTGTCTGGCACGCCCCTTGCGACACTGCCTGCGCAGGTGTCCGGATACGTACATTCCGCGCTTTTCGGTGCCCCGCGCTGGGGCATAATGCCCGACGCCTTGCCGCATTGGGTAACATGGCGCGGCCGTTGGCGATCCGGGGGTCTGTAGGGGTGGATCGTCATGGACGCCCGCCCGGTTTGCTATTCAATGCGACGCGGCCGTATCGGTTTTGCCGGACGGCGCGTGCGCATTTCGATCAGCCTTGCACCAGTTCGTTTTCTCAACAGGAGGAACAGCTCATGAAGAAGACCGTTATTGCCCTCGCCGTTTTGGGGCTCGGAATCTCCGCCGCGCAGGCCCAGGAAGTCATCAAGATCGGCCACGTCGGTCCGCTGACCGGCAACATCGCGCACCTCGGCAAGGACAATGAGAACGGCGCCAAACTGGCCGTTGAGGAATACAACGCCAAGGGCATCAAGATCGGCGGCAAGGCCGTCAAGTTCGAGCTCGTCGGCGAAGACGACGCAGCCGACCCGAAGACCGGCACTACGGTCGCTCAGCGTCTGGTCGACGCGGGCGTCAAGGGCGTCGTCGGTCACCTGAACTCGGGCACCACGATCCCGGCCTCGCGTATCTACGACCAAGCCGGCATCCCGGTCATCACGCCGTCGGCGACCAACCCGAAACTGACGCAACAGGGTTACAAGGCCGTCTTCCGCACCATCGCCAACGATGTGCAGCAGGGCGCAGTGATCGGTAAGTACTCGGCCCAGAAGCTTGGCAAGAAGGTCGCGATCATCGATGACCGCACCGCCTATGGTCAGGGCCTCGCCGACGAAGTGGACAAGGGCGTGAAGGCGGGTGGCGGCACGGTCGTTGCGCGCGAATTCACGAACAACCAAGCCACCGACTTCATGGCGATTCTTACCAAGATCAAAGCCACGAACCCGGATGTGATCGTCTACTCCGGCATGGACGCTCAAGGCGGCCCGATGCTCAAGCAGTTGAAGCAACTGGGCATTACCGCGAAGTGGATCACCGGCGACGGTGGCTGCACCGGCGAGATCATCAAGCTGGCCGGCGACGCGATCGGCCCGAACGACTACTGCACGCAAGCCGGCCTGCCGCTCGAGCAGATGCCGGGTGGCAAGGACTTCAAGGAGCGCTTCAAGAAGAAGTTCGGTGCCGACGTGCAGATCTATGCACCGTACGCGTATGACGCTGCCGCCGCGATCATCGAGGCAATGAAGAAAGCGAACTCCTCGGATCCGGCCAAGTACCTGCCGGCGCTGAAGGCCAGCAACTTCAAGAGCGTCACCGGCACGATCGCGTTCGACGACAAGGGCGACATCAAGAACGGTGCTGTCACCGTTTATCAGTTTGAAAACGGTGCCTGGAAGGCGCTGAAGAACTGATCTGCTTGCGGTGCGCACCCTACGGTGCGCACTACGCGGCTGGACCCTGCAACGGATCGGGGGGCCTGTGCGCTGCGGTGCGCAGCCCCTTCCCGAGCAGGGCCGAATGTTTTTCCGCGAGGATTCCTCCCGTGATTCAAACCCTGCTTCAACAGATCATCAACGGCCTCGTGGTCGGCAGCGTGTACGCAGTCGTCGCGCTGGGCTACACGATGGTGTATGGCATTCTCGGCCTGATCAACTTCGCCCATGGCGACGTGTTGATGGTCGGCGCCCTCGTCGCTTTCACTGCGATCACATTCTTTCAGGCCGCGATTCCCGGCCTTAGCCCGATCGTCTACTTCGCGCTGGGTTTGATGGTGGCGATGCCTGCCTGCATGGCGATCGGCTACACGATCGAACGCACCGCATATCGACGCCTGCGCAACGCGCCGCGGCTGGCGCCGCTGATTACCGCGATTGGCGTTTCCTTCCTGTTGCAGACGCTCGCGATGATCATCTGGGGCCGCAACTATCACAGCTTCCCGCAGCTCATCCAGACCGCGCCGATCGAGATCGTCAGCGGTGTGTTCATGACGCCAGTGCAGATGACCACCGTCGGGCTGTCGGCCGCGATGATGGTTGGCCTTGTCCTGCTGGTGACGCGCACCAACATGGGCCGCGCGATGCGCGCGACGGCCGAGAACCACCGCGTTGCGAGCCTGATGGGCGTGGATACGAACGGCATCATCGCGCTGACCTTCATCATTGGGTCGGCACTGGCTGCAGTGGCTGGCGTGATGATCGCGTCGAACTACGGCGTCGCGCACTACTCGATGGGCTTCATGCCGGGGCTTAAGGCCTTCACGGCAGCGGTGCTCGGCGGTATCGGCAACCTGGCCGGCGCGATGGTCGGTGGCATCGTGCTCGGGCTGGTCGAAGCGATCGGCGCGGGCTACATCGAGACCTGGAGCGGTGGCTGGCTCAATTCGAGTTACCAGGACATCTTCGCCTTCATCATCCTCGGCATAGTGCTGATCTTCCGCCCCACCGGCCTGCTCGGCGAGCGTGTGGCCGATCGTGCATAACGCGCGGACGCAGACATGAACGATATTTCTCAAGCCATACCGTATCTCGGCAAGCGCAATCCCAAGGCCGCGCTGCTCGTGCTGGTGGTGATCGCGCTGGCGTCCCCGGTGGTTGCCGCGATGTTCGGCAATACCTGGGTGCGCATTCTGAACTTCGCGATGCTCTACATCCTGCTCGCGATCGGTCTCAACCTGGTGGTGGGTTTCGCCGGCCTGCTGGATCTGGGCTACATCGCGTTCTACGCGGTGGGGGCATACACCTGGGCCTTCCTTGCCTCGCCGCATTTCGGGCTGCATCTGCCTTTCTGGATCGTGCTGCCACTCGGTGCCGGTTTCGCCGCGCTCGCCGGTATTGCGCTTGGTTTTCCGACACTGAGGTTACGGGGCGACTATCTCGCGATCGTGACGCTCGGTTTCGGTGAGATCGTGCGCATCTTCATGAACAACCTGACGCATCCGGTCAACATCACCAACGGCCCGCAGGGCATCGACCAGATTGATGGCATGTCGCTGTTCGGGATCGACCTGAACCGTGGCCTGCAGATCACCGAAGGCTTCCAGATCAAGTCGCTGTTCCTGTACTACTACGTGTTCCTTGCCTTCGTCGTGCTGGCGGTGATCCTGGTCAAGCGCATCCAGGTGTCGCGCATCGGCCGCGCGTGGGCCGCGATCCGGGACGACGAACTTGCCGCCAAAGCGATCGGCATCAACACGCGCAACCTCAAGCTTCTGGCGTTCGCTATGGGGGCAACGTTCGGTGGCGTCTCGGGCGGGCTGTTCGGCGCCTTCCAGGGCTTCGTCAGCCCTGAGAGCTTCACGCTGATGGAATCGATCGCGATCCTCACGATGATTGTGTTCGGTGGCATGGGCAACCTCGCGGGCGTGATTGTGGGTGCCCTTGCGCTGTCCTTCCTGCCGGAAGTGCTGCGTTATATCGCCCTGCCGGTGCAGATGGCGATCTTCGGCAAGGTATTCCTCGATCCAGAAGTGCTGCGCATGTTGCTGCTATCGCTCGCGATGATCCTGATGATGTTGCTGAAGCCGGAGGGCCTGGTGCCCGCGCAGGCGCGTTACTCCAAGGCCGATCTGCTCGGCGACAAGGAGATCGCGCAATGATCACGCTGCTCGAAGCTCGCGCGGTGAGCAAACGTTTTGGTGGCCTGAGGGCGCTCACCGAGGTGTCGCTCACCATCAACAAGGGTGAGGTGTATGGCCTGATCGGCCCGAACGGTGCTGGCAAGACCACCTTCTTCAATGTGCTGACTGGCGCATACACGCCCGAGGAGGGCGAGTTCGTCTTCAACGGTTCGGAGCTGCCGATGGGCAAGCCGGACCGCATCGTCAATCGCGGTATCGCACGCACCTTCCAGAACATCCGTTTGTTCCGCGAGATGACCGCGCTCGAGAACGTCATGGCTGGCCACCACATCCGTACCAAGACCGGCCTGCTTGGGGTGCTGCTGCAGACGCGTCACACACGCGAGGAAGAGAAACTGACGACCGAGCGTGCCTATGAGTTGCTCAAGTATGTGGGCATCGAGAAGCATGCCCGCACGCTGTCGCGCAACCTTTCGTATGGCGATCAGCGCCGGCTCGAGATCGCGCGTGGTCTTGCAACCGAGCCGCGCCTGCTGGCGCTGGACGAACCGGCGGCCGGCATGAACGCGACCGAAACTGCGCAGCTGCGCAACCTGATCGAAACGATTCGCGGTGACGGCACCACGGTGCTGTTGATTGAACACGATGTGAAGCTGGTGATGGGCCTGTGCGACCGCGTTGCGGTGCTCGATTTCGGCAAGAAGATCGCCGAGGACGTGCCCGCCGAAGTGCAACGCAATCCCGCGGTGATCGAGGCTTATCTGGGAGGCGCACACCATGCCGCATGACAACCCGGCAGCACCGCTGCTGCAACTGCGCGACGCGCGGATCGCCTATGGGCAGATTCAGGCCGTCAAGGGTATCGACCTCGAGTTGTTCTCCGGCGAACTCGTTTCGCTGATCGGCGCCAACGGTGCCGGCAAAACGACGACGCTCAACGCGATTGCTGGCACGCTGCAACTGTCCGGTGGCGACCTCAGCTATGCCGGCAGCCCGATCGCCAGCATGCCTGCGCACAAGCGTTTGCGCGCAGGTATCGCTCTGGTGCCGGAAGGCCGCGGCATCTTCACCCGCCTGACGGTTGAAGAGAACCTGCGCATGGGCGCCTACACCCGCAACGACAAGGCTGAGATTGAATCCGATCTGCAGCGGGTGTATGAAATGCTGCCACGTGTTAAGGAGCGTTTACCGCAGGTTGCGGGCACGCTCTCTGGTGGCGAGCAGCAGATGGTCGCGATCGGTCGTGCGCTTCTGTCGCGTCCGAAGCTTTTGCTGCTGGATGAACCGTCCATGGGCCTCGCGCCGCTGATTGTCGAGAAGATCTTCGAAGTGATCCAGATCGTCATCAAACAAGGCGTCACCGTCTTGTTGGTGGAACAGAACGCCAACCTTGCGCTGGGCTTCTCGAACCGCGCCTACGTGATGGAAAGCGGCAAGATCACCTTGTCCGGTACAGGGCACGATCTGCTGCATGATCCGAAAGTACGCTCGGCCTATCTTGGCGAAGCGGCCTGAGCGCTCTGTGACCTAAAAATGCAAGAAGCCGCCATCGGGCGGCTTCTTTTTTTGCCTGCACATGCGATCAGCCGTCGTTGCGGCGGCCGAGCGGGATGCCGAGTTGCTTGAGCTTGCGGTAGAGATGCGTGCGCTCCAGTCCGGTCTTTTCGGCCAAGCGCGTGATGTTGCCGCTCTCCAGCTGCAGGTGGTATTCGAAGTACATCCGCTCGAAGCTCTCGCGCGCCTCGCGCAAGGGCAGATCCAGCGGCAGGGCTGACGCCGCGGCGCTCGGCGTACGGCCGAGCAGGCGTTGAACGTCTTCCGCACCAATCTCGTCTTCCAGCGTACCAAGTGCAAGCGAGCGCACTGCCGCACGCAGCTCGTTGAAGCCACCTGGCCACGCCTTGTTGCGCAACACGTTCAATGCGGCGGTAGCGAAACGGCGCGGCGGCACTTCACCGGATTCCGACAGCTGTACCAAGGCCTGATTGGCCATCTCCGGCACTTCGTCCTTCAGCTCGGTCAGGGAGGGCGGCGCCAGCGTGACTTCGAACAGCCGCTTGAGCGTCAGCGGATCCCAGCCGTCGACCGCCAAGTCCTCAGCGCTCCGGCTGCAGCCAAACACGGCGCGTTGGTCGTACTTCTCGAGGCGCTCCAGCGCGAAGCTCAGGTTCTTTTGCTGGGCACGCGAGAGGGTCGCAAGGTCTTCAACGAAGAGCACGCCGCCACGCGCGTTCTCCAGCGCCGACAGGTCGATCGGCTGCGTCAGCGCAGCCAGATCGAACCACGGAGCGCCGCCTGTCTGCAGGCAGCGCGCGCACAACTCGACGATGCTGCCGCCGCTGATGCGCAGCGTCAGTACGCGGGACTTCTCCGCGATCTGCTCGAGCCGGCGGCGGAGTTCCTTGAGCGGGCCCGAGCGCGGGAAGGACGCGAGCGACAGCGCCGCGCGCGGGCGCACCGCCGGTTGCCGTTGCAGGCCGCGCCGCACCGCCGCGAGCAGCTTCTGCAGCGCGATCGGCTTCTCGAGGAAATCCATCGCGCCGAGGCGCACCGCTTCGACCGCCGTATCGATGGTGCCGTGCCCCGACATCATGATCACCGGCATCGTCAGCAGATCGTTTGCGGACCACTCCTTGAGCAGCGTCACGCCGTCGGTATCCGGCATCCAGATGTCGAGCAACACTACATCAGGGCGCGCGGCGAGCCGCGCATTGCGCGCAGCCGCAGCGTTCTCGGCGAGCACTACATCGTAGCCTTCGTCCGAGAGGATTTCGGAGAGCAGTTCGCGGATGCCGACTTCATCGTCGACCACCAGAATCTTTGCCATAGCATGCAACGGTATCAGACGGTGGGAGCAAGCGGAAGCCGCAAGCGGATTTCCGCGCCGTGGGGTTCAAGGTTGAGGATGGAAATTTCGCCGTGGTGTTCGTCAGTGATCTTCTTGACGATCGCCAGACCAAGCCCGGAACCGCGCGCCTTGCTGGTGACGTAGGGTTCGAAGGCGCGGGCGAGCATCGCTGGCGGAAAGCCGGGGCCGTTGTCGCGCACCATGAATTCGACCCGGCGACTGTCGCGCCGCGTCGCCAGCGTCACGGTCGGATTGGCTTTCTCACTCAATGCGTCTTCGGCGTTGGTGAGCAGGTTGTGGATCACCTGCCGCAACTGGGTGGCGTCACCCAGCACACGCGGTAGTTCGGGCGCGAGTTCGAGTTCGATCTGCACCCGCGAACTTTCATACAGACCCAGCACTTCACCAATCAGGGCGTTCAAATCGAGAGGCGCCAAGTTGGACGGCGGCATCCGCGCGTAGTCGCGGAAGTCGTTGACCATATTCTTCATCGCCTCGACCTGATTGACGATGGTCTGCGTGGCGCGCGCGAGCATCGCCTGGGAATCCGGATCAAGCTTCGATGAAAGCTTGTGCTGAAGGCGTTCGGCGGAGAGCTGGATCGGTGTGAGCGGATTCTTGATCTCGTGCGCCAGCCGACGCGCCACTTCCGCCCAGGCGGCGTTACGCTGCGCGGAGATCAGTTCCGTCACATCGTCGAACACCACCACATAACCCCCGGCGCTGCCGGGTGGCAGGCGCGAGCCGCGCAGCAGCAGGGTCTGGTTGCGGCCATCGTCGCGGGTGAGTTCGACTTCGCGCGTCCAATCGTTGTCGTGCTTGTCGAACTCCGCGATGACTACGTCGCGGAAGGCTTGATGCCGCGGCCAGGCGTCGAGCGTGAGGCTCTCGAAGCCGGCCAGATCGTCGCCGAGGATCAGCATCGCGCCACGATTCGCTGCACGCAGGCGGCCGTTGTCGGAAAAGGCCAATACCCCGGCAGAGAGGTTGCCGAGCACGCTTTCGAGGTAGACGCGCGCGGCTTCCACTTCGGCGCGGTTGCGCTCGGCTTGCGCGCGCGCGTCCTGCAACTGGCGCGTCATGCGGTTGAAGTTCTGCGTCAGCACGCCCAACTCGTCGCGCCCCGGCAGTGCCTGGCGCGGCGAGAAGTCGCCCGCCGCCACTGCCTGCGTACCTTCGGCGAGGATCGACAGCGGCGCCGACAGCGAGCGCGCGATCTCGAAGGCCGCCGCCAGCGCGGCGAAAAGCGCCAGCAGCAGTGTCAGCGTCAAGGTCAGGCTGTAGATCCGCATCAGGCCGACACGACCCAGCATCAGCTCCTGATAGTCGCGATTGCCGTTCTGGATGTTTTCCATCGTGCGCACGATCTGTGGCGGCACGCGTTTGGACATCTGCAGGAATTCGATGTTGGTGGCGAGGTTGCGGGCAGGGATCGGAACGATCACGCGCAGCCACAACTCGCCACTACCTTCGCCTTCCACCGTGCGGAGGCCGCGCGCGCCGCGTGCAAGGCGCAGCGAGGCAGTCGAGTGCGTTTCAAGCGCCAGTGTCGTACCGCTGCCGACGCTCGATACGATGATCTTTCCGTTGCCGGCCAGCAGCGCCGCGACGTCGGCGCCGGCTTCGTCACGCAAGCGGTCGAGGCGCGCCGCGGAGACTGCGGTACCCGATTCGCCGAGCGATTCGGCCAGCGTATCGGCGGTGTCGCGCGCGCGGCCGGCGAGCTGATCGAGCAGGTAGTCCAGTGCGTTGCGCCCGAGCTGGATGCCGGAATCGAGCGCGGCATCGACCTTTACGTCGAACCAGGACTCGATCGAACGGGTGGCGAACTGTAGCGACACGCCGTAGATCACCAGGCCCGGCACCAGCGCCATCAATGCGAACAGACCCAGCAGCTTGAGCTTCAGGCGCGAGCCGAACTGGTGTTCGCGGTATTGCACCCACAGCGTGCGCATCTGGAAGCCAACCAGCCCGAGCAGCACGGCGGCGACCGTGCCGTTGAGTGCCAGCAGCAGCGGATAGTTGCGGATCAGTGCGGAGGATTTGGAACTCGCCGCCGCCAGCAGGAACAGCATGATGCCGGCCAGCGCGGACACCGCGGCAATGACTGCCCTCATCGACGCTCAGCCGCAGCCGCGAGGAAGGTCCAGCGCGACCAGTCCGTTTCAAGCGTCCAGTCGCGCGAACCGATCGCGGTAACCTGGAAGGGCTTGGGAAGTTGGTCCGTATCAAGCCGGAAGCGCAGTGCGGCGTTGTAGGACTCGCCGCCGCGAAGCCGGCTGCGGTCGACAATCGCCCAGTTGCGCAGTCGCGTCATTGTGCGCAGCGCTTCTTCCAGCGTGTCGAAGTTCTGTCCCAGCGAGCCGGTTGCAAGCCGGTACTTCTGCGTCAGGGCGTGATAGGTCAGGCGGAACGCGATACGGCGTTCGACGATGGTCTCGTCGAGCCAGTACCAGCGGCCGCGTGTGAGGATGCACTCGGCGACGAAGTGCAGCGCGATGCCGCGCAGCACGATTTCTTCCAGGCGTGGATTGAGCTCGACCGCAATGTCGGCGTTGAGGACGTACTGATCCTCGGCTGGCAGCAACTCCGCGTAGCGGATCGTGGCGGTGCTCTGCGCCGCGGCGGGCAGCGCTAAAACGCCGAGCAGCAGGGCGCAGCCGAGCAGCAGCCGGCGCAGTAGCACAAGGAAGTCAGGCCTGTTTTTCGAGCAAGGCAAAGAAGAAACCGTCATGGTCCGCATCGGGCAGCAGCGTTCGCTCGAGCGCCGCGTCGAGCGGGACGCGCTGACAGTCCGGATGCCGCGCCGCAAAACGGGCGACCTGTAGACTGTTTTCCTCCGGGAACAACGAGCACGTCACGTACAGCATTTTGCCGCCGGGGCTCAGCAGCGGCCAGAGCGCATCGAGAATCTCGCGCTGAACTGTTGCGAAATTGCCAATATCGTCGGCTCTGCGCAACCATTTGATGTCTGGATGGCGGCGCGCAACGCCGGAAGCCGAGCAGGGCACGTCTGCCAGGATGCGGTCAAAGCGCTCGCCGTCCCACCAGTCACGCGGCGTACGCGCATCGCCGCAGCGGACATCGGCGCTCAGGCCGAGGCGCTCCAGATTGCTTGCGATCCGTTGCGCGCGGCGCGGATCGGCGTCCAGTGCCAGCAGCCGGCAGTCGTGCAGTTCAAGCATATGGGCGCTCTTCCCGCCCGGGGCAGCACAGGCGTCGAGCACGCGCATGCCCTCACGGATGTCGAGCATTGGTGCTGCCTGTTGTGCGCCCCAGTCCTGCACCGACAGCCGACCTTCGGCATAGCCGGGCAGCGATGCCACCGGCGCGGGCCGATCGAGGCGCCAGGCGTAGGGGCTGAGCCAGTGTCCAGCGTGCCCGGCCGCGATTAGCTCTGCAGCCGCTGCTTCGGGCGTGGTGCGCCGCGGGTTGATCCGCAGCGTCATCGGCGGGTGGGCATTTGCAGCGCCCAGCACGGTCTCCCAGCTTTGCGGCTGATTGCGCTTGATGCGATCGATCCACCAAGACGGGTGCCGCCAGTGGGTCTCCGGATTGCGCGCGAGCGCGGTGGCGAGCGTGTCACGCTGCCGCAGGGCATTGCGCAACACGGCGTTTACCAGACCTTTGAGCCCGCCGCGGGCCACTCGCGCGGCTACTTCGACGGCTTGGTCGACCACCGTATGGGCGGTCTCCGGGCGCACTTCCAAGCGATGCAGCGCGACGCGCAGCAGCGCGTCGATGGTGGGCTCGGTGAGGGGTTGGCGCAGCAGGCGCGCGAGCATGGCATCGCCGCGGCCGAAGTCGCGCAGCGTGCCGAAGATCAGATCCTGTGCGGCTCCGCGGGTGCCGGGCGGCAGATCGGGATGGGCGGCCCACAGGCCCGCCAGCCCATCATTCAGGGCATAGCCGTCGCGCACATACGCAATGGCTTCGGCAGCGACCCACATCGCACGCGCCATCGAATCGGCCGGCAGCGGGGGCAGCGCTGCCGGGCGGGGCGTGCTGCGCTGCGCTGCTGTGCGGGGCGAGTCGGACCGTGTGCTGGCGCGGCCACCGGGGCGGGTACGGAAACTGGACATGGAGAGGGTGCCGTTACCGGCCCGATCAGAAGTTGGAAATGACATTTACCCGTTTGCCGCCAGCGGCGCAAGCCGCACCGGCAAGGGGCTCAGCGCAACAGTGCGAGTCTCGGTGTTGCGTCGTGCACGATCATCACGAAGGCGTTCTGCCCGAACTGCGTCGCGAGGTCTGTTCCGAGCTCGGCGTCGGCATTCAGGATGAGTACGCTGAGCTCCGTCGGCCAGCTGCCATCCGGGGCTTCGTTTCGCGCAGGCAAGGTGGCGAAGCCCCGTTGCGCAAGTTCGGCGAGTAGCGCTGCGTGCCGTTGCGCGTTTTCGTCCTCGGGCAGTAGTTCGCTGGCAGGGTTACTCGCCGTGAGCAGCACTGCGCAACCAGTGCCGTGTTTCTGCAAGAGTGCGGCAAGTGCCGTATCGGGTCGATCGATCTGCAGCAGCAGCGGCGGCGCGGCGAGTACCCGGTAATACGCCGCACGATAGGCGGCGATCAGTTCGCCGGGTAAGGCGCTCGCGGCTGCGTCAATCATCCGCCGCGCATCGCGCGCAAACGGCGGATCCGTTCCTCGGTTGGCGGGTGGGTCGAGAACAGGCCGGCGATACCGCCGCCAGACAGCGGATTCATGATCATCATCTGCCCCGTTTCGGGGTGTGCCTCAGCCGACGGCATTGGAATGCCGCGGGCGTAGTAATCGATCTTCTGCAGCGCGTCGGCGAGCGCGGCCGGGTCGCCGCAGATCTCGGCACCGCCACGATCGGCCTCGTACTCGCGCGCGCGGGAGATCGCCATCTGGATCAAGCTGGCAGCCAGCGGTGCCAGAATCGCGACGAGGATGCCGACCAACGGATTGGCCGGGCGCCCTTCTTCATCACGGCCGCCGAAGAACATCGCAAAGTTGGCGAGCGCCGAGATTGCACCGGCGAGCGTCGCCGAGATCGTGGAGATCAAGATGTCGCGATGTTTCACATGCGCGAGTTCATGCGCCATCACGCCGCGCAGCTCGCGCTCGGTCAGCATCTGCAGGATGCCAGTGGTGGCCGCCACCGCGGCGTTGTCCGGGTTGCGGCCCGTGGCGAAGGCGTTGGGCTGCTGCTCGTTGATGATGTAGACGCGCGGCATCGGCAGCCCGGCATTGCGCGCGAGCCCCTGCACCATGTTGTAGAGGTAGGGCGAGCTGGCGGCGTCGACTTCCTGCGCGTTGTACATGCGCAGCACCATCTTGTCGGAGAACCAGTACGAGAACAGGTTCATGCCGCCGCCGAGCAGCAGCGCCAGCAACATGCCGCTCTTGCCACCGATCGCCGCGCCGACGACACCGAATAGCGCGACGATCCCGGCCATCAGGATCGAGGTTTTCAACCAGTTTCCGAACATCGGAGCTCCTTGTGCAAAGGCGTGTCCGTTTGGATATGGGCGCCAGGCGCCCTCAAATCAAGCGTCCGGCAGTGCGAAGCGCAGGCCGGCGTGGAGAGGAAGTCCACGCAGGAAGTCGGCCGCCGCCATGCGTTTGCTGCCTGGTTTCTGCAATTCGGTCAGGCGCAGCACGCCGCTACCGCAGGCAACGCGCACGCCCGCAGCATCTGCACCGAGAATCGTGCCCGGTTCGCCGTCACCCGCTTCGGCGACACCGCGCCAGAGTTTGATGGCCTGGCCATCCAGCGTCGCCACGCCGCCGGGGAAGGGGTCGAACGCACGCAGGCGTCGCGCAAGCAGCTCGGCTGATTCGCGAAAATCCAGCGCGGCTTCGCTCTTGGCGATTTTGTTCGCGTAGGTGACGCCCTCCGCCGGCTGCGGCGCCGGCGCCAGCTCGCACAGCGCGATGCGGTGCAGGGCGTCGACGATCATTTCACCGCCGAGCGCGGCGAGCTTGTCATGCAGGCTCGCCGTGGTGTCGTCGTTGCCGATCGGGATTGCGCGCTTGAGCAGCATGTCGCCGGTGTCGAGGCCGGCATCCATCTGCATGATCGTGATGCCGGTCTCGCTGTCGCCTGCCTCGATCGCGCGATGGATCGGGGCTGCGCCGCGCCAGCGCGGCAGCAAGGAGGCGTGAATATTCACGCAACCATGGCGTGGCATGTCCAGCACCGCCTGCGGCAGGATCAGCCCGTACGCCGCGACCACGAGAATCTCGGCGTTCACGGCGCGCAAGGTTGCCTGCTGTGCCTCGGTGCGCAGCTTTTCGGGCTGATCGACCGGGATACCGTGTGCGAGCGCCACCTGCTTGACCGGGCTGGGCAGCAACTGCATGCCGCGGCCCGCGGGGCGGTCTGGCTGCGTGAGGACGAGCGGCACCTCAAAGCCCGCCGCGATGATTGCGCGCAGCGCCTCGGCAGCAAATTCGGGGGTTCCGGCGAAAGCGACTCTCATCTGGGGCGAAGGGCGTAGGATGTGTTGAACGGGGCCGCGGGGTGCGCGACCCTGTGCGGATCAGGCCGTGATGCGCGAGCGCTTCGCGAGCTTGGATTTGATGCGGTTGAGCTTCAACGGTGACAGGTATTCGACGAAGACCTTGCCGTCCAGGTGGTCGATTTCGTGCTGGATGCACACCGCCAACAGGCCTTCGGCTTCAAGTTCGAAAGGTTTGCCCTGCTCGTCGAGCGCTCGCACCTTCACACGTTCTGCGCGCGTCACTTTCTCATAGATGCCAGGCACCGACAGGCAGCCTTCCTCGCACACCTGCTCGCCGGAGCGCGCAACGATCTCCGGGTTGATGTAGGCACGCAGCCCAGTCTTGTCTTCCGAAACGTCGATCACCACGATGCGTTTGTGGACGTTCACCTGAGTTGCCGCGAGGCCAACGCCCGGTGCCTCGTACATGGTTTCGGCCATGTCTCGGATCAGCGTGCGCAACTCGTCGGTGACTTCAGTGACCGGCGAAGCCTTCGTATGAAGGCGCGGATCGGGATAGTGGAGGATGGGCAGTAGCGCCATAAATGCTTGCTGGATGAAGTGACTATGTGCAGAATCTGAAGTGAAATCTCGATGCCCGTGTGCTAAAGCACCGATAACAGGCCGCCAGGGCGTCCGCCCGATAATGGCTCAACAACACCGAGGCAGATTCATGTTCCGCATTATATCCGCGCTGGCCCTGGCTCTGGGACTGTCCGTTGCTTCGGCTTCGGCGGTGGCAGATACCGTCAAACTGGCGGACAACGCCCCCGATTCCTACACCGTCGTCAAGGGCGACACGCTGTGGGACATATCCGGAAAATTCCTCAAGCACCCGTGGCTGTGGCCCCAAGTGTGGCGGCTCAATCGTGAGCAGATCAAGAACCCGCACTGGATCTATCCCGGCCAGACGATCTACCTGGATCGCAGCGGACCTTACCTGACCACCACGCCACCGGGTGATGGCGGTACGGTTAAGCTGCAGCCGCAAGTACGCGCCGAGGATCTGAGCCCGATCGGAAGTGTTCCGCTGCATCGGATCGAACCGTTCCTGTCGCGCCCTCTGTTCGTCTCGGAAAACGATCTCGCCGGCAGCGCCACGATTGTCGCGTCCGACGACAACCGCCTGCTTAATGGCCCTGGCGACACGATCTTTGCGCGCAATGTCACTGCTGGCGTGAGCGATTGGCAGATCTACCGCCGTGCGCAGCCGCTGAAGGATCCGGTAACCAACGAATTGCTGGGCTACGAAGCGGCTTACCTTGGGTCGGCGCGCGTGGTTCAGGATGGATCGCCGGCAACGATGGAAGTCACCTCGGTCCAGCGTGAAGTCAATGCAGGCGACCGCATGCTGCCCGCCGGCAAGCCTGAGATCATGTCCTATGTGCCGCATGCGCCGGATCGCAAGGTCGAGGCGCGCATCGTCAAGGTGCATGATGGCATCCAGTACACCGGCAAGTACAGCATCGTTACGATCTCGGCTGGCCGCGCGGCCGGCCTGGAGCCGGGTCATGTGCTGGCGATCTACCGTACGCGGGGTGACGCCAAGTACGACATGGACGGCAAGAATGAGACGATTGCGCTGCCGGAAGAGCGCTACGGTGCTCTGTTCGTTTTCCGTGTCTTCGACCGCGTGGCTTATGGGCTGGTGGTCGAGAGCGGTGGCCCTGTGAAGGTCGCCGACTCTGTCCGTCAGCCTTGATCGACGACTCCGCCGATCTGGCGGCGTGGCTCCGCCTGACCCTGATACCTGGCGTTGGGCCGGAGAAACAGCGCGCTCTTCTTGCGGCCTTCGGACTTCCGGAGGCCGTTTTCGCTTCAGGGCGGCGAGCCGTCGCGGGCGTCGTTGGGGAAGCGCTGGCCGCACGACTGTTCGATACCGACAACGCGGCGGCTGTTCAGACGGCGCTGGCGTGGGCCGCTGAGCCGGGCAACACACTGCTGACGTTGGCCGATGCGCAGTACCCGGCCGCACTGTTGCAGACGGTTGATCCGCCTTTGCTGCTTTACGTCAAAGGCAATGTTGCCTTGCTTGGGCGCAGGGCACTTGCGGTCGTCGGCAGCCGCAGTGCGACGGCGCAGGGCATCGCGAACGCGGAGGCGTTCTCGCGGGCCTTGTCCGAGGCGGGTCTGACCATCGTCAGCGGGCTCGCGCTGGGCATTGACGCGGCGGCGCATCGCGGTGCGCTGGAGGGCGAGGGCAGCACCGTCGCCTTCATCGGCACCGGTGCCGATCGCATCTACCCGGCGCGCAATGCGCCCCTCGCGCGCCGGATTGCGGAGGCCGGTGTCATCGTCAGCGAATTTCCGCTCGGTACGCCCTCGGTCGCACACAACTTTCCGCGTCGCAATCGTCTGATCGCCGGGCTCGCCCAAGGCGTGTTGGTGATCGAAGCTGCGCCCGCGAGTGGATCGCTGATTACCGCGCGGCTCGCCGGCGAACTGGGGCGCGAGGTGCTGGCGATTCCTGGCTCGATTCACTCCCCTTTATCGAAAGGCTGCCACCAGCTGATCAAACAGGGAGCCAAGCTGGTGGAGTCGGCGCAGGACGTACTTGATGAATTGCGCTGGCAACGTGGCACGGCGGGTGTTGTGGCTGATTTGCCGGCCGCGCCCGCCAACTTAGCAGCGTCCGGGCCCGAGGCGGTGGTTCTCGCTGCACTGGGTTTCGATCCGGTTGATCCGGACACCGTGTGCACTCGCAGCAAGTTGACGCCCGATGCCCTCTTCGCCATCCTGTTGGAGCTGGAACTTGCCGGCCGGGTCGCACGACTGCCCGGCGGACGCTTTCAGCGCCTGCATTGACCCTTGGCTGCGCGATGATCGATATCCTTGTTTATGTGTTTGAAAGCTATGGCTACCCTGAGGCCTGCCCCGAGCCGGAGTTGCTCGCGCGCAAGCTCAGCGCGGCGGGCTTCGAGCCGGAAGACATCGATCTGGCGCTGGAATGGTTGTCCGGCCTGCAACGTGTGGCAGGCAGTGATTCGCCGAAGATTGAGCGTGACAACCGATCGAGCCGGATCTATAGCGGCCCCGAGCTGGCGGTGCTGGATACCGAGTGCCGTGGCTTCATTGCATTCCTGGAACACTCCGGTGTGCTGGACCCCTTGGGGCGCGAGCGCATCATCGAGCGCGCGATGGCCTTGCCGGGCGCGGATCTCAGCCTCGCAAAGCTGAAAGTGATCGTGCTGATGGTGCTGTGGCAGCAGCAGGACAACGTCGATGCGCTGGTCATGGAAGAGCTGCTATCCAGCGCCGAGGGGTCGGCATGGGGCGAAGAGAGCCCTGCCGCAGCACTGCTGCACTGAGACACCGATCGCCGTTGCGCGGATGCGCGCACGGCGCCTACCCATTCTTGCTGGACGTTGGCACCCTTAAGGTGCAAGGTCCGCTGCCGTAATCGACCCAACATGAGCAAGCTACTTATCATCGCCGAAAAGCCTTCCGTGGCGCAGGACATCGCCCGCGTCCTCGGGGGATTCACCCGCGAAGGCGACTACTTCGAATCCGAGCAGTACGTACTGTCTTCGGCCATCGGCCATTTGCTCGAGCTGGCGGTGCCGGAGGAGTACGAGGTCAAGCGTGGCAAGTGGAGCTTCGCGCATCTGCCGATGATTCCGCCGCACTTCGCGCTGAATCCGATCGACAAGACGGCCGACCGGCTCAAGCTGCTGACCAAGCTCATCAAGCGCAAGGACGTGACCGGCCTGGTGAACGCGTGTGACGCGGGGCGCGAAGGTGAGCTGATCTTCAACTACATCGCGCAACACGCGAAAACCGACAAGCCGGTGCAGCGCCTTTGGCTGCAGTCGATGACGCCGGCTGCGATCCGCGACGGTTTTGCCCGTCTGCGTCCTGCGAAGGAGCTGTCGGGCTTGGCGGATGCTGCGATGAGCCGTGCCGAGAGTGACTGGCTGATCGGCATCAACGGCACGCGTGCGATGACCGCCTTTAACTCCAAGAGTGGCGGCTTTCACCTGACGACCGTCGGGCGCGTGCAGACACCGACCCTTGCCCTGGTGATCGAGCGCGAGGAGCGCATCCGCAAGTTCGTGTCGCGCGACTACTGGGAGCTTGAAGGTCAGTTTGGCGCTGCAGCGGGCAGCTACGTTGGGCGCTGGTTCGACGAGAAGTTCAAGAAGGACGAGAACGACGAGCACGCGACCGCCAGCCGCCTGTGGGACAAGGCGCGCGCCGAAGCGATCCGCGCCAAATGCGACGGCAAACCTGGCAAGGTAGAGGAGGAAAGCAAGCCCTCGACCCAGCTCTCGCCGCTGCTGTTCGACCTGACCAGCCTGCAACGCGAGGCCAACGGCCGTTTCGGCTTTTCGGCCCGTACCACGCTGCAGCTAGCACAGGCGTTGTACGAGAAGCACAAGGCCTTGACCTATCCGCGTACCGATTCGCGTGCGCTGCCCGAAGACTACCTGCCCACGGTGGGCGGGGTTTTGGCCGGCCTGCCGGATCGCTACGCGCCGTACGCAAACCAGATCGTGAAGCACGGCTGGGTCAAGCCGAACAAGCGCATCTTCAACAACGCCAAGATCTCCGATCACTTCGCCATCATCCCGACCGGCACTGTGCCCAAGAGCCTGTCCGAGGCCGAAGCGAAGATCTACGATCTGGTCGTCAAGCGCTTCCTATCGGTGTTTTACCCGGCAGCCGAATACCTGGTGACTACCCGTATCACGCGTGTCGAGGGTGAAGCCTTCAAGACCGAGGGCAAGGTGTTGGTCAACGCCGGCTGGCTCGCGATCTGGGGCAAGGAAGCCGCGAGCGCCGAGGACAAGGACGATGCGACACCGGCCCTCGCGCCGGTCAAGCCGGGTGAGGTGGTGCGGACCGACGATGTGCTGGTGAAGCCCAACGTCACGAAACCACCGGCGCGCTACAACGAAGCGACGCTGCTCTCCGCGATGGAGGGCGCTGGCAAGCTGGTCGATGACGAAGAGCTGCGCGAAGCGATGGGGGGCCGCGGTCTTGGCACGCCAGCGACGCGCGCGCAAATCATCGAGAACCTGATCGCCGAGCAGTACATGCTTCGCGAAGGCCGCGAGCTGATCCCGACGGCCAAGGCTTTTTCGCTGATCACGCTGCTCAAGGGCCTGTCGGTTGAGGAACTGACGTCGCCGGAACTGACCGGCGAATGGGAATACAAGCTCGGCCGCATCGAACGCGGTGAACTGTCGCGTGCCGATTTCATGCGCGAAATCGCCGAGATGACCAAGCACATCGTCGAGCGCGCGAAGACCTACGACAGCGATACGATTCCGGGCGACTTCGGCATCCTGAAGTCACCCTGCCCGAAATGCAGCGGCCTGATCCGCGAAACTTACAAGAAATTCCAGTGCAGCGATTGCGAATACTCGCTGTGGAAGATCGTCGCGGGTCGTCAGTTCGAGCCGCACGAGATCGAGACGCTGCTGACCGAAGGCCAGGTGGGGCCGCTGGTGGGCTTCCGCAACAAGATGGGGCGGCCTTTCAACGCGATCATCAAGTTGAACGACGAGAAGCAGCCGGAATTCGACTTCGGACAACCGAAGGATGATGAGTTGGCCGAGCCGGTCGATTTCTCAGGCCAGGAGGCCCTCGGCGCTTGCCCGAAGTGCCGGGCGAACGTCTACGACCATGGCCTCTCCTATGTCTGCGAGAAGTCCGTTGGCCCGGGCAAGTCCTGCGATTTCCGTTCTGGCAAGGTGATCCTGCAGCAGGAAATCGAGCCGGCGCAGATGAAGAAGCTGCTGAACGATGGCCGCACTGATTTGCTGAAGAACTTCGTTTCCTCGCGCACGCGGCGCAAGTTCTCGGCCTTCCTGGTGCGTGGCGACGACGGCAAGGTCGGCTTTGAGTTCGAGAAGAAGGCGCCCAAAGCACCGGCACGCAAGAAGGCCGCGGCCGACGATGCCGCCGCGCCGGCCGAGAAACCGGCTCCGCGGACGCGTCGCAAGACGGCGTAGCCGATTCCGCATGTTGCGACGCCTGATCAGCCTCCTGTCGGTTCTGCTGTTGGTGTCGCCAGCAGGCGCAGGCGAGACGCTGCGCCTGCTGACTTGGCCTGGCTATGCCGATCGTGATCTGGTGCAGGCGTTCGAGCAGCGTTTCAACGTTACTGTCGATGTCACCTATGTCGGTTCCGACGACGAAATGTGGGAGCGGGCGAACAACAAGGATGGCGCCGCGTTCGACGTCATCGCGGCGAACACCGCCGAGCTGCAGCGTTATATCGATAACGGCCTCGTACAGCCGCTGCGGTTACGCAACATTCCGAATACGCATAACCAGACGGCGCGTTTCCGCAACCTGCCGAATATCCCTGGCCTGACCCGCAAGGGCGAGGCCTATGCGATCCCCTATACCTACTCAGCGATGGGGCTGATCTACAACCGCAAACTGGTTGCCAAAGCGCCGACGTCGATCGCGGCGCTCTGGGATCCAAAGTACCGCGGCAAGGTGCTGGCGTATAACGGCAGCAGCCATAACTTCAGCCTCGCCGCGCTTGCGCTGGGTTTTAGTGACCCGTTTCGGCTCACTCAGCCGCAGTTTTCGCAGGCGGTGAATCATCTGCGCCAGCTGCGCGACAATGTGCTGGCCTTCTACAGCAAGCCCGAAGAAGTCGTCGACCTGTTCCGCAGCAAGGACGTCGCGCTGATTTACGCCAACTACGGCGACCAGCAGGTGCAGCTGCTTGAAAAAGCCGGTGCTGATATCGGTTACGTGATTCCGCGCGAGGGCGCATTGGCGTGGCTGGATTGCTGGGCGGTGATGCGCAGCGCACACGATCGCAACCTCGCCGAGGCCTGGATCAACTACACGCTGACGCCGGCCGTCAGCGGCCAGTTGCCGCTGCGTCAGGGGCTGTCGAATACCCTGGCTGCCGGCGCTGATCCTTCGCGTCAGGAAGCCAAGCTGATCTGGCTGGAGCCGGTCGAGGATTACGCCCGCCGCACGCTTTACTGGGAGCGCTTGATGTCGGGCTACGACAAGGCGCGATAAGCGGCGCCTTACCCCACGTCTGGCGCGCGCCGGCGCGCGATGTGACCTGAGCCTGACTTGAGGAGCGCGCGATGAGCGATGCTGTTGAACTCGAAGGCGGATGCCTCTGTGGCTCGGTGCGGTATCGCGTGCGGATCGAGAATCCTGAGGGCTACTACTGCCATTGCCGGATGTGCCAGCTTGCCTTCGGCAGTGTCTTTGCGCCGTGGGTGAATGTCGCGGTTAGCGATGTGCAATGGCTCGCGGCCTCGCCCAAACGTTACCGCTCGTCGCGCATCGCCGAACGCGGCTTCTGCGCCGAGTGCGGCACGCCGCTCAGTTTCCACTTCATCGATTCGCCGCGCATGGATCTGTCCGTCGGTAGTCTCGACGATCCGGCGCAGGTCGCGCCCACCAGCCACTTTGCGGTGGAAACGCGCGTCGCGCCGTGGCATGTACCGGACGGCTTGCCGGAGCAGAAGGCGAGCGACTACGAGGCGCTGACCACACGCTGGCGGCAGGCTTACGGCGAGGCCGAGCCCGGCCTCGCCACGGTGCGGGCGGGAGCTTCGAGTGACTGAGTGGCAGCCGCTGCTCGATTTCTGGTTTCTGCCGCGTGGCGCGGTCGGGCACGGTGCGCCACGTGCAGAGTGGTTCCGCAAATCCAATGCGTTTGACCACGAAATTGCCGATCGATTTGGCGACTGCATTGCGCGGGCGCTCGCCGGCGGGCTGCGGGAGTGGGATGCCGAGCCCGAAGGCGCGTTGGCCCGCGTCGTGCTGCTCGATCAATTCACCCGCAACGTGTTCCGCGATACACCGCAAGCCTTTGCGGGTGACGCGCTGGCGCTTGAGCTCGCCGGAGAGATGCTGGCACGGGGCGACGACCAGCGGCTGTTGCCGGTGCAGCGCGTGTTTGTCTATCTACCGTTCGAGCACGCTGAAGACGCACAGGCGCAGACCCGTTCCGTCGAACTGTTCGAGCGGCTTGCGTCGGCTTGGCCGGCGGGCGCTTCCTACCTCGACTACGCGCGTCGACACCGCGAGGTGATCGATCGATTCGGCCGCTTTCCGCATCGCAATTCGCTGCTCGGCCGTGTATCGAGCGCCGAGGAACTGCTGTTCCTGGCACAACCCGGCTCACGTTTCTGAACCAGATCCAACCCGGCTGGGCGCGGTTGTTACGGCGCGCCCAGCCTCAGTAGTTCAGGCCAGCCCGAGGCGCTGCCAGATGGTGCTGGTAAGTCCCGCCTGGTTCAGCGTGTAGAAGTGCAGCCCAGGCGCGCCGCCTTCGAGCAGGCGCTCGCACAGCTCGGTCACGATATCGAGGCCAAGGGCCTTCACGCTTGCGGTGTCGTCGCCCAGGGCTTCGAAGCGGCGGCGCATCCATTGCGGGATCTCCGCGCCGCAGGCATCCGAGAAACGCGCCAGCTTGCTGAACGACGCGATCGGCATGATGCCCGGCACGATCGGGATCTCCACGCCGCGGGCCCAGGCTTCGTCGACGAACTGGAAGTAGGCGTCGGCGTTGTAGAAGTACTGCGTGATCGCGGAATTGGCGCCGGCACGCACCTTGGTCGCAAAGGCGTCGAGGTCGGCGGTGGCGCTGCGCGCTTGTGGGTGGAATTCCGGATAGCCGGCCACTTCGATGTGGAAGGCGTCGCCGGTTTCGGCGCGGATGAACGCGACCAGCTCGTTGGCGTAGCGGAACTCGCCCGGGTCGGCCATGCCGGAGGGCAGGTCGCCGCGCAGTGCGACGATGCGCGTAACGCCCATCTCGCTGAACTCGGCGAGGTGCTCGCGGATGCTCTCTTTCGTTGCGCCGATGCACGACAAGTGCGGCGCAGCGTGCAGCCCCTCACTCTGGATCTCGCGCACGATCTGCAACGTGCGGTCGCGCGTGGAGCCGCCGGCACCGTAAGTGACCGAGAAAAACGCCGGCTTGAGTTGGGCCAGCTGGGCGCGCGCAAGGCGCAGCTTCTCGACGCCTTCGGGCGTCGCGGGCGGGAAGAATTCGATGCTGAATGTGGGTTTGTCTGTCATGACTGACCTGCTGATTCGGGGGCGTCCGCTGCGCGGCGCGCATGGACGAAAAATTCGCGGTTACCGTCACCACCGGTGATCGGTGAGTCGTACCAGCCCACTACGGTGAGACCGCAGTCGTTGCAGGCTGCGCGGAGCTTGGCTTCGACTTCAGGGTAAAGTGCCGCGTCGCGCACGATGCCGCCTTTCGCGAGGCCTTTTGGGCCCACTTCGAACTGCGGTTTCACCAGCATCAGCAGGTCGGCCTGCGGGTGCATCAGTGCGGTGGCGGCGGGCAGGATCAGGGTCAGCGAGATGAAACTCAAATCGCCGGTGACCAGATCGAAGCCGCCTTGCGGAAAGTGTTCGCCCAGATCCGCCGCGATGAGCGAACGGGCGTTGAGGTGCTCCAGCGTCACGATGCGCGCGTCACTCGCAAGGCGCGGGTGCAACTGCCCGTGCCCGACTTCCACGCCGACCACCTGCGCCGCGCCCGCCTGCAACAGGCAGTCGCTGAAACCACCGGTGCTCTGTCCCAGATCGAGGCAGCGGCGCCCGGCGACCGTGACGCCGCTCTGCGCAAGTGCACCCGCGAGCTTGTGGCCGCCGCGCGAAACGAAGCGATCCTCGGCATCTGCGGCGACGATCAGTTCTGCGCTATCCGGCAGGTAATCCGCCGGTTTGCTCACCTGCTGCTCGCCCTGCGGCGAACGCCAGCTCACGCGGCCCACCGCGATCAGCCGTTGTGCCGCCGTGCGCGACGCTGCGAACCCCTGTTCCACCAGCAACTGGTCGGCGCGGGTACCGGCGTGCGCGCTGACGCTGCGCTTGGCTTGTGCGGCGCGCGGCTTGCTGTTGCGCGCGTGGAAGGAGTTCATCGACATCGCGTGCGCTCAGGGCGTCGTGATCTGCCGTGCGTAGGCTTCCTGCTCGAGCGGTGCGCGGCCATAGCCGAGCGCAAGCATCTCGATCAGGTACTGCCGTGCGTATGGCGTAACGCCACCGAGGCGCTCGTACTGTGCGACGTGCACCAGTTCGTGCGAGATCACGCGGCGGGATTCCGCGAAGCCGGGTTTGACCAGAATCGCGTAGCCCTGCGTGCGCCCGGCTTCCTCGTCGGTGCCGAAGATCAGGCCCAGCTCGCGCGCGACGTTGATCAGCAGCGGATCTTCCGGCATCGGGAAATGCTGCCGCACTTCGACGCGGACCTTTTCCGGCGCCGCAACACCGAGCGAGCGGGCAATGTCGCGTTCGGCATCGCTCAAGGGCCGGCCGGCGGCGAGCACCTCGGCCTCGGTGCGAGCCAGCAAGTCCGCCACGACGGGCGTGGCCTGCTCTGCGATTGCGTTGATGCGGATGCCGGGCGTGGCGAGCTTCTGCTGTTCCTCAGGCGTCAAACGCACCCACTGCTGACCACCACAGGCGGTCAGCAGCAGGAGGGCGACACCGATGGCGACGCGTGCGCGCATCAGTAGCGGTAGTGCTCGGCCTTGTACGGGCCTTCGACCGGCACGCCGATGTAGGCGGCCTGCTCGGGGCGCAGCGTCGTCAGCTGGGCGTTGAGGGTCTTCAGCTGCAGACGCGCGACCTTTTCGTCGAGGTGCTTGGGCAGCGTGTAGACGCCCACCGGGTAGTCGGCGGTCTTCGTGAACAGTTCGATCTGCGCGATCGTCTGGTTCGCGAAGCTCGAGGACATCACGTAGCTCGGGTGGCCCGTGCCGCAGCCCAGGTTCACCAGGCGGCCCTTGGCCAGCAGGATGATGCGCTTGCCGTCCGGGAAGATCACATGATCGACCTGCGGCTTGATCTCTTCCCACTGGTACTTCTCGAGCGAGGCAACGTCGATCTCGTTGTCGAAGTGGCCGATGTTGCAGACGATGGCGTTGTTCTTCATCGCCGCCATGTGGTCGTGCTGGATCACATGGAAGTTGCCGGTGGTGGTGACGAAGATGTCGGCTTTGTCGGCGGCGTACTCCATGGTCACCACGCGGTAGCCTTCCATCGCGGCCTGCAGCGCGCAGATCGGGTCGATTTCGGTGACCCATACCTGGGCGGACAGCGCACGCAGCGCCTGCGCCGAGCCCTTGCCCACATCGCCGTAGCCGCACACCACGGCGATCTTGCCGGCCACCATCACGTCGGTGGCGCGCTTGATGCCGTCGACCAGCGATTCGCGGCAACCGTAGAGGTTGTCGAACTTCGACTTGGTGACCGAGTCGTTCACGTTGATCGCCGGGAACTTCAGGTCGCCGCGCTGGTGCATCTGGTACAGGCGATGCACGCCGGTGGTGGTCTCTTCGGTGACGCCGCGGATCTGCGCCAGACGCGTCGAGTACCAGCTCGGGTCGGTGGCGAGCTTGGCCTTGATCGCGGCGAAGAGGATGGTCTCTTCTTCCGAGGTCGGCTTGGCGATCACCGACAGATCCTTCTCGGCCTTCGCGCCCAGGTGCAGCAGCAGTGTGGCGTCGCCGCCGTCGTCGAGGATCATGTTCGAGTAGCCGCCGTCGGCCCACTCGAAGATGCGGTGGGTGTAATCCCAGTAATCGGTCAGCGTTTCGCCCTTCACGGCGAAGACCGGAATTCCCTGCGCGGCGATCGCGGCGGCGGCGTGGTCCTGCGTCGAGAAGATGTTGCACGAGGCCCAGCGCACTTCGGCGCCCAGCGCGGTGAGCGTCTCGATCAGCACGGCGGTCTGGATCGTCATGTGCAGCGAGCCGGTGATGCGCGCGCCCTTGAGCGGCTGCGCGGCGGCGTATTCCTCGCGGATCGCCATCAGGCCAGGCATCTCGCCCTCGGCAATCTTGATTTCCTTGCGGCCCCAGTCGGCGAGCGACAGGTCGGCGATCACATAGTCTTTGAATTCAGCCACGGTGTTCATGCGAACTCCTTGAACGGTGTGGCCGGGAGGGAAGCAGGGATGTGACCGGCAAGTTCCGGTTCGCTCACGCTACCCAAGCCCGGCGAGGGTTGGACAGGGTGAGCGCAGTTCTTGCCCGCCTGCGCGAATGCGCATCGACAGGGTCCGAGCCTGGGATTCGGGCATGCCCGAATCTCGCAGCGCTCCTCGGAAGTTCCGAAGTATAGATCAACTCGCACGCTTTGCCGACGCTATCTCGCTGAATACAAATGGAAACCGCTGCGACTGGCCGGGAAACGCGCCGCCTGTGCGAGACTTTGCACACTACGAAGCGGCGACGAGGCCATCCGTGCAGTTTGAACATGTAGTGGTGATCAACGACCCGAATGAAGTGCTGGCCGTTCCGCTGACGCGCGAGCAGGTGTGGGCGGGGCTGATGTGGCGTGTGGAGGACCCCTGCGCGTTTCAGCCCGGTCTGGTCGGCTGCGAAATCCTCAGCCGCAGCGAAACACAGATCGAGCGTGCGTTGGACTTTGGCAGCTTCCGCATGCGCGACACGGTGCTTCTCGAGCCTGGCCGGGCCGTTAGCTTTGATGCAGCCGGCGAGGGTGATCGCCCGGGTGGGCATCTTGCGGTGACGATCGAGGAGCCTGTTGAAGGGCTGCTGGTGCTGCGTTTTGCCTATCGCACGACCTTGAACGAACAGAGCGGCGAGGACGCTGCTTTTGCCGGCTACGTTAAGGCTGCCTATCACGCAGCCGATATAGATACCGTGCGTCTGATCCGCGAGTTTGCCGCGCGCGGCAGCCGCCACTGATCGCGCCTCAGTACCGATCGCAAGCGCGCCGGATCGTCGTCGCCAACGTTTTGTCATAATCCGACCTCCCGAAAGCAGGTCTTTCGGCCTGAGAGGACGCCGTCATGCACCACCTGTACCGAATCCTGATCCTGTTCTTGAGTGCCGCTTTCCTCGCGGGTTGCGGTGGGGGCGGCGGCGGTGGCGGTGGCACCCAGACCGCCACGGTCACGGTCACCGGCCTGAGCCCGTCCTTCGTCTTTCCGGGTGACACGGTCACGGTGGTCGGCACGAACTTCAACAGCGTCACTGGCGTACGTTTTGGTTCTGCTGAACTCACCTTCACCCTGATCAGCACGACGCGCCTGAGCTTCGTGGTGCCGGACTCCGCGACCAGCGGCACGGTGACCTTGGTGTCGGGTACTGCAACGGTCGATTCGCCGACGGTGCTGACCGTGCTGGGCGTGCCGCAGGTTACGAGCGTGTCGCCCTCCAGCGCGCGGCCGGGTGATTCGCTCACGCTGAGCGGCACCAACCTCGCGAACGTGAGCCAGGTCCGCATTGGTGGCGTGTCTGTCACGCCGAGCGCACGAACCGGCACCCAGATCGTGGTCGTGGTGCCGGCCGGTGCAGCGGATGGCAGCCTCGCTCTGGTGCTCTCCAACGGCAGCACCCGTACGCTGACTCAGAGCTTCACGCTATTGCCGGCGCTGATCAGCGTCAGCGGTATGTCGCCCACCAGTGGGCCAGAAGGCACGTCGGTTCAAGTGACCGGCGGTGCGCTGGATACGGTGAGCGGTGTAACGGTCGGTGGTGTTACGGCAACCATACTGGGCCAGACGGCCACGTCGCTCGACTTTGCCGCCCCGGCCAAGAGCGGCAATGTGATCCTCAGTGGCCCTGGTGGGCAGTCGGTGCAGGCCGGCGTGTTCACGCTGACAACCGGTTCGGCACCGGTCGTGACTATCTCGCGCGTCGATGTCGCTCAGGCGTACTCGCAACCCGTCGGCGCGACCTATCAATTCCTTGTGCCCGGCAAGGCTGCGCTGGTGAGAGCCTATGTCAGCGCCAACCAGCGCATCGCGAGCCCCAAGGTGACCGCGACGATCAGCGGTTGTTCCGCCAGCCCGACGCTGACGTTGAGCGGGCCGTCGTCGCTGCCGACGACTGCGCCGGCGCTGGATGATCTGGCCGGCACCTTCTCGGCGCAGATCCCCGCGTCGTGCGTACAGACGGGGCTGCAGGTTGGCATAACGGTGGCCAGCACTTCGCCTGCCAACAGCGGTGCAACGCGCAGCACAACGCCGGGGGTGGGGCGGCCGACGAACCTGAATCTGGTGCTGGTGCCACTGATTACAAACAATTCGGTCGGTACGGCGCCGGATCCCGAAATCGTGCGCCGGATGTTTGCTCGGGCTTACCCGATTGACGCATCGCGAATCACGATCAGCGTTCGAACGCCCTACACGCTGGCAACGAAGACCGTCAGCGGCACGGTCACCGACAGCTGGAGCAATGCGCTGCAAGAGGTGCGGCAACTGCGCGATCTGGAAGGTAACGACAGGCACTACTACGGTTTCGTGCCATCGCCTGGCTTCACGGGAGGCACC